>DASZIR010000029.1:0-36132 GCA_035948995.1 Paraburkholderia sp. | reverse complement strand
GACCGCAACGTGCGGGACAACTGCATCGCGACGAGCGACGGCAGGCAGTACCGACCTGACGCGATCGTGCTCGAGCGCCTGCGTCGCAAGGAGGTCGGGGCGAAGCGCTACCAGCGTCGCATCGCGCACGCGAAGAAGGGTTCGGCCAACCGGCGCAAACTGGTCGCGCGACTGGCCCGGAAGAAGGCGTACGCGCCGCGGGCACGCAATGACTTCGCCCACAAGGTCAGCCACGGTCTGGCCACGTCGGACGCCCGGTTCTTCGTGCTCGAGGATCTCAGGATCCAGGGCATGACGCGCGCACCGAAGGCCCGGCTCGACGAGGCGACCGGAAAGTGGCTTCCGAATGGCGCGCGCACGAAGGCGGGGCTGAACCGGGCGATTCTGGAATCGTGCTGGGGCAGCATCCACCACACGCTCGCCTACAAGGCGGCGCGCCGCAACAAGCTGGTCGGCCTGGTGCCGGCGGCGTACACGAGTCAGGAATGTTCCCCCTGCGGACACATTCACCCGGACAACCGGGAGGGAGCGCGGTTTGTCTGTCAACGCTGCGGTTTCGAGGCGCATGCTGATCACAATGCTGCGCTCAACATCAAGGCGAGAGGCATTCAGCTGCTGCGCGGCGGCGGATATGCGGCCGTCAGGACCAGCAGGCGTGTCGCGTTCAGACGACGCGACGGGCGTGCCGGGCAACCAGCGGAACGGAACACGACCGGCGGGCGGCCGGCGTATGTCTGCGGGGGCGAAGGCCCCCATCCAGAGCATCGGACAGAGCGGACATAAGACCGGGTGGCTGCGTGAGCGGTTCACCGGGCAGTCTGCAGTGAAGCAGGAAAAAGATCCTTCTATGGGGAGGACGCCTCGGTCCTTCAGGCCGGGGAGCCGTCACAGGTTCGTACACCTTTGGGAGCGCCGCGATGGGAAACAGCATCGTCGTTCAAGTGGTAGGCGCGATCGTGGCGCTCGGGCTGTACTTCCTGCCGGCGATCATCGCCGACCGGCGCAAGCGTCATGATCTGCTGACGCTGGCGCTGTTCAACGCGTGCCTCGGCTGGACCGGGTTTGGCTGGCTGGGCGCGCTCTACTGGGCACTGCAGCCCAATCCGCCGAAGAACGTCGAGGCAGAAGTGGAACAGAGGCGGCGCGTGGTCAAGATGAAGACCTTCTCCGTGATGCTGATCCAGCGCGTTCAAAACCGCGCGACGCGCCATAAGAACGAGCGCTAAACCGCCGCGGCCCATGAGGCGCACGGGCCGGCTCCAACCCGCTGCCGTTCTCCACGCCACCGCGTCCTTTCGATTTGCCCGCTTCCGGCAGCCCATGAAATAATCGTCCGGTCCGCGCAACTGGCGCTTGAAGATGGGACACCATCGGGGAACGCGGACCGCGACGCTCACCTCGCGAACCGCCGCGCGCCTGGGTATTGCTGGATCAGCCAGATCACTCTTCATGGAGCCATGCAATGCCTGAACTCACCAAACTGCTGACCTTCGGTCTCGTCTCGCTCGGGATGGCGCTCACGCCCGGCCCGAACATGCTCTATCTCGTCTCGCGCTCGATCTGCCAGGGCCGTACTGCGGGTCTGATCTCGCTTGGCGGCGTGGCGCTCGGCTTCGTCTTCTATATGTTGAGCGCCGCGCTCGGCATTACAGCCTTGCTGCTCGCCGTGCCGTTCGCGTACGACGCGCTGCGCTTCGGTGGCGCGCTCTATATGTTGTGGCTCGCATGGCAGGCCGTCAAACCAGGCGGCCGTTCGCCGTTTCAGGTACGGGACCTGCCGGCGGACAGTCCGCGCAAGCTGTTTGCGATGGGCTTCGTCACCAACCTGCTGAATCCGAAGATTGCGGTGCTGTATCTGTCACTGCTGCCGCAGTTCATCGATCCGCAACACGGCAACGTGCTGGAGCAATCGCTGGTGCTGGGGTCGGTGCAGATCGCCTTCAGCCTGACGGTCAATTCGATCGTCGCCATGATGGCCGGCTCGATTGCGGTGTTTCTCGCACGCCGGCCCGCGTGGATCGTGGTCCAGCGCTGGTTGATGGGCACGGTGCTCGCTGGCCTCGCGGTGCGCATGGCCACCGAAGCGCGGCGCTGACCCGCCGGCCGTCTCCTGCCTCCGTGCATCGGGACAACCCTTCTGGAGAAACGTCGATCATGCTGCACACGCGCCCTCTCGTTGCCGACGACCTCGAGCTGATTTGCCGTCACCGCTACGAGATGTTCCGGGAGGCAGGGCGAGATGCGGCGCTGCTGGATCGAATGACACCGGCTTTCCGCATGTGGCTGCAACCGCGCCTCGCTGACGGTTCGTATTTCGGCTTCGTGACGCTGGACGGCGATGCGCCTGTCGCGGGTATCGGGCTGATCGAAATCGACTGGCCGCCGCATCCGCTGCACCCCGAACAGGACCGGCGCGGCTACGTGCTGAATGTATACGTCGAGCCCAGCCACCGGCAGCGCGGTATCGCACGTCAGCTGATGGATCGCGCGGAAGCGGCCTTTAGCGCGCGTGGCCTGCCGTATGCAATTCTGCATGCCACGGAACTGGGACGTCCCCTGTATGCAGGACTCGGCTGGACACCGACCACCGAAATGGCGAAAGCCATGGGCGCGCTGCCGGCGGCGTGAGATAAGGGGTACGGGAGGCTTGCTGCGCCCTTGAGCAGACGGGCCAGACGGGCAAAAACTGCCCCGTCCGGACATTCACTTCTGCGGGCAGATTCTGGCGTAGATGCGGGCGTTACGCCCGCATTGAATACCGGACTGGTTCCCTGGCTGATTACCGGGCCAACTGCCCGGCCAACTTCCCGCCCAAGGTTCCCAACCCGCTCAGCCCGAGTGCGCGACGCGCCCAAACGTGCGCAGTTTCATCGAACCAGCCGGAATGGAGCGCGGCTCGAGCCTTACCCGGTCCCGCTCGAACATTTCCTGGCGCAGCTCGCCATGTTCGTCGAACCACTGGCACATCAGCCAGTCGCCCGAGGTCAGCGCAACGGGCCCGACGTAGGTCACCGTCATGCGCGGGCCGCCCGATTTGAGCGTAACGACGTCGCCGACGTTGAATGACGCGATTGACGATGTATCGAATGCTTCGAGGGTAGCGGTCGGCATATCAATCCCCGTTACGAAAGTGGTGAGCTGTTTTAACCCATTGCCACAGACGGCCAACTGGCGAAACTATTTTAAAGAGTTTGCCAAGATTAACAATCGAATTTAAGCCCCGCAAGTGATTTTTATTGATACCGTTTTCATGACCGACGGATTGGAACTTCGATCATCCGCTCGCCCGGCGAAACAATGCTCAACTGGCGAAAACCCTTGCAACAGTGGGCCCAAGCCCCCACCGCACGGCCCGCGGCGGCAGAACAATTTACGCGACGGCCGAATAGTTCAATGTAAAACATGCCGTGCCGATTTGTCAGGCACTGGTGTCTTGATTAAGTGGCCGGTCGTTTTTTATCAGACCAATTATTGCCATAATCATCCATAAACCGCGGGATCACCCATGAATGCCATCAGTGTGACGGCTGATTGCATTTAAACCGCACACCGCAATACTGGCGTCATAAACGTTGCTGCCGCGACGTAAACCGGATTACCTGAAGGAGCGTTTTTTCACCGTCCGCACAAACCGGCGCATTCGATACAGCGTTTATCCGGCCCGGCGCAGCGCGGCCTGCTGATGCCGAACCAGCAGCACGCTCAGCCCAATGCACGTGAGCATCAATAGCGCGTTGATGGCGAGGCTGGACTGGAAGGCATGAGCGTAAGCACCCGGCGCGGCCCGTCCGCCCAACACGCCGAAGAACGCGCCGCTGATCGCCGCGGTGCCGAACGCCGAGCCGATCTGCAAGGTCGACGAGACCACGCCGGACGCCAGCCCTGCCTTCTCCGGCACGACTTCCAGGAGGACAATCCGCATGATCGACGGCAACAGCAGCCCCTGGCCGATGCCGGCGCACACCAGCCCGCAGTAGAACAGCAGGTCCGGGGTGGCCGCGCGCGTGGCCGACCAGCCTGTCACGGTAAAGCCCAATGTCATCATCGAGAAACCGAGCGTCAGCACGTGGCCGCCGATGCGCCGCACCACCTCCGGCGAGGTCAGCGGCCCGAGCACAAAGCCGATGGCAAACGGCATGATCGCGACGCCAGAGGCGAGCGGTGTCCAGTGCAAGCCGGTTTGCAGAAAGATGCCGTAGGTCAGAAAGAAGGCGCTGTTGCAATAGAACAGGAACGCCAGCACGAGGCCGAGCGCAAACGCCGGATTGCGAAACAGTTGCAGATCGACCAGCGGATGACCGCCGCGACGCTCGACGCGCCGCTCAGCGGCGATGAATAGCGCAAATGCCGGCACGCTGAGCGCGAACATCGCGAACGTCCATGCCGGCCAGCCGGCCTCGCGGCCGTGGGTCATCGGGTAGATGACCAGCAGCAGCAATAGCGAGAGCAACGCGACACCCTTCAGGTCGACGCCCGTGCGCACGGCGGGCCGGTTTTCGGGCACGAATTTCCAGGTGCCGATGAAAGCGAGGATGCCAACTGGAATGTTGATCAGGAAAATGACGCGCCAGTCGAGGCCAAACGGCCGGTACGTGATCAGCGCACCGCCACCGAGTTGTCCGACGATCGAACTCAGCCCGAACACGAAGCCGTAGAAGCTCATGATGCGGGTTTGCTGATGGAGCGGCACCACGGCTCGAATCGTCGCCAGCACCTGCGGCGCCATCACGGCGGCGGCCATGCCCTGGACGATCCGCGCGAGCACCAGCATGTGCCCGCCTGTCGCCAGGCCGCACAGCGCTGAAGCAACCACGAACCCGGCCATGCCGGTCATGAACATGCGCCGGCGCCCGAACAGATCGCCGAGCCGTCCACCCGTGATCAGCAGCACGGCGTAGGCGGACGCATAGGCAGAGACGATGAGCTGCAGTTGTGCGTCGGTCGCGCCGAGTCCCGTGTGGATGGCCGGCAACGCCAGGTTGACGATGAAATAGTCGAGCGGCGCGAGAAACGCCCCCACGAACAGCACGGCGAGCGCGAGCCCCTGGCGCTCGACCCGCGGCGCGACCGCGGTTGCGCCGCGGGCGCCGGACGCGAGACCGGCAGCGGGGACAGCAAAAACCGCCGAAGATGATTTGGCGCATTCAGTATTCATGACTGACCGTTCAAAAATTAGTCAAAAAAATTTACTCGAGCGCGCGCATCGCGATATCCACGACGGCCTTCAACTCGTCCTCTTCATGCGCCACTCTGCCTAGCACGCGCAGGCCCTGGATGATGCACAACAGGAAATTGCTCACGGCTTTTTCGTCGAGCGTCGAATTGAATGCGCCGCTTGCCTGGCCGCGAATCACGGCAGCCGCGAGCAGCGTCGCCATGCGGCGCTGGATTGAGGCAATACGATCGCGCAACGCGTCGTCGCCCGGCTGCATCTCCAGCGTGGTGTTGGTGATGAGGCAACTGCGCCCCGCCGACAACGCCGACGCCGCCCTGGTGTAGTGAAGCATGGCGTCGTGCAACGCCTCCTGCGCAGGCACCGGTGCGTTCAGACGCTCGGCGAGGCGGGCAATCGAACCTTCCGCGTAATGATCGAGCGCGGCCAGCATGATGCCGTGCTTGTCGCCGAACACACCGTACAGGCTGCCGCGCAACAGACCCGTGGCCTGGCACAGATCGTCGATCGAGGTGGCGTGATAACCGTGACGCCAGAACACCTCGCTTGCGTGGGCAAGCACAGTGGGGGTATCGAATTCGCGCGGGCGCCCTCGGGTGCTCGTAGTGCGGGTTTTCTTCGAGGTGGCGGGCTGATTCATGGGGGTGGATATTATGACCATCCATTCAACAAATCAAGCCCGCTGCCGGTAGGGTTTTGGCGATCAGGGTGGTGACGCGCAAACGAAACCTGATTTGCGCCAAACAAACCTGATTTGGGTCCTTTCGGCAAAGAAATCTGCTCCATCCGCCCGGACAAGCGCGTCTCGCCGGTGACAAAGAAATCTAACCTAGCGCTAACCCGCTGATTCACCGGAGATTACGAGAGGACAAGGAACGACCCAGTCCAGTTGAGCGACTTGCTATCGCTCATAAAATTTCGCTCCTTCGCACCTAGAGTAGACAGCGATGAGGCAACTCACGCGCAAAGCCTTACGCATCGGACCCAGGTCGAGGTTCGCGACAAAGAAAACTGGTCTCGTTAAAACACGTTGCAGACAAACCTGACCTCGCTGGATAGCGTCAAGCAGGACGTCCGGTCGTGTGCTCCTTCGTTATTGTCGTTGGGGAATTTTTCATTTATTTGATCGCCGTCGCTACCGCGTAACGATGTGTCGATGAAGTGCGCACGCCACTGCGCCGAATCGGGCTCGATGCCCGCGAGGATGCGCTCCTCTTCCGCGACGACCAGCTGCTCGATCAATGTCTGTTGCGTTACTGCGTAGTCGCCGATACTCGAAGACCGAAGCGTGAGCGGCGCTCTGCAAAGCAGATGTACGAAGATTTGCGGGCGTCCGGCTAAGACGGCAGCTACGACCGCGTCTGCGCGCGCCGGTAAGCGGAATGCCGCGCGCGATGTCGCGGAAAGCTTGCCTTTAGGCAGCGCCTCGCTATGTCGGTGCGGGCCGATGGCAAGCTGGAGGGGGCCCATCGGAGCGCGCCTGATCGGTCGGTCGCGCTCGGTAAAACGTCGCCGCCAGCCAGGAAAATCTCCTTTTTTAGCGCAAAAATCTGGCTGGAATATGGGCTGCTTCAGATAAAATTTTAAGACGGTTTTTATGAGCTATATCATGAACTTGCAAATGATGATGTATTGCAATGCAAAGTAAGAAAAGGGTATAAGTCAAAGTAAATTTTTTCCGCAAGTCAAAGTAAAATCCAGGCCTAACTCAAAGTAAATTTAGCGGCTCACCGCACCACAAGGTCACCCATGCCACCATCTTCCAGGACCAAACCGTCCGCCAAGCTGGCCGCGGCGCTCAAGACGCTCAAGCGGCTGCAGGACAAGCACCAGGGTGTCGTCGAGCATGCCGACCTGACGGACGACCAGCGCGCGCTCCTCGTCGCGACTGGCTTTCTGCGTCCGGCCATGAAGGGCTGGTATTTCTGCAGCAGCCCGGCGGACGGGGACGGCGAGTCGACGATCTGGTACGCCACGTACTGGGCGTTTATCGCGCGCTACCTCAGCAAACGGTTCAACAAACGCTATTGCCTGAACCCCGAGGCGTCGCTGCTGCTGCACACCGGCAACACCACCATTCCGGGGCAGGTGATCGCGGTCGCAAAGGACGGCGGCTCGACCGTCCTTAAATTGCCGTCCAATACGTCGCTGGCGGTCTACCCTGACGAAAACCGCGTGCCCAATTCACGCGTCGCGATCCGAGGCCTGCAGGTGTGGCCGGTTGCTGAGGCGTTGTGCATGATCGGCCCGCAGTTCTTCGTAAACAATGCGGCCGAGGCTGAAATCGCGCTTTCGCTGGTGCGTAGCGCGACCGAGGTCCTCACGACCCTTCTCGCTGACGGCGGCAAACAGGCGCCGGCCGCGCGGCTGGCGGGCGCGTTCGAGTTCATGCAGCGTCCCCTCGAGGCCAAACGCATCCTCGACAGCTTCGCCGCGGCGGGGCTGCCCATCAAGCCCGTCAATCCGTTCGAAAAAGAGGAACCATCACTCACGCCGAGCCGACAGCGTTCTCCGTACGTGCTTCGGTTGCAGTCCATGTGGGCGCGATGGCGCGAGGCAGTGATCGAAGAATTCCCCGAGCCGCCGCGCATCGGGCAGGACGCCGCAGCCTATCTGGCGGAGGTCGACGAGCGTTACGTCTCTGACGCCTACAACTCCCTGTCCATCGAAGGCTACCAGGTCACGGACGAGCTGATCGAGCGGGTGGCACGGGGTGACTGGAACCCTGACGGCGATCCTGAGCATCTCAAAACCAAAAACGCGCTCGCCGCACGCGGTTACTTCCAAGCCTTCCAGGCGATCAAAACGAGCATCGGGCAACTCTTTGCCGGCGAAAACGCGGGCGATATCGTGGAGCGCGACCACCACAGCTGGTACGCGGAACTCTTTGGGCCATCGGTGAAGGCCGGCATACTCGCGACCCACCAGCTGGCAGGCTACCGTACCGGTCCGATCTTCATCCGCAACTCGATGCACACCCCGGTGCCGCGCGATGCGATTCTCGACAGCCTCGAAGCGTTGTTTGAACTGATCAGGGCAGAGTCGCACCCCGGGGTGCGGGTAGTACTCGGACATCACCTCTTTGTGTTCATCCACCCGTACTTTGACGGGAACGGACGTATCGGCCGGTTCCTGATGAACGTGCTTCTCGCCTCCGGCGGGTATCCGTGGACGGTGGTCCGGGTGAGCCGGCGTGCCGAATACATGAAATCCCTTGAGCAAGCGAGCGTGCACGGGGAAATCCGCCCGCTGGCAAAGTTTCTTGCCGAAGAGATGGCGCAGTGGTCAGCGACGCGCTCGTGAAGTGCTGCCTGCTGGACGCGACGGGACTGATGCTGGTGCAACGGCAGCGCGTCGAATGTGGTGGGACGTGGTCGCTCGTGTCGCCTTTTCGGCGAGGGAGATAACGCACCGTGCCCCGCACGAGCAGCCAGCGGATCAGCGCGCGACGCCTTCTCATGCGTAGTTGGCCCAGCTGAGTCGCGAAGAAGATTCGACTGCTGGTTCAGGCGAGGCCGCTGAAAGCCTGGGAGTCGACCAGGAAAGGCACTTTCGACACGACCTCGACGGTGGCCATGTCCTTGTGACGCGGGTTGAGCAAGACGTTGAAGTCGAGCGGGCTGAGCGCGGACGGCACTCGCATCGCGAGTTGCTCCTGCGCCGCCAGCCACCTAGTGCCGATGACGACAGTCGCGCGTGGATCTCGCTCAAGCTCTCCCCAGCCAAGCGGCGGTGCGGGCACGTACGCGCTGTCATAGCAGTCGTCGGGGATCTCCAGCGTGATAAGGTGCAGGCGCCCGGCGGCTGGCAACATGCCACCCGTGTGCACCAGTAGCTCGAGCAGGGCAGTCGAGGTGTGGCAGGACGTGTAGATGGCGGGTTTGCCTCGCGGGCTCCAGCGTCCGCCAGCGACCGCGCCGCCCATCCCGTCGAGGTCGTTTCGGGGCTGGCCGCCGGTGTCCGACACGAGCATGTAGAGCCTCATGCCGTCACCCCTTCGCGCGCGCGCAACAGGGTGTCCTTCACGCGATCGTATCCCGGCTGTGTACCGAGCACATTGAGCGGGCATTCCTGTTTCAGTTCTGCGAGCGGCCGCTTGATCCATTCCACTGCCTGTTTCTCGCTGCCAAAGAACTCGCGCGCCAACTTGAGGACGATCAGCACGCGCGCGACACGGTCCGTGAAGCGAAGCACCGAACGGCAAGACAGCGATAGAACAGGTTTCGTTTGTAGCTGTTACAAGTTTGAGCGGGCCACTCAGGTCAGATTTTTTTGTAACGAAGAAATGAAGGTCGAAAAATAATATTCGAAAACTCAACAACTTAAGTCAAACCTTCAGAACAGATTTTATTTGTGCGTCACTAGGGGTTCTGGCGGCCGCCCCAGGTATGCGAGGCTTTGGTGAACAGATCGTTGAGTGCGCTGCCGCTCGCCGCCTCTTCCGTGAAGGTGAAGGTGCCGTGGTCGCGCATCTCGTGTGCCGCGCGCAGGAACGCCCCCAGCGCAGCACGCGCCAGCGAGCCGCCCACGCTCACCCGCTGCACGCCGAGCTCCTCCAGTTCGCCAAAGCTCAACAGCACGCCCTGCAATCCCATCAGGACGTTGACAGGCCGCTCGAGCGCGCTGACCACGGCGGCGATGTCGTCGCGCGTTTTCAGGCCGGGGGCGTAAAGCACGTCAGCGCCAGCTTCCTGATAGGCCTGCAAGCGCCGGATCGTATCGTCGAGGTTGGGCCGTCCGACCAGATAGTTTTCGGCACGCGCCGTCAGCGTGAACGGAAACGGCAACGCGCGGGCCGCCTCGGCCGCGGCGCGAATCCGCTCGGCAGCAAGCGCGTGCGGATAGATGGGCTCGTCCGGCCGTCCCGTGGCGTCCTCGATCGAGCCGCCCACGACACCGGCGGCGGCCGCACGCCTGATCGTCTCGGCGGCGTCCTCGGGCGCATCGCCGAAGCCGTTCTCCAGATCGGCGCTGACCGGCAAATCGGTGGCCGCGGCGATTTCGGCGAGGTGGGTCATCATCTGCTCGCGGCCGATCGAGTAGTCGGGCAGGCCGCGCGAAAAGGCGTAGCCGGCGCTGCTGGTCGCGAGCGCCTTGAAGCCGGCCAGCGCGAGCAACCGCGCAGTGCCGATGTCCCACGGATTGGGGATGATGAAGGCCGGCGCCGCTTCGTGATAAGCCTTGAATTGCTGTGCTTTCTCTGATTGGGATGCCATTGACGCTCCATTGCAGACGACACGGTAAGCGGCCGCGCGGACCTGCCGGATGCGGGTAACGTGGCCCGCGCGACCGCGCAAAGCGAACGGCGGCGCCGTGCTGCGCCGACCGCCTGCCTATGCTTGAATGTTTCGATTGGGGGGTGCTCAGGTTTCGAGCGTCGCATCCATGGTGATGGTGGCCTTGAGCACCTTCGAGACCGGGCAACCCGCCTTGGCGTCGGCAGTGGCTTTTTCGAACGCAGCGCGGTCGCCGCCGGGGATTTTCACCTTGACGTCCAGGTGAACCGCGGTGATCGCGAAGCCGCCGTCGGCCTTGTCGAGCGTCAGGGTCGCCGTGGTGCCGATGCGTTCGGGCTTGATGCCGGCCTTGCCCAGCTCAGCCGATAGCGCCATGGAGAAGCACCCGGCATGGGCGGCCGCGATCAACTCTTCCGGATTGGTGCCGATGCCGTCCTCGAAACGCGTCGCAAACGAATACTGAGTGTCCTTGAGAACTCCGCTGTCAGTAGAAATCGTGCCCTTCCCGTCCTGCAGGCCACCTTGCCAGACCGCTGATGCCTTGCGCTTCATCGCTCTCTCCTGTTGTGCCCTGTCGGTGCAGCCGTGCAATCAACCGTGACGCCTGCCGCAACGGTCCCGCCCGGGTGCTTGCGGTGTCGGCGTCGATCGAGAGTGCCACGCAGCGCGACAGGCGCGGGCGTAGACCGAACTTCATGATAGGCGCTTCTCGGGATCGGCGTCGTGAGTTGGAGGGTGGGCGGCATGCGCATGGCGGAGAAATTATCCCTTGTCATTCTATGTTGCGGTATAAATTTGACGGATCGCTTCTTATACCCTAAGATAAAATTGTAAGGTATAAGAGATCCTTTGCCATGGCCGACTTCCACAACGACGCACTCCAAACGCTATATTCCTCGGTCACCGAGCGCGCCGGCACGCAAGCGCACATTCCGCTGCATTCTCCCGGCTCCGCCGGGCAGAAGACGGTCGACGGGAAAACGTACACCTACTGGCGCGTGTATCTGGCCTCAGGCAAGCACAAGGAAACCTCGCTGGGCCGCGCGGGAGAACCCGCTACCGAGGCGGCGCTCGAGGCGAAGCTGCAGGAGAGCGCGGAAATGCGTGCCCTTGGCACGGATGTCCAGATTCTGCGTAAGGCGGGTTTTGCTGCGGCCGACAATTCTTCGGCGCTCACCGTCGCCACGCTTTTTAACGCCGGGATCTTCAGTCACGGCGGCGTGCTCGTGGGCGCCCATGCATTTGGTGCGCTGCTGAACAGCCTCGGTGTTCGTCTGCCCGCGAACTACCGGACCGAGGATATCGACATTGGCAGTGCGGGGACCATTTCGGTGGCTATCCCGGAGGACCGCAGCTTTCTCGACATCTTGCGTGATAGCAGCCTTCCCTTTCTCGAAGTGCCGGAACTGCACTCGCGAAAACCCGCTACCTCGTTCAAGGCTCGCGGACAGCCCCTCAAGGTGGACCTGCTCGTGCCGGGCACCGAGGCGTACGAGACGAAGGCCTTACCCCACTTGCGCGCGCACGCGACGGGGCTGCCGTACTTCAGGTATCTGGTGTCGAACCCGGCGCACGGCTTTATCCTCGGCAAGGAACACGTGGTCCCGGTGATGCTGCCGGATCCAGCGAGGTTTGCCCTTCACAAGCTGATCGTCAGCACGCTTCGCACCCCGTCGCACGCGCTCAAGGCGGAGAAAGACCGACGGCAGGCCACGGTACTGATTGACGCGCTGACGGAGAAGTTTCCAGAGTGGCTGACGGCTGCCACCGAGGAACTGGAGGAAAGCGCGCGTCCCCGGGTCGCCATGGCCGCTACCCGAGCCCTGAATCTTGCGCCCGGCCTGTCGGAGCGTGCTCGGGATTTTCTGGGGGATTTGGGGGGGCGAGGCGTAGCTGGGGTTCGTGCAGGCCATCTGGGTGAGGGCATACGTGTCGCGTGAGCCTGCGCCGAGCAGTGGAGCTTCTTGCGAACGTTGATCGGGATGCTGTCTCAGGGGCTGAGCTCCGTACCACACACTCTATGTCAGCTCACACAAAAGGTCACATATAACCACTTAATTGTCTTTATCCGTTATATACGACCGTAAAACAGAAAAATCTGCGTAAAACCGATGAGCGCGTTCTATAATCAGTCACATGAGGCCGACAAACTCACCGAACGAGTCACAAAAAGCTGCAAAGACGGACAAGCTGCCTTTGCCGGTTCGTCGCGGGCTGAAGAAACTCGGCGAGGATATTGCACTCGCGCGGCGGCGGCGGCACATCTCCACCCAATCGATGGCCGAGCGCCTGCAGGTGTCGCTCAAAACATTGCAGCGGCTTGAGAAAGGCGACCCGACGGTTGCCGTGGGCACGGTAGCGACCGCGATGCTCGTCTTGAGCGAGCTGGAGCGCTTTACAAACCTGCTCGACACCGCCGCCGACGATGTCGGCCTGAGTCTGATGGATCAGGCAGTTCCCAAACGCATTCGCAGCAAGAAGGCCACCGAATCATCAGGGGCGCTGTAATGACGCCACCGGTCGAGCGCACGGTGCGCGTGGCTTTGGGTGCATCTGCATCGCCCGTCGGTCAACTGACCTATGCCAGACTCGGCTCGCGTGAAAGCTCAGCTTTCGTCTACGACGCGAGCTGGCTGCAAAACGGCGCTCGCTTTGCAATTTCCCCTGATCTCGTTCTGACAGCCGAACGCCAGTTCCGTAAAGCGCCGACCAGAAGCGACTCCGTTTTCCATTTCGCTATCGCGGATACCGAACCCAACGGCTGGGGCTGCCGGGTCATTGCCCGCGACCACGCGAAGCGGCGCAAGCTCGCGCCAGAAAAGGGTGAAGCCGTCAGTGGCGCGCTCACCGAAATGGACTACCTGCTTGGCGTCGACGACGAAAGCCGCGTTGGCGCAATCCGTTTGACGAATGATCAAGGGGTATTCCTGCGCACGATGGAGGATGGCGGCCGACGTGCCCCGCCGTTGCCCGAACTCGCCCAGTTGATTGGCGCGTCCCGCGCAGTCGAGTACGGCACGGAAACCGAAGCTGACTTGCGCTATCTGCGCGGACGCGGCACATCACTCGGCGGGATGCGGCCCAAATGCACAATCATCGACGACGACGGACATCTCGCCATCGGCAAGTTTCCAAGCGTCCAGGACGAACGCGCGGTCACGCGTGCCGAGGTGCTTGCACTGCGCCTCGCACAGATGGCGGGCATCACTGCGGCGCACGCGCGCATCGTGCACTCCGACAACGTGCCAATCGCGTTGATTCGCCGTTTCGACCGCCATAACGGCGGGCGGATTCCATATCTGTCGGCAGCCTCCCTGCTCCAGGCCTCGCGTGAAGAAGATCACTCGTACACCGAAATTGCAGAGCGCATCCTGGTTGTCAGCGATGATCCCAGCCGAGACCTCATCGAGTTATGGCGCCGAATCATATTCAGCATGCTCATCACCAACGTGGACGATCATCTGCAAAATCATGGTTTCCTGCATGTCGGCCATGGACAGTGGCGTCTTGCGCCCGCCTTTGATATCAATCCGATGCCCGACACGGATCGCGAACTCAAGACATGGCTGACGGAGGAATCTGGACCGAGTGGTTCGATCGAAGAAGCCCTTGCCGCAGCCGGGCATTTCCATCTGACGCGCGGCGCAGCCCTCGATGTGCTCGATACGGTGTACCAGGCCGTGCGCGGGTGGCGGGAAACGGCGCTGTCGAAAGAAGTCGGCATGACAGCTCGCGAAGCAGCAGAATTCGAACCCGCGTTCGAACACACCGAACTTGCAGCCGCCAGGCGATTGCTCGAACGCGAGCACTAAACCCCTACCCCCTCACTGCGCAAACGGCAACGTCGCCTGCCCATCGGCGCGCATGCCGAACACATTCAGCGTCATCGCGACGAGCGCGTAATAACCGAGCAGGCCGACCAGGTTGATGGTCACCTCATGCCCGAAGCGCTCCACCGTCGCCGCGTAAGTCGCATCGGACACCCGCTTCGTGTCATACAGTTCGGTGGCGAAAGCGTAGATCAGCGCATCGTCGGACTTGGTGAAAGCCGGCCGTTGCCCCAGCCGAATCGCCTCCGCGTCGTGCTGCGACACTCCTGCCTCGAGTGCGACCGGATAGTGGATATGCCACTCGGCCTGCGCCTGCCAACGGGCCGCCGTCACCAGAATCGCCAGCTCCGACAGGCGCAGCGGCAAGCCGGTCCGATAGCGACAAAACGCGCCTAGCCGTTGCGCCTGTTGTGCGAGCTCCGGACTATGGATCCAGCCGAGAAACGGGCCGTTCAGATTTCCACGCGGACCGGACAGAATCTCGTCGAGCACGGCCTTCTGCTCGGGCGTGGCATTCGATGCGTCGAAACGCGGCAAACGATCGGTCATGAAAACGCTCACAAGAGATGAGATACCCGCTCAGGATGCGGCCCGCACACCGGTTGCAACCAGAGCGCCTTCAATCGCGTCCGTGAGACGCTCGACGATATTGCCGATGTCATGCGCCGTGCAGATAAACGGCGGCGCGAGCAGCACATGGTCGCCGCTCTTGCCATCGACCGTCCCGCCCATCGGATACACCATCAGGCCGCGCGCAAACGCCTCGCGTTTGATCGCCGCGTGCAGTTTCAGCTTCGCATCGAACGGGGTCTTGGTAGCACGGTCCTGAACCAGTTCGACACCCACAAATAATCCACGCCCGCGCACATCGCCGATATGTGGATGCTGCGCATAATGCGTGCGTAGTTGCGCACGCAACTGCTCGCCGCGCGCCTGCACGTTGTGCAGCAGGTTATCTTCGGCGATCACGCGCTGCACTTCGAGTGCCGCAGCACACGCGGTTGCGTGCCCAATATAAGTGTGACCGTGCTGAAAGAAGCCCGAACCGCCGACGATCGTATCGTAAATGCGGTCGCTGACCAGCGTCGCGCCGATCGGCTGATAGCCCGCACCAAGCCCCTTCGCGATGGTCAACAGGTCAGGCACCACGCCGTCTTCTTCGCACGCGTACAGATAGCCGGTGCGGCCCATCCCCGACATGATCTCGTCGAGGATCAGCAGCACGCCGTAACGGTCGCAGACCGCGCGAATCTTGCGAAAGTACTCGCGCACTGGCGGCACCGCACCGGCCGTTGCGCCGACCACCGTCTCCGCGACGAAAGCCGCCACCGTGTCCGCGCCGAGTTCCAGAATCTTCTGCTCCAGTTCATCGGCGAGACGTTGCGCAAAGGCTTCTTCGCTCTCGTCAGCGCGTTGCTCGCGATACGCGTAGCAGGGGCTCACGTGATGGGCTTCGATCAGGATCGGCAGGAACGGCTCCCGGCGCCATGCATTGCCGCCAATCGCCAGGGCCCCGAGCGTATTGCCGTGATAACTCTGCCGGCGTGCGATGTAATGGCGCCGTTGCAGTTCGCCCTTCTCGACGAAATACTGGCGAGCCAACTTCAATGCCGCTTCAATCGCCTCGGAGCCGCCGGAGACGAAATACACATGACCGAGCCCCTGCGGCGCGCTCGCCATCAGGCGGTCGGCAAGTTCTTCGGCAACTTGCGTCGTGAAGAACGACGTGTGCGCATAAGGCAATTGCTGCGACTGGCGCCTGATGGCATCGATCACGCGCTGGTTGCTATGGCCGAGGCAGGAGACGGCTGCGCCGCCGGAAGCATCGATATAGCGCTTGCCGGTCGAATCGATGATCTCGATGCCGTCGCCCGCGACGGCGACCGGCAGCGCCTGGTTCGGTGCACGATGAAACACGGTGGACATACTGTTCCTTATCGCGTGATAGCGGTCAGAAGACGGCGTGCTAACGCGCCGCTTGGGGAATGAACGTGTCGAACGCGCAATGCCCCCGCCGATACACCTGCATCGCCACGCCGTCCGCTTCGATGCGAAAGAGCGCAGTGGCAAGGGTGTTTTCGTCGTCGGGATCCTGGGAATCGTCACGGAAAATGGGCAGTCCGGCCGGCGCCTGGTCCTGCAGCACGCGTAACAGGGCATCGCCTGTCACCGGCGCACGAAGTGCAGGGAGCAATGCCTCCACGCGCGCTTGCCGGTCACGGGACGAATCCGTCACGATTTGCGCTTCGCTCTCGCACCCGGCGTGGATCAGATGATTCGCGTGACCGGCAAGCGTCTTGTCGGCGACGACCGAGCATCGTTGCGGGGTCGCTTCGATACTCAACAGACGCGCGTCGCCGGCGCAGCCTAATGTGTGATGAAAGCCGCTGGCACGCGGCGTATCGCGCAACAGTTTCACCGCTTCGTCTAGCGAGGTCGTATCCAGGACCGCACGTGCGAGGATCATGCGCGGCACGCCCGCAGCGGGCACACGGATACGCAGATTGTTGATTGCCTGCACCAGACCGGCGCGGCTGGCGGCAAACGTGTGTCCGGGGAGCGAGCCCGGGTAGTAGAAACTCACGAAGCCGGGCTTGCCAGTAGGCTGAACGTCCACCAGGAAGCTGCGTTCCCGCAAATACGGATCGCCGTCCTCGTTGTGCGCAGTGAAACGCGCATTGCCGGAGGTGGCCGCGAGTGTCGTACAGCCATCCGGTGCGTTATGGATGAGTTCGCCGCGACAGTTCCACAGGAACACATCTTCCGTCGACGACCCGAGCCCTGCGGCCATGCCGTCGAGTTCCGCGACCAGCGCGGGGAAATGCGCTTCAGCCGCGCGGCGCAGCGCCTTCACAAAAGGATGGCCGCGCCACCGGCTGACGCGCTGCCATGCGGCGCTTTGCTGCATGTAGGCGGCCATGACCGGCTTCGCCAGTTCGCCCAACCTGTAGCCGATATCGTCCGGTTGGCCGGTAACACGGAAAAGACTCAATTCCTGCATCGACGCTTATGCCTCGTTCAAGCCGCGTGCCCTGTGAAATGACACAGACATGGCAACGGCATCCGGCACGTCTGTGCGGCGTGTTGAAAGGACATTGTCAGCGCTGCCGGCATCGATTCAACACTCGATCTGAATTTATAACGCTTAACAACATGTGTTGTCAATGCGTACGTGTCGGCATCAAACGGAACGGGACTGCACGTGCGCATCAGCAATAGGCATCCCCGTGCGAGCGCAGCCATGCGTACCACGCGTCCATCCCTTCGCCGGTCTGCGCCGACACTTGCAGGATCTCGATGGCCGGATTGACGCGTCGCGCGTACTCGATGCAGCGCGCGACATCGAAGCGCAGATGCGGCAGCAGGTCGATCTTGTTCAGCAACATCAGCGAACTGGCGCGAAACATGTGCGGATATTTGACCGGCTTGTCCTCGCCTTCCGTCACCGCCAGGATCAACACCTTCGCCTGCTCGCCCAGATCGAACAACGCGGGACACACCAGGTTGCCCACGTTCTCGATCATCACGACCGAGTGCGACGGCGGATCAAGCTGCGTGAGACCGCGGGAGATCATGCCGGCATCCAAATGACAGCCCGTGCCGGTGTTGATCTGGATCACCCGGCAACCGGTTGCGCGGATCCGTTGCGCATCGTTGAGGGTGGCCTGATCGCCTTCGATGACCGTCAGCGGCAAGCTCTCCCCAAGGTCGCGAATCGTGCGTTCAAGCAGCGTGGTTTTCCCCGCGCCGGGCGAGCTCATGAGGTTCACCGCGAGGATCGAGCGGCCCGCGAGCCAGCCGCGATTGCGTTCGGCCAGCAACTGGTTCTTCGCAAGGATGTCCTGTTCGAGTGTGATCGCGGTGCCGTGTTCGCGCGCGAGGGTGTGTGCGGGGTCGAGTGCAGTGGGGGTGGTGGATGCGTGCTCGTGGTCATGGACGTGGCCATGCGGATGGTCGTGCGGGTGCGCGTGTTCGTGCGGATGCTCGTGGCCATGTTCCTGCGGATGTTCGTGCGGATGCTCATGGTCGTGTGAATGCGCATGCAGGTGGCTATGCATATGGCTTTGCGCCTGCACACGCCGATACCCGCGAGCCGGTTCATCGCCGTGCTGATGCTCAGCACCGCCCTCCTGCGTGGCCGGCTCCCGCTCAGCCTCATCCGGATCGGTCACTGTCGCGCCTTGCGTGCCGGAGCATCCACATGTGGTACACATCACATCACCTCCATCTGCCTGATCTTCAGTTGCTGGCCGGAGATCAGCTCCAGGTTGACGCTGCCGCACTCGCACTGCCCGAACGGCTCCGCAAGCATCAACGTCGCGCCGCAAGTCAGACAGCGTGCCTGCCCTGGGGTTTCGATAATCTCCAGCTCAGCGCCTTCCACCAGCGTATCCTTCGCGCACACGTCAAAACAGAAGCGGATCGCCTCGGGCATTACCGCCGAAAGCTGGCCGATTTCCAGCGTCACGCGCATCACGCGCGCGCCCCCCGCCTGTTCGGCGCAGATTTCGACGACGCTGCTGGCAATGCTCAACTCATGCATCACGCGTCCCCTTCGAACGACGCTACCGCCCCTGCGCTGACGCGCACGTTGACGCGCTAGCAGATACGCGGCAATTGCTCACCGACCAGCATGTCCACAATGCGCTGACCACCGAACACCGTGTGCAACACCACGAGGCCGCCCGGCCCCTCTTCGACCTCGCCAATCGCCGCAGCATGGCGGCCCTGCGGATACGCACGCATGGCGGCCAGCACACCGTCAGCGGCATGCGGCGGGACGACAGCCACCAGCTTCCCTTCGTTGGCCAGATACAGCGGATCGAGTCCGAGAATCTCGCATGCGCCCCTCACTTCCTCGCGCAGCGGCACATCTACTTCACGAATCCGGATGGTCACGTTCGAACTCTGCGCGAACTCTTTGAGCACCGTCGCCACGCCGCCGCGCGTCGCATCGCGCAGACAATGAATCTCGGGGCAGACGTCGAGCATCGCGGCAATCAGCCCGTTGAGCGGAGCGCAGTCGCTTTGCACATCGGACTCGAGCGCAAGTTGCTGCCGCGCCACGAGGATCGCCGCGCCGTGGTCGCCAAGATAACCGTTGACGATCACGACATCGCCGGGCTGCGCATGGCGCGCGGAGATCGACACGTCCCGCCGCACCACGCCGATGCCGGCGGTATTGATGAACAGCTTGTCCGCGCAACCGCGCTCCACCACTTTCGTGTCACCCGTCACGATGGCGACGCCCGCGCGCAGCGCGATGCGCTGCATGCTCGCGGCGACGCGCCGCAACGCCTCTACCGAGAACCCTTCTTCGATCACCATCCCGCAGGACAGGAACAACGGCGTCGCACCGCACACGGCCAGATCGTTGACGGTGCCGGACACTGCCAGCGTGCCGATATCGCCGCCCGGAAAGAACAGCGGATCGACGACGTAACTATCGGTCGTGAACGCCAGGCGGTCGCCGTGGGCTGCGAGCTGTGCAAGCGGAACCACCGCCTGATCCTCCAGCGCCGCGAGCATGGGATTGTCGAAGGTCGAGACGAACACATCCTCGATCAGGTCGCGCATCGCGCGGCCACCGCTGCCGTGCGCAAGATTGACCGACACGTCGCGGATATGCGCCATGTGCCTTGGCGTCGGCAAAGAAGGTAACGCGCCAGATAGGGCCGATGCGTCCGGCCCGGCAGCGTCGATGCGATTAGAGGCTCGATCGTTCATCAACAGCCACCTCTTTCGAGCGTCTCGGACACACCGTCCGCGCAAGCCGCGGTTACTGGTTCAGAAAACGGTTTTGCAGCCGCGCCTGTGCCGCCTGTGCCGCCTGTGCCTCCTGTGCCTCCTGTGCCTCTGGCGGCACCCGCAGGAGCACTCGACGCACCGGTGCGAACCGCACCATCACGACGCTCAAGCCTCGACGTATCGATACGCCCATAGTTGTAATAGGCCGCACAGGCGCCTTCGCTCGACACCATCAGCGAGCCCAGCGGCGATTCCGGCGTACAGGCGGTGCCGAACACCTTGCACTGATGCGGCTTGATCACGCCCTTGAGCACCTCACCGCACTGACACGCCTTCGGATCGGCGATCTTGAGGTTCGGCACGGCGAACTTGCGTTCCGCATCGAAAGCCGCGAACGTGTCGCGAATCCGCACGCCGGAATGATCGATCGAGCCAAGCCCACGCCATTCGAAGAATTCGCGCAACTCGAAGACCTGTTGAATCGCCGACAATGCCTGCGCATTGCCGTTCTCCGGCACGATACGGCCATACTGATTCTCGACTTCGCAACGCCCTTCGGCGATCTGCTTGAGCACCATCCACATCGACTGCAGCACGTCGAGCGGCTCGAATCCAGCTACCGTGATGGGCTTGCGATAGTGCTGCGCGACGAACTCATACGGACGCATGCCGATCACCATGCTCACGTGCCCCGGGCCCAGAAAGCCGTCCAGGTGCAGATCGGGCGAATCGAGAATCGCCTTGATGGTGGGGATGATCGTGATGTGATTGCAGAACAGGGAAAAATTCTCGAGGTGCTGCGCTTTAGCCTGCAACACGGTCATCGCCGTACTTGGCATGGTGGTCTCGAAGCCGAGGCCGAAGAAGATCACTTCACGCTGCGGATTCGCCTGTGCAATCTTCAACGCATCGAGCGGCGAATAGACCATACGCACATCTGCGCCATCGGCTTTCGCCTTTAGCAGGCTTTTCTTCGAACCGGGCACGCGCATCGCGTCGCCAAAGGTCGCGAAGATCACGTCCGGGTGCTCGGCCAGTGCCACGCAATCGTCGACCCGCCCCATCGGCAGCACGCAGACGGGGCATCCCGGACCGTGGACGAACTCCACCGCATCGGGCAAAAGTTGCTGGATACCGTAGCGGAAAATCGTATGCGTATGACCGCCGCACACTTCCATGATCTGCAGCGGACGCTGCTTTGCGCGCTCGATCCGTGCGACCAGCCTGCCGATTTCTTTCTCGAGCACCTGGGCCTTGTGCGGATCGCGGAACTCGTCGACGTATTTCATCGCGGACCTTCTTGCGCCAGACCGCCGCGATCGTCGGCCAGCAGCGTATGCACGAGATCCCACAGGATGTGATAAATCGCGACGTGCGTTTCCTGCACGCGATGAATGCTGTCGCTCGGTACGACCAGGCAGTGATCGAGATCGGCACTCGCCGCCATCCGTCCGCCATCATGACCCGACAGGCCGATGGTCAGCAGCCCCATCTCCCGGCCTTTGGCGAAGGCAGCAAGCAGGTTGTCCGAGTTGCCGCTCGTCGATACGCCGATCAGCGCATCGCCGCGCCGCGCCTGGGCGACCAGTTGCCGCACGAAGATGTGCGAGAAGCCCACGTCGTTACCCACGGCTGTCATCATCGCCGTGTCGGCGACGAGATTGATTGCGGTCAGCGCGGGCCGTCCCGTGGTCACCGGATGCAGAAATTCGACGGTAATATGGGCGGCGTCACAACTCGAACCGCCATTACCCATCGCAAAGAGACGGCCATCGCGCCGATACACGCCGGCGATCGCATGCGCCACGGCGACCACCGCGGGCCCGTTCGCCTCGAAGAAGCGCCGCTTGGTATCGACACTGTCCTGCGCCTTCTGGCGGACCGATTCCAGCAGCGCGGCGTCGAGCTTGTCCGCGTCCTGCCGGCCTCCGTGCAGGAACGGATAGAGCCCTTGTAGTGATTCATGTTCGGGCATGTGTGTCTCCGTTGCTTTGCTCCCACTCCTGCATGCTGCTGCCAGCTGCTGCGCGCTGCCTTCTGATCGTGCGCCAAAACATCATATTCAATCCGCTAAGGCACACCGCGCATCTCATCGAATTCCGCTTGCGCGACGCCCAGTTCATGCAGCAGCGCCAGCGTGCGCGCCGCGTCGTCCTCGTCGAGCCGGCTCATTGCAAAACCGACATGCACCAGCACCCATTGCCCGACGCACGCCGCCGCTGGCAGGTCGTCATCCACGATAAACGCGATATTGATCACGCGCCGCACACCGCCGACGTTGACGAGCGCCAGGTGGTTCGCAGCATCGGTCACTTCGACGATCTGTCCGGGGATGCCCAGGCACATGTTGGTCTCCGTTGAGATTGTTTTGACTGACGATTCATCGGGCCCGCCTGCGCGCGGCTGCTACCACGGCCTGCCCGAGCGACAGTCCGCCGTCATTGGCCGGCACCTGCCGGTGCGACAGCACGCGCAACCCAGCCGCGCCCAACCGTCCTGCGACCTGTTCGAGCAGAATACGATTCTGGAAGACGCCACCGGACAACGCGACGACCGGCGCTGCCGCGCTTAGTGCAGGGTAATTGACAGAGGCTTCGTTCGAGGCACTTGCGCCAGCGAGCAGTTCGTCCGTCAACAATTCGATCATGCGCACAATCGCGAGCGCCATGCCTTTGTGAAACCGGGCCGCGATCACAGCGGTGGCCGTGCCACGCGACAAATCGTCCAGCAAGGCTTGCCACATCGGGCGCGGCTCGATGCAGCGCAAACCGCCTGGTTCGCCGGGTGCGATCTCGAACGGATACGCCAGTGCGTCGTCTTCATCGCGCAGCGTGGCTTCGTCCACCGTCGCTTCGAATTCCACGGCAGCCTGTCCCTCGTACAGCACGCGCTCCGCACACACGCCGACGGCAGCCGCCACCGCGTCGAACAGACGCCCGGCCGAGCTCGCCAGCGGACTGTTGACGCCTTGCGCGATCATCGTATCGATTGCGGCGCGCGGACGCGCAGTGAGAAAGCGCTGCAAATCGAGTGCGTTGTATCGCCTGACGAACTCATCCCAGCCGAACGCGGCGACCAGATGCGCATAGGTGTTGCGCCACGGCTCATGGATAGCGCGCACGCCGCCCGGCATCGCCACCGGCTTGAACATGCCGAGGCGGATAAAGTCGCGGTAGCCTGCGAGCATGAATTCGCCGCCCCACAGGGTGCCGTCTGAGCCGAAACCGAGACCATCGAGCGCGACACCGAGCACCGGCTGTGCGTCGATCGCTACACCGTTTTCCGCCATACACGCAGCGATATGCGCATGATGATGCTGGACCTCTTCGAAAGGCAGTTGCCGTGCCTGGGCCAGGTCGTAACCAATCTTGCGCGACAGATACTCGGGATGCAGATCGAGCGCCACCACTTGCGGCTCACGCTCGAACAAGGTCAAGTACTGCGTCACCGAACGCCGGTAGTCCGCATAAGTCAGTGCATCTTCGAGATCGCCCATATGATGCGAGACGATTGCCTGAGCATCGCGGCTCAGGCAAAACGTGTTCTTCAGTTCGCCGCCCATCGCAAGAATCGCCGGTGCATCGCCAAAACCCGACGGCAACATCAGCGGCGCCGGTGCATAGCCGCGTGAGCGGCGCAGCACGCGCGGCGCGCCGAGCACCACCCGTGTCACCGAATCATCGACGCGCCTTGCGACATTGCGATCGTGCATCAGGAACACGTCGGCGATGCGCCCGAGACGGGCGCGCGCATCGGCATTGTCGATGCATTGCGGCTCGTCGCTGGTGTTACCGCTCGTCAGTACCAAAGGACGGTCGAACGACTCGATCAGCAGATGATGTAAGGGCGTGGCGGGCAGCATAAAGCCGAGCGTGCCGACACCCGGCGCCACACTTGGCGCGATCCGCTCGACGCCGGTAGCATCTTCGTGCGCGCCCCTTGCTGCCTCATTCGTCACCGGCCTCGCGCGCAGAATCACGATCGGCCCCGCAGAACTTTGCAGCAACGCCCGTTCGACATCGTCCACCGGGCAGTAGCGGCGGATCACCTCCAGATCACGCGCGAGTAGCGCAAACGGCTTGCGTTCGCGGCGCTTGAGGCGGCGCAAGCGCGCGACCGCCGCTTCGTCACAGGCGTCACAGGCGAGCTGAAAACCGCCCAGTCCCTTGATCGCCACCACCGCCCCACGCTGCAACATCACACTTGCGGCCCGGCAGGCATCATCGGCGAGGATGTCGAGCCGCGCTCCGTCAGGCGCTTCCAGCCACGCCCGCGGTCCGCATACGGCACACGCAACCGGCTGAGCATGAAAGCGCCGGTCGGACGGATCGTCGTACTCGGCACGGCACGCGTCGCACAGCGCGAACGCCGCCATCGTCGTGTTGGCCCGGTCATAAGGAATCGCTTCGAGAATCGACAGCCGCGGGCCGCAGTGCGTGCAATTGGTAAACGGATAGCGATAACGCCGGTTCGCCGGATCCGCGATTTCGGCGGCACAGGCCGCGCATGTCACGGCATCCGGCACGACACCGGTCTGCACCTGCCCGCCTACGCTTGGCACAATCAGGAAATCGTCGACCTCGGCGACCGAGACCCATTCATGGCGCTCGATCGTATCGATACGGGCCAGCGGTGGGCATTCAGCACGCAAACGGGCAAGGAATTGCTCCACCGTCCACATGTCGCCGCATGCGTGAATCAGCACGCCGTCGCTATCGTTGCGAACGTCGCCCACCAATCCGCAATCGTGCGCAAGCCGCCACACGGTGGGCCGAAAGCCCACCCCCTGGACCAGTCCGCGGACGCGGATTTCCTCGCCTATCGGCCGCCGTGCGGCGGAACCGCCGCGAGGTGGTTGTGCGCTAGTGCTCATGACATTCCCCCGCTGCGTCCCGCTACATGCTGCGCATGCGCAAATAACGCCTGATGTCCTTCACGTTGGCGAGCAGTCCCACCACGAGCGCCGGCAACACGAGGTACTTTAAGAATCCTTTCATCACGCCTCCCTACTTCGAAAACACCGCAGAAACATCCCAACACATCGGAAAACATCGCACTCGGCCCTGCGCACCCGCTACACCATGCGCAAGGTCAGCCGTTCCATCGTTTGCGCGATCAGCTTCTCGACCAGATCCACGGCCCGATCGACCGCCGCCGCAACCGGGGTGCTTAGGCCCATGCGTCCTTCTTCACCCTGCTCGAAACCAAAGTCCGCCGGCTCGCAGCCGATCACCACGATGTCTTCGCAGCCGCCGCCCAGCATCCGCACCGTTTGCAGCACCTTGGCCGGATCCATTTCGTGCGGCGACATCAGCACGGGCGACGCGTACGGATCAGCGGCAGCAGCCGACTCAAGATTGTCCTGCGACGGCTCGATCAGATAGAGCGTGCCCGGCGAACCGCCGCGCTGCGTCGTATCGATCAGAATGGCGGCATCGACGCCGTCGAGCAGCGCGTAACACAGATCGATACCGCGAATGCCGAAATCCTCGACGCGCACTTGCGCGGATCCGCCCGAGCTTTGCTTCGCGTCAGTCCTCTCCAGCAGACGCCGCACCACCTCCACGCCAAAACCATCGTCGCCGAGAAACACATTGCCGATGCCCGCGACCAGAATCCCGCTCATGCGCGTCTCCCGCCGTCCG
This sequence comes from Paraburkholderia sp., assembly GCA_035948995.1. Lineage (GTDB taxonomy): Bacteria > Pseudomonadota > Gammaproteobacteria > Burkholderiales > Burkholderiaceae > Paraburkholderia. The sequence goes on along the minus strand of DASZIR010000029.1, from coordinate 10,499 downwards.
GCAAAGGCTCGATCTCGTCCGGCCCGAAAAAGAAGCGATGGCCGGGCATACGCGCCATGCCGAGGTCTTTGCCGGGATCGTCGTCGATCGTCACCGCCACATGCACGCGATCGTCGAAATCGCACTCGATCGATTCAATCGTTGCCACCATGCCGCTCAGCGCGATATCGAAGATGTCCGCGCGGCAACGCGGATGCAGCCGCACCTGATCGCCCACCTGGATTTCGACGCCCGCCACGCGCACGCACGCCAGATGCGGCCGCGCGTCGAGCTCGGCCCACGGCGACACCGGCTCGAAGTGATCGTCCTGCGCCAGGGCCGGCGACGCACCCGGCATATTGACCGGCCGAATCTGCCGCAAGGTGCCGTGCAGTTTCTGCATCTGCTGCGCGCCGAGACTTTCGGTGCGTGCCAGCAGCGCTCGCGCGCGTTCGTCGGTGGCGGCCATCTCGCGTTTTTCGTCATCGGTCATGGTGAGGATGCGCAAGGTCAGAATCTCATCGATCTCGGTCGAGTCGAACAGTTCGCCCGCGCTTTCCGGTGCGATCTGCGGGTAGTCGTACAGGATGATCGGCGAGGCCAGCATCGTGTCCGGCCGCGCTTCATCGCCGACCAGAACCGGCCAGGCTCCGATGTTCTTGCAGACGGCAGCGGCCGCCGCGAGGTCCGCGGGCGGATCGATCGAAGAGATGCATTCACCGCCCTTGACGGTCAGGATGGTGTGACACGACACGAGCGCATATAGCGACGCCGCATCGCGTTTAAGCGCCTCCGGGTGCTTGAGCGGGGTTTCGTTGAGGATGCGCGTGGTCAACCGGTATACGCCCTCAGCAACCCGCTGCGCGGCCAATTCGACGCGTCCCCCGATATGGAAGCGCGTGCGCCGCAGCGCGCCGCGCACCGCCCTGTTCTGATCGGCAAGCGTTTCCACTTCACTGCCTGCTGCGAACGAAAACGGAATCTCGCGCGCCGTGCCCAGCAAGTCCCCGAGCACGATCTCCGGTATCAGGATGTGCCGCTCGGCAGCCTCCTGCCATGGGTAATAGCGGCGGTCGTCGACGTCGAGCATCGGCACCTGGTGCCATGCCAGCGCGTCGGAGCGTGGCAATGCGTGCGAGGAACTCGGCGCATCCAGCACGATCCGCTCAATCACCTGAAGAAACCCCGGCCGCACGTTAACGCGGGTGCCTGCATCGCCGCGAATCAGGTACTCGGTCTGCATCAGCCAGGGATCGCTACCGGCCGCCTGCGCATATGCGTGGGGATAAACCCCGCCGAACGTCCAGCGCTGCCGGTTCTTTACCGAAGACGGCCGGTACGGGTACAGCATGTATCCCTCGTACAGCACCGCCTGGACCACACTCTCGACCGGGGTCATGAGATGTTCTCCTCGACGCCATCGAGCAACCTCGCCACTGCCTGCTCCCAGCTTGCGAGGCCGCGCTGCGTCTTGTAGCGCGCGAGCCGGTCGAACACATCCCGTTGCAGGCACAACCAGGCACCGTTCGGGTAGTAGCGCGCCATCATGTCGCGCCATAGTGCGACCGGCAAACGGAACGCGGCTTCCTTGTGCCACGGAATCGGCGCGGCCTGCAGCGCGTCATCGGCGTCGCGGTAGAACACGGTGCCGCTGAACTGCAGCATTAGCGGGATTTCGCCTTCTTGCAGCGCATAAAAATACTTGGTCGCAGCGACGTTGAAATCGTAGCTGCACGGTACCGGCAGATCGATCGCGCACTCGCCGTCGAACGGTGGCACGACCACGCTGGTATGGGTCCACAGCATCGTGCGCAATGTCTCGCCCCAGCGTTGCGGCGTGCCGAACAGATCCTGCAAGCCGTCCTGCTCAGCAGGTGTATAGCGGCGCCGGGTGGCCTCGATCTGAATCTGGCATTGCAGCGTGATACTGGCGATCGCTTCGCTAACCGGCGTTGTGGCGACGCGCAGCTTGAACAGCAGCAGTGGCGCGGCGGCAAAGGGCGCGACTTCGGCGAGATCGACAGTGAACGCCAGATCAGGCATGGAGCAGGCCCTCCGGTACACGGCCATGGCGTTTGAGCGCCGCAAAGAAGCTGCGAATCGCCTCCCACGCCTGAGTACCGCCCGACAGGCCGCGCCAACGCGCGCGGATCAGGCCGGTCAGTGCATAGCACTGGTCGATCGGCACGCGGTAGTAGTCGCGCGCGCCTTCGGTGCGATTCACCAGCAGCGCTTCGACATCGGGTTGCAATTGCGCGAGCACCGGATTGTCGGCGACCAGGTCGTCCCACGCGCTCAGATCGAGCGCCGATTGCGTACCGCCGGCCGGACCCGGATAGAGCGCCACGACCCGTTTTGCGTCACTGTCATGCAAGAAGAACGCGATATCGATCGGAATCGCCATCGCGTCCCATTGCATATCGGTCATACGAAAACCGTCGAGATAGCGGCTATCGCGCGGCACCGGACGGTAATGCGCACCCTGCTGGGAGCCGAACAGCAGCGCACACGCGCGGCAGCAGCAATACAACTGGCGCTTCGTGACTTCGAACAGATGCGGGTGGTCAGGCAAGATCGGCGCGGCGCACAATTCGCAGCGCACGTCGGGCACCTCGCGCGCGAAGTTGCGCAGACGCGCGACCCAGCCGCATCCGTTGGTGCTGGCGGCGTTCATCGCGCGCCGGCCTCGGTCCGGCTCATCACATCAGTGTGGGTCGGCACAAAGCGCAGTTCGTGCACGTTGACCTCCGTCAGGCCCGCAATCTCGACACGCATGGCCTCCGGGGCCGCCTCGAAGATCGAGCGTTCGATCTCCTGCTGCAATTCGCCCACCGAATTGTGCTTGCCCTGCAAACGCCCGGACACCTGCACGCAAACGGCCTCTTCGGCCGCATCGATCAGTTCGATCTGAATGCCGTGCGCCCCGAGCAGCGGCCGCATCTTTTCGACGGCGCGCGCCACGCGAGTAGGCAAATCCTGTGGATGCAGACCATGCAACAGCAATAGCGACGACACCGGAGCGTCGAGCTCCAACGCCTCGATCAGCGCTTCATCCATCGCACCCGCTGCCGAGACGATCTCCAGCAAACGCGACAGGCCTTGACTATGCAGATCGAGCACGACCTGCAGCAATTCTTTGGCGGGCTCCCTTGCGCGCGGATCTTCGAGCGCCTCCAGCGCCGCAATCAGTTCTTCGATGCGGCGCTGTTGCGCTTCGACAGTCCGGGCATCGCTCACTTGTGCGCTCCCTGCATCACGCCGAAGGTCGGCGAATGCGACGTGTCGATGGTCTTGCCGTTACCGACATACATATGCACGCCGCACGGCAGGCAAGGATCGAAACTGCGCACCGTGCGCATGATGTCGATACCCTTGAACTTGTCCGGGCCGTTCTCTTCGAAGATCGGCGTGTTCTGCACCGCGTCCTCATAAGGTCCGGGCGTGCCGTAGATATCACGAGGATTCGCATTCCACGGCGTTGGCGGATACGGGTGATAGTTGGCAATCTTGCCGTCGCGGATCACCAGGTGATGCGAAAGCACGCCGCGCACCGCTTCGTGGAAGCCGCAGCCAATCCCTTCTTCGGGCACCTTGAAATCGCTGAACGTGCGGGTGCGGCCCGCATGCAATTCGGCCAGCGCCTGCTCCGCAAAATACAATGCGGCCGCCGCGGAATAGGCCTGAAAATAAGTGCGCGCGCGATCACGTTCAATCGCATTGCTCCACTGCGGAATCTTCCATTCGAACTCGACTTCGGGCTTCAGCGCGGTCTTCGGCAGGTAAATCTTGACGCTATGGCCGGTGGCCTTGATATAGCCGATATCGACCAGCCCCGCCAGCGCCGTCGCCCACAGTCTGGCAATCGGTCCGCCACCGGTATCGAGCGCAAGATGATCGCCGGTGCGTTTGTCGAGCCAGCGCGGCGACATCACCCACGTATAGTTGCCATCGAACTTGCGCTTCTGCGGATGCGGCAGCGTCGTCTGGTTCCATGGGTGCTTGCGGTCGACCGGATTGCCGAGCGGATCGGTCTTGACGAAGGTCTCTTCGTGATCCCAATCATCGTAATAGGAACTGCCCAGCAGAATGCGGATATTCAGGTTGATGTCCACCAGATCGGTGGTCACCAGTTCGCCGTCCACCACCACACCGGGTGTCACGAACATGCCACGGCCCCATTGCGTCATCGATTTGTAGTTGTAGTCGCACACGTTCGGGTCCTGGAACGAACCCCAGCAGCCCAGCAGAATCCGGCGGCGCCCGACTTCCTCGTAACCCGGCAGCGCTTCGTAGAAGAAGTCGAACAGATCGTCATGCAGCGGCACGACTTTCTTCATGAACTCGACATACTTCATCAGCCGTGTGATGTAGTCGGTGAACAGCTGGATGGTCGGGACCGTCCCCACCCCGCCCGGATAGAGTGTCGACGGGTGCACGTGACGCCCTTCCATCAGGCAGAACATCTCGCGCGTGTAACGGCTGACCAGCAGCGTCTCGCGATAGAACTCGCCGGTAAAGGGGTTGAGCGCCCGCATGATGTCGGCAATCGTCTTGTACCCATGCGCGGCCGAATGCGGCGCAGCGGCTTTCTGCGCCTTGTCCCACACGCCCGGGTTGGTCTCCTTGACCATCTGCTCGCAGAAATCCACGCCGACCAGGTTGTCCTGGAAGATGTTGTGGTCGAACATGTATTCGGCCGCTTCGCCCAGGTTGACGATCCATTCCGCAATCGCCGGCGGCTTTACGCCGTAGGCCATGTTCTGTGTGTACACCGAGCAGGTCGCATGGTTATCGCCACAGATGCCGCAGATGCGGCTGGTGATGAAGTGCGCATCGCGCGGGTCTTTGCCCTTCATGAAGATGCTGTAGCCGCGAAAGATCGACGAGGTGCTGTAGCACTCCGCCACTTTGCGATTCGCAAAATCGATCTTGGTGTAAATCCCCAGACTGCCGACGATCCGCGTAATCGGATCCCAATTCATTTCGACCAGTTTGCCCGGCTCCGCCTGTGTGCGCGTCGCGGCTTCAGGTGCAGTGGTAACAGCCATGACCTTCTCCCTGCTGACAAGCATCATCAGCGCCATTCAACGACGGTAACCGGTGGTGAGCTCCGAACGGTTGTGACGCCACTTCGGTTCGTCGTTGAGCGTATTGTTGGTCAGTCTGCGCAAGCTGCGAATCAGCGGACCATAGCTCTTGATCAGATTCGACGAGAGCACGGCTCCCGGAGGCTCATCCATGAACGGCATGAACTTGTCGGGAAAGCCCGGCATCGTGCAGCCGATACAGATGCCGCCCACATTCGGACAACCGCCAATGCCGGCCATCCAGCCGCGCTTGGGAACGTTGCATTGCACGACCGGACCCCAGCAGCCGAGCTTGACGATGCAATTGGGGCTGCCGTATTCGGTGGCGAACACAGCTTGCTCATAGGAGCCCGCGCGATCGCAGCCGTCGTGAACTGTGCGGGTAAACAGCCATTTCGGGCGTAGCGCATCGTCGAGCGGGATCATTGGCGCGAGACCCGCCAACTGGTACAGGAGGTATAGCAGGGTCTCCATGAAGTTATCCGGCTGCACCGGGCAACCCGGAACGTTCACGATCGGCAAGCCCGCTTTCGACTTCCATTTCCAGCCGAGATAATCCGCGAGTCCCATGCAACCGGTAGGATTGCCTTCCATCGCATGAATGCCGCCGTAAGTCGCGCACGTCCCCGCGCCGACCACGGCTAGCGCGCGCGGCGCCAGACGGTCGAGCCATTGCGGAATGGTGATCGGTTCATGTGTATCCGGGTCGGTACCTAGTGCGGCCCAATATCCCTCACGATTAATACGTTCGTTTGGGATCGAGCCCTCGACCACTAATACGAAGTTCTCCAGCTCACCGCGCGCCGCCTGATGAAAGGGCACGAGAAACTCGTCGCCGTTTTCATAGGCCAGCACGGGATTGTGCAGATGAACCTTCGGCAAACCGGGGATGGCACCAAGAATCACATCTTCGATGCTCGGCTGGCTTGCTGCGGTAATCGATACCGAATCACCATCGCAGCCAAGGCCTGCAGTGATCCAGATAATGTGAACTTCCTTGAGAGCGGGCGCGTGCTGAGTCTTGCGCCCATAAGGGACGCTGCTATCTGCTTCTGCCATGATCGGGCCTCCACTGCTTACCGCGTTCTTTTTAAACCGGCAAAAGATACGTGGCGTTAAAGCACGGGAGTCACGTGTCCAGCAATCGATCAAAGCTCCGCATGGGCCGGATCAAAGAATCGCTTTCGCTGCATGTATTTCTTAATCGTGCCCACCGTGACGGGCCGGAGAGACTTTTTCGAGTATAGGTCAGGGATGCAAGATAACCTAAGGTTGGATCTGCGCGAGAAACAGGTCTCGTAGAGGGAAAACGACATGATTGGTGCGGCGCGGAAATGCTGCTGTAACGCACCCTCTTTCTATTGAACGACGTGCCTCAGGGCACGTATGCGCCCTTGGCATGCAACGAACGTTCCGCGATTTCGAGCTGCGCCACCGCGTCTGCACCTTCAAGCGCAAGCAGATGCGCGACCAGCGATTCGGCAATGGCAGTGGCCGCCACCAGCGAAGGAAAAAACGAGGGACTTTCGTGTGAAAAGATCAGCACCTTGTCGGCATTCAAGGCGATCGGCGACACCGCGCTATCGGTAATCGCAATCAGCTTGCTGCCTTTTTCCAGCGCGGCTTCCGCAGCGCGCGCGGCCTCCACCGAATACGGCGCGAAGCTGATCACGATGGTTGCACTGTCGCGTTCGATGGTGCGCAGCTGCATCTCCAGCGTACCGGCCTCGCCCGTCAAGAGCGACACGGATGACCGAAACAGGCGATACCCATACACCAGCCCGAAGGCCACCGCATAGCACGACCGAAAACCTGCTACATGCACATGCGGCGCACGGCGCAACAGCCGCGCGGCTTCCACCGTCACACGCGCATTGTGCGCGGCGGTGACATCGAGATTGTGTTGTTGTGCAGCCAGCAGGTCGTGGGCGAGCACGTCCTTGGCATTGGCCTTGACGAGCGAACGTGCGCGGCTTGCAAGCGGCTCGGGTCTCGTGCGCACGCGCGCGACGAACAGGTCACGCAGTTCGTTCCAGCCAGGAAAACCGAGCTGTTGCGAGAGCCGCACGAGCGATGCAGGTTGCACCTGGGCCCGTTCGGCCACTTTGCGCATCGAGGAAACGGCTACTTCGTCAGGATGATCCAGCAGGAAAGCGGCACCCATCTGGAATTGCGGACTCAGTTCTGAGAAGCGCGCCCGGATCAGGGCGGCGAGCTGGTCGAAACTGTCGGGCATGCGGTGGTCCGGGGAGTAAGTTGACAACAAATGTTACCACCCGGCGCACCGCATGCAGCACGTCCCTCTCAAGCGATGTCTAAAGCAACGCAACGACCCGCACATCGCCCTGCTCGGCCGACGCGACCACCTTGCCGGCGACGCGCCGGAACGTGATTGTCACGCTCGAATCGCCGACACGCATATCGCCGATTTCCAGCCAGTCGATGCCTTCGGGCAGCATCGGCTGCTCGATCAGGACTTCCCGCTTCACGGCGTCGACGGTCACGCCCAGACACGCTTCGAGCATCATGAACGGCGAACCGGCGGCCCAGGCCTGCGGCAGGCACGCCACCGGGTAAGCGGTGGGCGGCTCGCCGCGGCGGCGCGGAAAACCGCAGAAGAGCTCGGGAAGGCGCATATCGAAGTTGACCGCCGCCTGGAACAGCGCCTGCAGCAGCTTCACGGCCGTCGCCTTGCCGCCGTATCGCGCCACACCGCGCGCGCACAGTGCATTGTCGTGTGGCCAGACCGAGCCGTTGTGGTATGCCATCGGATTGAAGCGCGCCTGCCCCGCAGCGAGCGTGCGTACGCCCCAGCCGGTATGGAACAGGGTCGACTCCAGACCGCGCACCACCGCTTCGCCGCGCTCGCGCGAAGGCAGGCCGAACGCGAGCAGATGGCCCGCATTCGAGGCGAGCACACGGCACAGTTCGCCATGGCCATCGAGTGCGATGCCGTAAAAACCGGACTCTTCCATCCAGTACTTCTCTTCGACGCATTGGCGGATCGCGCTCGCCCGTTGGGTGTAACCGCTGGCATCTTCGGGCAGGCCACGCAGCGTTGCGAAGCGCGCCATCGTGTCGAATGCGGCACTCGCATAGGCCTGAACTTCCACGAGAGCAATCGGCCCGTCTGGGAAGCGCCCGTCCGCGTGGAAGACGGAATCGTGACTGTCTTTCCAGCCCTGATTCGCCAGACCGCCATCGGATTCGCGCTGATAGTCGAGCAGGCCAAAGCGGTTCTTGTCGCACACGCCGGCGACCCATTGCGCCGCGCGCACCAGTGCCGGCCACAACTCGTCGATCAGGCCCACGTCGCCCGTACGTGCCACGTAAGCGCCGGCCAGGACGATAAACAACGGCGTGGAATCGACGCCACCGTAGTAGAGCGCGAACGGCACCTCGCCGGTGGCCGCCATCTCGCTCTTGCGCATTTCGTGCATGATCTTGCCGACCGCCGCATCGCGAAATGCCGAGTTCTCGCGGGCCTGATGCTCGGCGAGAAAGCGCAACACGCCGCGCGCGAGGCCCGGCTGCAGCCACAAGGTCTGCAGCGACGTAATCAACGCATCGCGGCCAAACGGGGTCGAAAACCAAGGGATGCCGGCGTACGGATACGGGCCGGTTTCCAGATCGGTGGTCAGCAGACCCAGATCAGCGAGCGAACGGTCGATCCACGCATTAAAGAGCGGATTGCTCGAGCGCACCCGCGCGCTCGCTTGGCGACGTTCGCGCATCACCAGGTGGGCGTCGACGAGCGCGGCGCGCACCGCGGCCCGGCCGACCCGCGGACGCGCCGCATCGATCTGCGACAGGTGCAACTCGCTCACCGCATGGGTAGGCTTCGCGACACCGGCGCTGGCCACCGGCTGCTCCGCCACCACCTGCACCGCCACGGCCAGATAGATCGACACGCATGCCTGAGCCGGCAGTTGCACTGTATAGTCGGCCCGGTCGGCAAAGAGCTTGTCCGGCGTCGGCGAAAAAGCGATCTGCACGCACCGCGCGACGTTATCCAGACCCGCATAACCGAGTAATACCTCGCCATTCTCGACGCGTGCCGGTTCGACGTTGCCCTGCCTGTCGCGTTTCAGGCCGCGCACCTCGAACATGTCGCGGAAGTCGCTCGCGAAGGAAATGGAAAGCGGCACGACTGCATCACTCGTGCCGTAGTTGGTCATTTCGATGGCTTCATTCAGTACGGTGCCGGATAGCACGCGCACGCGCTCGACGTGAATCACGCCCTCCGGGGTGCTGTCGCCGCCCAGCGGCGGCAACGGACGATTGGTCAGGTGCGCCGTGAACGAGGTGTTGTCGCTGCTGACGCTGCCCGACAGCAGCGAGGGCGCGCGGCCGCCGAAGGTCAAACGCAGTTGCGAGAGGACGCGGGTGTCGTTGACGAACAGGCCGTCGTCGTGGCCGGTGATATCGCCGAGGGGGTCGTTGACGATGAAGGTATCGCCCGACTTCAGTACGTGCTGGGTCGCGCTGGCGACGTTGAGGTTTTCCGGCGGAATAAAGACGCCGTCCGGTTCGTGTTCGATGTGGTCCGCAACGCCTGAGTGCGTCAGTCCGCCAAGTGCTTCTGCTTGCTGCATCAGCTTGCTCCTATGCCAAGGGCTTCGTTCCGATTGTAGAGGGTCTGCGCCCATCGAAAGAACTTAACACAGGAGTGTTGTGGATTTGCGCAAGCCTGCTACGTCGAAGGCGTAACAAAACGCTACGGTGCCGGCATACGCCGGCGCCCGCGCGCGCCTGGCACGCGTCCTGCAGTTTTAGCGTTGCACGATCGGCCTGGCCTGACGCGGCGTATCGCCGACGAACAACTGACGCGGACGGCCAATCTTCTGTTCCGGATCGGCAATCATCTCGTTCCACTGCGCAATCCAGCCCACCGTACGTGCCATCGCGAAGATACACGTGAACATCGAGGTCGGGATGCCCAGTGCGCGCTGCACGATGCCCGAGTAGAAGTCCACGTTCGGGTACAGCTTGCGCGACACGAAGTATTCGTCTTCCAGCGCGATCTTTTCCAGTGCCATGGCCAGCTTGAACAGCGGGTCGTCGTGCAGGCCCAGCTCTTCGAGCACTTCGTGGCAGGTCTCGCGCATCAGCTTCGCACGCGGGTCGTAGTTCTTGTAGACGCGGTGACCGAAGCCCATCAGCTTCACGCCCGAGTTCTTGTCCTTCACCTGCCTGATGAACTCGGGAATGTGGTCGACCGAGCCGATCTCTTCCAGCATGTTCAGCGCCGCTTCGTTCGCGCCGCCGTGTGCCGGGCCCCACAGGCAGGCGATACCGGCGGCGATACATGCAAACGGGTTCGCGCCCGAGGAACCCGCCAGACGCACCGTCGAAGTGGACGCATTCTGTTCGTGGTCCGCGTGCAGGATCAGGATACGGTCGAGTGCGCGCACCAGCACGTCGTTGACCTTG
>DASZIR010000028.1:0-2402 GCA_035948995.1 Paraburkholderia sp. | reverse complement strand
TGCATCATCGGCGTATGTTGTGCGACGTCGTTAGCCGCTGCGGTTTGAATGCCCATCCTGAGTATCTTCTTGCGTTAGCTGTTCAGGGCGTGAGTTTAACCCGTCGCCGCGCGCTGTGGACCTGGCCGGATGGCCAATCTGCGCTTGCGCCGCAAGCCGCAGCGCTCGCGCGCCCATGCCGGTTTACTCCTCAACGAGCGCACGCATGTCGACGGTCCGCGCATTCGCCACGCTACGGCGCTTTGCAAGCCACATCATGAACGTAATGAACGTACCGAACACCACAATGATCCACGGCACCGGCACCTTTGCCGTGAGCAGTACCGCATACATACCGAGCATCAGCAGCACCGCCAGATTCTGGTTGAAGTTCTGCACCGCGATAGAGTGTCCCGCGGACAGCAGCGTCGCGCCACGATGCTGCAACAACGCATTCATCGGCACGATGAAGAAGCCCGACAGCGCACCGAGCAGGATCATCAACGGATAGGCGAGCACGATATAGATCGGCGCGACGTAGTGGCCGACGCGAATGCCGGCGCCTGGCGGGAACAGCCCCTTGCTATAGAACGCCATCGCGATCGCCACTGCACCGGTAATGATGCCGATCGGCAGCACCTTCAGCGAACTGCGCAGCGGCACCAGCGTCGCGGCGGCCGCCGCGCCGACTGCAATGCCGAGCCCGGTAATGCCTTGCATTACCGCGGCTTTCGACAGCGACAGCCCGAGGTTCACGTCGGCCCATTTCAGCACCAGCAACTGAAGCGTCACCGCGCCGCCCCACATCAGCGTCGTCACCCAGAGTGCGATCTGCGCGAGCTTGTCCGCCCACAGCACGTTGAAACACTGTGCGAAGTCGCCGACCAGTTTCTTCGGTTCCTTGAGGCGGTTCGGATAGCGCGCGCCCGTATCGGGGATGCCGATGTTGATCGCGGCCGCAATCGCATAGGTCACCATCACGGCGAGCATGGCGAGATCGGCGGCCGAATGGATCAGCGGCAGATGCACGTGCATGACGAAATTCGCCGCATAGGTGCTGATCAGCGCGCCGCCCAGCATCGTGCCGACGATGGTCGACAGCACGGTGGCCGATTCGAGCCACGCGTTCGCAGCGACCAGCCGCTCGGCGGGCAACAGTTCGGTGAGGATGCCGTACTTGGCGGGCGAGTAGGCCGCTGCGCCGAAGCCGACTACCCCATAGGCGATCATCGGATGCACGCCGGCGATCATCATCAGGCATCCGCCCGCCTTCAGCGCGTTCGAGACGAACATCACATGGCGCTTTTGCAGGGCGTCGGCGAAGGCGCCGACGAAGGGCGCCAGCAGCACGTACGAGATCGTGAAGAAGATCTGCAGGAGCGGCGTGACCCAGGCGCCCGACCTGATCACCGTGAGCAGCGCGATTGCCGCGATCAACAATGCATTGTCCGCGAGCGACGACACGAATTGCGCCGCGATGATCGTATAGAAGCCTTTTTTCATGAAGCCGTTCGGAATGCTGCGCGGGATGTCGCGCTAAACGCGGGATGGCACGATGGCAGGACGACAGCGGATGCCGGCACAGCTTGTCGCTTTGTAGCACGAAGCGGCGCCGCCTGCAGGGCGGTGCGCCAGCAGGTACCAGCCACCAGCGGCAAGGCGCGCCAACAAAAAAGCGGCCGAAGCCGCTTCTGGAGAGTGCTGCCTCAGGCCGCTTGTTGCTTCGTGCGGCTGTAGCGGGAGAGGATCGGCACCATCTGCGCGTACAGCTTCGGGTTGCCCGCGACCACTTCGCCAATGTGCAGGAAGTCCGAGTCGCCCGTGTAGTTGCCGACGAGGCCGCCGGCTTCGGTGATCAGCAGGCTGCCTGCTGCCATGTCCCACGCATGGAGACCTTGCTCGAAGAAGCCGTCGAGGCGCCCGGCGGCGACGTTCGCCAGATCCAGGGCAGCTGCACCCGGACGGCGCAGGCCGGCGCAGGCCTGGGTCATTTCGGTGAACAGGCGCCCGTAAGCCTCGAGGCCGTCGGTTTCGCGGAACGGGAAGCCCGTGCCGATCAGGCCGTCGGCGAGGCGGTCGCGGCGGCTGACGCGGATGCGGCGGTCGTTCAGGAACGCTCCGCGGCCGCGCGAGGCGGTGAACAGGTCGTTGCGGTTCGGGTCATAGACGACGGCCTGGGTCACGATGCCCTTGTGCGCGAGGGCGATCGACACACAGTAGTACTGGAAGCCGTGAATGAAGTTCGTGGTGCCGTCGAGCGGGTCGATGATCCACTGGTATTCGGATTCGTTGTCCGATTTGCCGGATTCTTCGGCGAGGATGGCGTGATCGGGGTAGGCGGTCTTCAGCGTATCGATGATCGCCGCTTCCGATGCCTTGTCGACTTCCGTGACGAAATCGTTGTGCTGTTTCTTGCTGACCTG
>DASZIR010000027.1:0-19763 GCA_035948995.1 Paraburkholderia sp. | reverse complement strand
GACCAAGTCTCACGGGCGCGATCACCGGCTTCACAATGGGACCTTAGCCATGGCTGACGGGTCGAGCTCCGCCGCAACACGCGAGGTGCTGGGAATGGCTTATAGGCTGGCGAACGCAATAACCCCCGCGCTCGCCAGCCTGGGCCAGCCTATCGCGCCTTCGCGGTGTCAAGGGTCCGCTGCGCTCAGGCACTGCCTGCCCTTGACACCGCTACGGCGCTCGCGCACTTGGGTGAAAGGCCTTGACAACTTCCTGCTCATAGAAGGGGGGAACGGCCGCCGCCTCGGGCAGGCGTCGGTTCAGCACGCGCACGGCATGAACGAACGATAAGTCTTCGGGTCGCTGTCCGCTGTCCTGTGCCGCCTCGTACATCAGGCGACGGATCGCCGCGTGGGTAAGCATTAACGCATAGAACTCCTGACGGACCAGATCAGGCGTCTTGCTGCGCAGCACCTTCTTGCCATCGCACAGATGTGTCTTGATCTCGTCAAACATCTCTTCTATTTTCCAGCGCCGGTGGTACAGCGCCGCGAGTTCTATGGCAGGCGCTACCGCTGCGTCCAGCAGATTGGTGATCAGGCGATACTGCGGCTCGGCATCAGGCACGCCTTCCAGGCGATACTCGATGACCCGCACCCGCATGCCGTTGCGCTGGTGTCGCCGGTCGGTGTCGCTGGCATAGACGGTGCTCAGGTACGAACCGTCTGCCAGCGGCACTTCGCACGGCAGCCGCAAATTCGACTTCACGCGCCACAGTAGCTTCGCTCCGGTGGCCACCGCGTCGCGCCACATGTCATAGCCATAGAACAGGCGATCGGCCAGCACCAGCATGTCGTCCGAGAATGCCGGAAACAGCTGGCGTGTGAGCGCCTGTTCGCTGTCATCGCATACCCCGCCCATCTGGACCTCACACAGCGCGTGCGTTGCACATTCGGCCAGCGCTACAAAGCGAATCTGCGGGTACGCGGCCTCACCGCGCCCGCCCTGCGCATAACCGAACGCCTCCGCATTGACCTTCTCATCAGGCACATCCAGCGTCGAGCCGTCCACGCTCATGACCCGGTAGCCCGCATAGTCGTCGCCTGCAGTTCGTGGGCGTTGCGCTGCCTGCCGGGCGAACAGCTCGCGCATCACCTGCCAGCCCAGGCGTGCGCGCCCCTGCGAGATCGCCGCCTTGCTGACCTGCGCATCGCGTACCTGGTCGCCGTAGATGCGCCGCAGCCCCTCGATCACCAGCCGAAACACTTCCTCATAGGCCACGCGCGGATACAGGCACATCGCCATCACGAAATACACCAGCACTTCCCGCGGCATATCGCGGCGTAGCCGCGTATGCACGCCGCACTTCACGAGCGCCTCCTTGACCTCGCCCAGCGAGCAGTTCAGCGCCAGATACCCCACCGCCAGATAGTCCGCGAGCCTCGCACCACCGGGCAGCGTTGCTTCCGTTCTTGCCATCTTCAAGCTCCTCTTGTCGTTGCAGGCGCTTGAAAGTTAACACAAATTCGACTTTGTTAACAGTATTGTGATTAGACGCGAACAAATCGCCTGCTGACTATCGGATCAATGGCGCTGCCTGCCCCCGGCTCGCAGCGCGCCAATCCGATGGAGGTCAGAAATGGTAGCCGATGCTCTAGTTTCGAGCGATGCCGAGATTGCCCGTTTGCGTAGCACTGCCGAGGACGCTGCGTCCGGGTCAAGCCATGAGATCGTCGATCTCGCACGCGCCCTGGTGGCCGTTCCTAGCGCCTACCCGCCGTTTACAAGCGAAATTCGTCACCGCCTACAAGAAGGGAGTCGGCCCAATCTTGTTCGGCGGAGGTGGCCAACGGCGCACAGATGCCCGGTGCTCGCCCCGGGTTATTGCGAAGTTACCCGGCATCGACGTAACCCTTTGATTTTACGGGCGGAGCGGACGGGACTCGAACCCGTGCCCCCCCGGCATGACAGGCCGTATCATATAAGCTGCGACGCCGGGCTGGCATGGCGTGTGACTCCTGAGTAACGGAGCACCACATGTGGAATCGTATATCGATACGTATATCACGAACCACATCAAGTAAGATATTTAGTTAAAGTCAACAACTTGTGCAACTGATGAAAATCGCCACCTGGAACGTTCACCGAGGGTCGGCAAGATACGGAACCTGCGGTTACTGTGAGCACACGGGGCACTTTCGAAGGTCGCACCTCATCTGTAGTTCCACCCGCAATTCCGCTCGAGAAAAACGCGTTCGCGAGAACTCCGGTTCATCTATTCTCCCATGCGCTAATAGGCAGCTATCTCATCGCCACAGCCGGCGTCGCGGGGTTCGAAACCATCCGCCCACGCCATGGAATAGCGCGTCCTGGAGAATCCAATAGTTTTGCGTATACATATACGTATATATATATCGCGAATCACGAAATTTTTTATTTAAAATCAAATGCTTAAACATTACATTCGAGTCCTCTCCTGGGCCCCGAAGTTCACGCAGTTCGTCAGGGCGTTTCGGATTAACAGATCGAGTCTCAAAGTAGTCCAAAGGAAACAATAAAGTGAATGGAGCGAGCAAGCTATGCCGCGCCCTGGGATGTCACGTCCATTGCATGCGACACCCCACCACCCTCTGTCTCCGGGCGCATGCCTCGCTTCGGCAACCTACCCGCGGCAAGGTCGTCTAGGAAGTCTGCCCAGCATTGGACCATCTCGCGGCGCTGCTCAAAAAACGTGGCGCGGTCGTAGCTGTCACCCAATTCCTCGTCCGAGCCGTGAGCAAGATGTCGCTCAATCACCTCGCGATCCCACCCAAGGTATTCCCGGATCAGCGTGCGCGCCGTCGCGCGAAATCCATGCCCCGTGATCTGTTCTTGCGTGTCGTAGCCGAGCGTGCGCAGCGCGCTGTTGATCGTATTCTCACTCATGTAACGCGAACCGTCTGAGCGCCGCGCCATGTTGCGGAACACGGGTCCTGTCGGCCCGGTGAGACAATAAATGTCCTGCAGAATGTCCACGGCCTGCCTCGGAAGGGGAACCAGGTGCACAGGTGTGCGGCTGTCCCGCTTCTTCCACTCCCGAATCTTCATCTTCTCCGGCGGACAACTCCAAACGGCCCCATCGAGACCCATGTCCTCCCAATGCGCAAAGCGTAACTGGCCAGGGCGTTGAACTACCAGGGGTGCCAATTGCAGTGCAGCTCGTGTAAGCATTTGCCCCTTATACGCCCGGATATCGCGCAACAACTGGCCGAGCTGCTTTGGATCCGTGATTGCTGCGTAGTGCCGCTCATGCGGCGCGGGTAGCCCACCCGTGCGCTCGTTGACAAAGTTCTGAGCCGGTTCGAGAAGGCCGATATCGACTGCATACTGGTAAATTTCACGTACATAGCCCCGCACACGCTGCGCCGTCTCGAAATGGCCGCGATCCCGGATGCGGTGCAGGCAGCGCACGATTTCCGTGGGAGCAACGGACGCCAGCGGATGGCGGCCGACCCACGGAAACACATGCACTTCCAGCGCACGCATGACCTTGTCCGCATAATCCGCCGACCACAGTCGGTCCTTCCACGCCTGCGCGTGCCAGGCCCGTGCCATCAGTTCGAACGTGTTCAGGCGCTGTACCCGATCCCGCTCCTGCGTGGCCCGGCGGTCCTGCTTTGGGTCAACGCCGTTGGACCGCTGTTCCATCAATACCCGCGCCTTCTGGCGGGCAGTTGCAAGGGAGACAATGGGGTAACGACCGAGACCCAGCTTGACCTCCTTACCATCTTGCTTGTACCGATAGACCCACACCTTGCGGGTCGGACGCACACGGAGGTACAGGCCGTCCCCATCTGCGAGAAAGTATTCGGTCGGCCGGTGCTGTGCGGCTAGGATCTGGCGGTCGGTCAGGAGGCCCACGGTGTACCCCAAAATGAATCTTTCGGAGAATTCATTTTGGGGTACACCGCGGGGTACACGCAAACCGTGGATTCAGACAGCTTCTGCTGGACAAAAATGGACCCCGGAAAAGCAAAAAGCCTTGATTTCTCAAGGCTTTTTACGCATTTCCCGACTGTTCTGGACGTTAGCAGACTAACGAATGGTGGAGGTAAGCGGGATCGAACCGCTGACCTCTTGCATGCCATGCAAGCGCTCTCCCAGCTGAGCTATACCCCCCTTGCAGAACAGAAACGAAATTTTAGAGAGCAAACCGCGCTTTGTAAATACCCTCTGAGTGATTACATGCGACTTTTTTTGCGAGCCGCATGCAATCCCTCTCATGCCGTTCAGGCGAGCGCCTTTTCGAGGCGGCTCACCACCACGTCGCGGCCAAACAGCATCAACACGCTATCGATCGACGGCGTGTGCGTGGTGCCTGCCACCATCAGACGCACCGGCATCGCCAGTTGCGGCATCTTCAGCTTGTGCGCAGCGAGCGTTGCCTTCAACGCTGCAGAGATGCTTTCCTTCGTCCACTCCGCGCTCTTCAAGGCAGTCGCGAGATCGGCGATGGCCGGGCGCACTGCATCGGTCACGTGCTGAGCAAGCGCATCGGCTTCGGGCGCAGGCGTACGGTAGAACATCGCCGCATTCTCGGCGATCTCCTTGACCGTCGATGCACGGTCCTTCAGCAAGCCCACCACGGCGACGAGATCCGCGCCCTGCGCAATCGTTGCTTCATCGATTCCCAACTCGGCAAAGAACGGCCGCGCGAGGTCGGCCAGACGCGCGTTGTCCGCTTCCTTGATGTAGTGCGCGTTGAGCCAGGTGAGCTTGTCGTGATCGTACTGAGCCGGCGACTTGCCGAGATGCTCGAGATCGAACCATTCCACGAACTGTTCGCGCGAGAAAATTTCCGCGTCGCCATGCGACCAGCCCAGACGCGCGAGGTAGTTGAGCACGGCCTCAGGCAGATAACCCGCGTCGCGATAGCCCGTCACGCTCATCGCACCATGACGCTTGCTCATCTTCTCGCCCTGCTCGTTCAGCACGGTCGGCAGGTGTGCGTAGACCGGCGGCTCGGCGCCGAGCGCGCGCAGGATGTTGATCTGGCGCGGCGTGTTGTTCACGTGATCGTCACCGCGAATCACGTGCGTGATGCGCATGTCGAGATCGTCGACGACCACGCAGAAGTTGTAGGTCGGCGTGCCGTCGGGGCGCGCGATCACGAGATCGTCCAGTTCCTCGTTCGAGATCTCGATGCGGCCCTTCACTGCATCGTCCCACGCCACCACACCGGTCAGCGGATTGCGAAAGCGCATCACGGGCTGGACGCCCGCCGGCGGCGTCGGCAGGACCTTGCCGGGTTCCGGACGCCACGTGCCGTCATAGCGCGGCTTTTCGCCCGCCTCGCGTTGACGTTCACGCAGCGCGTCCAGTTCCTCGGTCGACATGTAGCACGGGTACACCAACCCCTGTCCTTCCATCTGCCTGAGCACTTCGCGATAACGGTCCATGCGCTGCATCTGGTAGTACGGGCCTTCGTCGTAATCGAGGCCGAGCCACGCCATGCCTTCGAGGATCGCATCGACGGAGGCGGAGGTGGACCGTTCGACATCGGTATCCTCGATCCGCAGCACGAATGAACCCTTCGTCTTGCGCGCGAACGCCCACGGGTACAGCGCAGAACGGATGTTGCCCAGGTGAATGAAGCCCGTCGGGCTCGGTGCGAAACGGGTGCGAACGGAGGTGGTCATGTGCGGTTACTCGGAAAACTGGCGCCGGCGCGTGGCGCTATGACACCAGCAAGCGCGGCAGCGGAACGCACCCATGCGGCAAACCCAACCCTGCACGGATGCGAATGAAAAATGCGAGAGCCGAATTATACCCGCCGACGGCGTTTTCCCGCCCCCCTGTCGGTTGGGTGCGCGAAGCCCGGACGATGTGCTGACGCCGCTGCCGCGCGCCTGCCCGATGTTTCTGTAACCTTTTCTCACGCGCTTGGCGCCGCGGCGGGGCTTTGATTTATGATGTGCGCGCGCCGTGAATCATCCGTTCGATCGCGGCGCAGTACGATCGCCGCAGGCGATCCTGTCCGCATGATGGCGGCCACACGGTGACCCTCGCAGGCACCGGCGCCGTTGCTGGAGAAATCGTTGAAACCGTCCACCCCAAGTTTGAGCCGCCGTACGTTTTCGCTTGCTGCGGCGTCCGCCGTTCTCACCGCTTGCACCACCACCGGCAGCCAGTCCGACAACGCGTCACGGCCCGCCAATACGACCAACAACGCGGCCAACAATGCGACGGCCACCACGCCGCCGGTCACGCCGCCTGTGGAGAACAAACCGCAGCGGCCCATCCGCGTCGGTCTCGCGCTCGGTGGCGGCGCGGCGCGTGGTTTTGCGCACATCGGCGTCATCAAGGCGCTTGCGGCACACAATATCCATATCGACCTGGTCGCAGGCACCAGCGCCGGCTCGGTGGTCGGCGCGCTCTATGCGTCGGGGATGAACGGTTTTGCCCTCAACAAGCTCGCGCTGACCATGGACGAAGCGTCGATCAGCGACTGGGCCATGCCGTTTCGCACGCGCGGCTTCCTGCAGGGCGTGGCGTTGCAGAACTATCTGAATACGACGCTCAACAATCGGCCGATCGAAAAGATGGCCAAGCCGCTCGGCGTAGTCGCGACCGATCTGAATAGCGGCCAGCCGATCCTGTTCCAGCGCGGCAACACCGGCATCGCGGTGCGCGCCTCGTGCAGCTTGCCGTCGATTTTCGAGCCGGTGAAGATCGGCGGCCATGAATACGTCGATGGCGGCCTCGTAAGCCCGGTACCGGCTTCGTTTGCACACAAGATGGGCGCGGACTTTGTGATCGCGGTCGATATCTCGCAGCGCCCCGAATCGGGGCTCACGTCGAATTCGTTCGACGTGCTGCTGCAGACTTTCACGATCATGGGCCAGACCATCAAGGCCTACGAACTCGACAAATACGCCGACATCGTGATCCGCCCGAATCTGGCGGCCATGAGCGGCAGCGACTTCTCCCAGCGCAACGCGGCGATCCTCGCCGGCGAGGAAGCGGCCGCCAAGATCATGCCGGAGTTGCAACGCAAGCTGGCGGCGAGCCAGGCGGCGGTATAACCGGGTGTCGCGAGGGGGCGTCTGCGGGCACCCCTGGCGGTACCTGAACGGCCCCGCGGAAACAAAAAAGCCTGCTTCGAACGAAGCAGGCTTTTTTTCGGCTGAAACCGGGGAGTCGGGCTGGGGGCTTAGTTGTTACCGCCGCCGATCGCAGCATTGACCCGTTGCTTCAGATCCTGCGAACCCTGATAAGACGTCTCGACACGGCGTGCGCCCGTGAAACGCTTTTCCCAGTAGCCATCATCCAGATCGTCGACGCGGATCGTGCTGCCGGTGGACGGCGAATGCACGAACTTGTTGTCGCCGATATAGATGCCAACGTGCGAGAACGTGCGGCGCATCGTATTGAAGAACACCAGATCGCCCGGCTTCAGGTTGCTCATGCTGACCTTCTCGCCGACCCGGCTCATTTCTTCAGCGCGGCGCGGCAGGGCCATGCCTAGCGTGTCCTGGAATACGTAACGGACAAAACCGCTGCAATCGAGACCGGAATCGGGCGTGTTGCCGCCCCAACGGTAGCGCACGCCGATCATATTCAGCGCACCGACGACCACGTCGCCAGCCTTACCGGCCATACCGGACAAAAATGACCGGGCGCCGCTGCTGGTGTCCGCTGCGGTACTGGGATTTTGCGAATTGGGGGCGGACAACGAATTCGACCCATCCTGGGTCGAAAATGAGGCATTCTGATTAAAACTGCTTACTTCGTCGGCGAACGCGCCGGGAGCTGCTGCCATCAGTACGCCAATGAACATCCCGGCGACGACGCGCGTGCAAGCCTGGGTTAAGTTTCGGTGCTGCATTGGTCGGTAGTTTTTGCCTGAAAATCAGTGGGATACGGAAAAAAGTTTGGTCGATACTAGCCAGTAAGTATTCGTGTGTCAAAACAAATAGAAAAATACAATCGAGACACGCACCCAATTGGTGAATATCAGCCAGACAGTGCGGCTTTTAGCAGCTTTCGGGTGTAAGGGTGGGCCGGCGCAGCAAAAATTTTCTCCACTTCTCCGGTTTCGACGATCGAACCGTTCTGCATGACCGCCACGCGATGCGCCATCGCACCGATCACCGCCAGGTCGTGGCTGATGAACACGAAGCCGAGGTTGTACTTGCGTTGCAACCCGGCCAGCAGCTTGAGCACCTGCTGCTGGATCGAGACGTCGAGCGCACTGGTCGGCTCGTCGAGGATCAGAATGCGCGGCTCGAGCACCAGCGCGCGGGCGATCGCGATGCGTTGCCGCTGTCCGCCGGAGAATTCGTGCGGATAGCGGTACAGCACGGTGCGATCCAGTCCGACCTCGCGCAGCACCGAAACGACCTTGTCGCGCCGTGCGTCGGCATCGAGTTGCGGGCGATGCAACGCGAGGCCCTCGCCGACGATGCGCTCGATGGTCTGCCGTGGCGAAAGCGAACTGAACGGATCCTGAAAGACCACCTGCATGTTCGAGCGCAAGACCGTCTGTTCGTGGCCGCGATAGCTCGACAGCGCCCTGCCCTGAAATTCGATCTCGCCGTGAGCGGTGCGCTGTAGTCCAAGCAGCGCCATCGCGAGCGTCGATTTGCCCGACCCCGATTCGCCGACGATGCCGAGTGTCTCACCTTGCCGCACCGACACGCTCGCATCCGCGACTGCGCGAAAACGTCCCGAGCGAAACCAGCCGCGCAGGCCCGGCGACTTCGTTTTGAATTCGACCGAGACATCGCGCGCTTCGAGCAGCACGGGCGAAATCGGCAACACCGGCACAACCGTGCGCTCGGGGCGGCTTTGCAATAGCCGCTGCGTGTACGGATGCTGCGGCGACGTGAAGAGCTGCTCAACCGGTCCGCTTTCGACCAGCACGCCGCGCTCCATCACCGCGACGCGTTGCGCGAAGTTGCGCACCAGGTTCAGATCGTGCGTGATCAGCAGCACCGCCATGCCGCGCTTTTCCGCTTCGTCGCGTTGCAGTTCGAGCAGCAGTTCGACGATCTGCGCGCGGATCGTCACATCGAGTGCGGTCGTCGGTTCGTCGGCCAGCAACAGACCCGGGCGGCACGCGAGCGCCATCGCAATCATCGCGCGTTGCCGCTGGCCACCGGAGAGTTGATGCGGATAGCTGTTGACGCGCTTGCCGGGCTCCGCGATGCCCGTGCGCGCGAGTAACGCGACGGCACGCTTGCGCGCCTCCTTGGCGGGCACGCCGTCGTGCACGACGATCGTCTCCGCAATCTGCTCGCCGACGGTATAGAGCGGATTGAGCGCGCTCATCGGCTCCTGGAAGAACATCGCGATAGCCGAGCCGCGCAGGCCGCGCATCTCGCGTTCGCTCTTGGTGAGCAGATCTTCGCCGCTAAAGCGGATCGCCCCGCTCACCTCTGCGTCATTCAACAGACGCAAGATGGACAGCGCCGTCACGCTCTTGCCTGAGCCCGACTCGCCGACCAGCGCCACCCGCTCGCCACGTTCGATCGCAAGCGTGACGTCTTTCACCGCGACGGTGTCGCCGAACGTCACATGCAGATGGTCGAGCTCCAGCAACGGGCCGTCCACGGTTTGCTTGGCGTCCTTGCTCACTGATTACCTCCGGCGCGCATGGCATCGGAGATGCGGGTGTCGAGCGCATTGCGCAGCGCGTCGCCCATGAAGGTCAGCAGCAACAGCATGGCCACGAGGACGCCGAAGGTGGACAGTGAAATCCACCACGCGTCGAGATTATCCTTGCCCTGCGCGAGCAGTTCGCCGAGGCTCGGCGTTGGCGACGGCACGCCGAGTCCAAGAAAGTCGAGGCTCGTCAGCGACAGAATCGCGCCGCTCATGCGAAACGGCAGGAACGTGATGACGGGCGTCAAACTATTGGGCAGCACGTGCCGCCACATGATCTGCCAGTTCGACAAACCCATCGCCCGCGCCGCGCGCACGTAGTCCTGGGTGCGGTTGCGAAGAAACTCCGCGCGCACGTAATCGGACAAGCCGATCCACCCGAATAGCGACAGCAGCACGATCAGCAGGATGAAACCTGGCTCGAAGATCGACGCGAAGATGATCAGCAGATACAGCTCCGGCAACGCGCTCCAGATTTCGATCAGCCGCTGTCCGATGATGTCGGTCTTTCCGCCGAAGAAACCCTGCACCGCGCCGGCGAGGATGCCGAGCACTGTGCCAATCAACGTCAGCACGAGCGCAAATTCAACGGACACGCGAAAGCCATACAACAGGCGGGCAAACAGGTCGCGGCCGCGGTCGTCGGTGCCGAGCCAGTTGTCGCGTGACGGCGGCGCGGGATTGGGTACTTTCGAGAAATAGTTGAGCGTGTCGTAGTAGTACGGATTCGGCGGGTAGACCGCGAAATTGCCCGGCTTGCTGAAACGGTCGCGCACGTATGGGTCGAGGTAATCAGCCGGCGTCGGGAAATCGCCGCCGAAGGTGGTCTCGGCATACGTCTTGAACAACGGGAAATACAGATGCCCGTCGTAGCGCACCACGACCGGCTTGTCGTTCGACCAAAGCGGCGCGGCAAGGCTCGCCGCAAAGGCGACGAGGAATACGATCAGACTCCAGTAGCCAAGGCGCTGTTTGCGAAAACGCCGCCAGACGCGGCGCGCCGGGGACGGCGACACAAACGCGCGGACGGGCTCGGTGCGCGGCGGCAAATCGGCTCGGGTACGGGCTCGACTCAAGTCAGCGCTCCAGTTGTTCGAATTGAATGCGGGGATCGACCCAGACATAGCAAAGGTCGGAGATGAGCTTGGTGGCCAGACCAATCAGCGTGAACAGATACAGCGTGCCGAGCACCACGGGATAGTCGCGCTGCACGACCGACTGGTACGACAGCAGGCCGAGACCGTCGAGCGAGAACAGCGTCTCGATCAACAGGCTGCCGGTAAAGAACGCTCCGATGAAGGCGCCTGGGAACCCGACGATCAACGGCAGCGACGCATTGCGAAACACATGCTTCCATAGCACCTGCCGTTCGGACAGGCCCTTGGCCCGCGCGGTCAGCACATATTGCTTGCGGATCTCGTCGAGAAAGGCGTTCTTGGTCAGCATCGTGATCACGGCGAAACTGCCTACGACCGACGCGACGATCGGCAGCGTGATGTGCCACAGATAGTCGAGGATCCTGGCGCCGAGGCTCAACTGGGCCCAGTTATCCGAAGTGAGGCCGCGCAGCGGAAACAGTTGCAGGAACGAGCCGCCGCCGAACAGCACGAGCAGCAGCACCCCGAGCACGAAGCCGGGAATTGCATAGCCAATCAGCACGATCAGGCTGGTGACCAGATCGAAGTGCGAGCCGTTGCGTATCGCCTTGGCGATGCCGAGCGGCACCGATATCAGGTAAGTGAGGAAAAAGGTCCACAGGCCGATACTGATCGACACCGGCAATTTCGAAAGCACTAACGACCAGACGCTTTGGTGGCGGAAATAGCTCTGCCCGAGATCGAAGGTTGCAAAGCGCTTGAGCATCAGCCCATAGCGCACGAGCGGCGGCTTGTCGAAGCCGTACAGCGCTTTGAGTTGCGCAATCTGCTGCGCGTCGACGCCGGTGTGCGCGCGCAGTCCGAACGGCACCCCGCCCTCGGAGCCCCTGCGCAACTCGTGCGCCATCTGCTCGACCGGGCCGCCGGGCACGAACTGGATCACGGCAAAGGTCAGCGTCAACACACCGAGCACGGTCGGGATCATCAACAACAGGCGTTTGAGGATGTAGCTCCACATGGCGGCGTTTCCGATACACGAGTACAAAACGTTGAGATGACGGACGAGGCGGGCGAAGTGCAGCAGCGCGACGTCAAGGCTTCGCTGTCCGGGGTGTGAACCACCAGGACGACGGGATCCAGTCATTCGGTGAATAGTACAGCGGCAAGGTCTCAGGCCAGGCCATGCCACGCTTGAACGCCACCCGCCACACTGAGCTGTACCATTGCGGGATCACATAATAGCCATGCATCAGCACCCGGTCGAGCGCGTGGGTCGCATCGGTGAGCTGCTCGAGCGTCTGCGCCGCAACCAGCGCGCGCAAAATGGCGTCGACGGCTGGCGACTTGAGCCCTCCCAGGTTGCCTGAGCCGGCGATATCGGCTGACTTGCTACCAAACTGATCCAGTTCGTCGGTCCCAGGCACCTGTGAGTCGGGAACCTTGATGATCGTAGCGTCGAACTCGAACGCATCGAGGCGCTTCTGATACACCGCGAAATCCGTGGTGCGGTAGTTCAACGTGATCCCGAGCTTCGCGAGATTGCGTTGGTACGTTGCCATCACGGGCGGCCACACCGCGGCACCCGAAGAGTCGTCCAGCATTTCGAACTCAAACGGCTGCCCCTTCGCATTACGCAGCGCGCCGTCGCGATACACCCAGCCCGCTTCGGCGAGCAGCGCCCGTGCCTGCAACAGGTTCGCACGCAGTGAGCCGGGTGGATCGGTATCGGGCTGTTTCGGCAACGGACCGAACACCGCCGGGTCAAGCTGCTTGCGCCAGGGGTTCAACAACGCCAGTTCGCCTGCGCTCAGCGTGCCGGTTGCCTGCCACTGGGTATTCACGAAATAGCTGTCGATCCGCTTGTACTGGTTGTAAAACAGTTGCCGGTCGAGCCACTGGAAGTCCAGCGCAAGATCGAGCGCCTTGCGCACGCGCACATCCTGGAACATCGGCCGGCGCAGGTTCAGCACAAAACCCTGCATGCCGTTGCCGTTGTGCTGCGGAAAGTCGCGCTTGATCAATTCGCCGTCGTCGAACGGCTTGCCGACATCGCGCCGTACCCAGTTGCGCGCGACCATTTCAACCGTCGCGTCGTATTCCCCCGCCTTGAAAGCCTCGCGGCGCGCGGTGTCATCGGAATACAGCTTGTAGGTGATGCGATCGAAGTTATTCGTGCCGACCCGCACGGGCAACGACGCGCCCCAGTAGTTCGGATCGCGCCGCAAGGTGATCGTGCGGCCGTTGCTATAACTCTCGATCAGATATGGTCCGCTGCCGATCGGCTTTTCGAACGTGAGCTGGTCAAACGGAATACGCGTGCCGTCGGGCTTCACACCCCACTTGTGCGAGAACACGGGAATACCGCTCGCCAGCAACGGTAACTCGCGGTTGCGCTGGCGAAACTCGAAGCGGATGGTCTGCGGATCGACCACCACCGCGCGCGTGATGTCGGCGAAATACGAGGCGTAGGCAGGCGCGGCCTGCGGACTCTTGAGCGTGTCGAACGAAAACTTGACGTCGTCGGCGGTCACCGGATCGCCGTTCGAAAAATGCGCCCGTGGATTGATGTGGAAGGTGGTCGACAGTCCGTCAGGGGCGATGCGGATGTCGTCGGCCAGCAGGCCGTACTCGGTAGCGACCTCGTCGGAGCTACCGGTGGCGAGGCTTTCGAACAGAAAGCCCATACCCGGCGCCGCATTACCGCGCAGCGTGAATGGATTGAACTTGTCGAAGCTCGTCTGCCGGTCGGGGTTGGCCAGCACCAGCGTGCCGCCCTTCGGCGCATCCGGATTGACGTAGTCGAAGTGTTTGAAACCCGGCGGATATTTCGGCTCGCCATACTGCGCGATCGCGTAGGTGGCGTGCGCCGGTTGCGCGTCCAGCAGCGCCGCGCCGGCCCCAGCCACGATCACGAAAGTTGCCGCCAGCGAGCGCGGCACAACCAGCAAACAGACACGCGAGAGCCTATCCATCATGGTGCGCATCGTGGTAAATGAACCTCCACGAGGCACTTGAACCCATCGCGAGCCAGTTGTCATAGGGGCCTTATTGGTCAGTGGGCGGTTGCAATGTGAGAGAATTCTACCCAATAATCCCGCGCGATCCCGCACATCTGTCATGGCGGCGCGCTGACTTCATTAGGAGAATTCATGGGCTTCCTCGCTGGTAAACGAATCTTGCTGACCGGCCTGCTGTCGAACCGTTCGATCGCATACGGCATTGCGCAGGCCTGCAAGCGCGAAGGCGCAGAACTGGCGTTCACGTATGTCGGCGACCGCTTCAAGGACCGCATCACCGAGTTCGCCACCGAATTCGGCAGCGATCTGGTCTTCCCGTGCGACGTCGCCGACGACGCCCAGATCGAGGCGCTCTTCACGTCGCTGAAAGAACGCTGGGACGGCCTCGACGGTCTCGTCCATTC
The DNA here is from genome assembly GCA_035948995.1 of Paraburkholderia sp. Taxonomy (GTDB): domain Bacteria; phylum Pseudomonadota; class Gammaproteobacteria; order Burkholderiales; family Burkholderiaceae; genus Paraburkholderia. Next base: position 5,620 of record DASZIR010000027.1, on the reverse strand, counting down.
CATCGGCTTTGCGCCGCGTGAAGCGATTGCCGGCGATTTCCTCGACGGCATGACGCGCGAAAACTTCCGCATTGCGCACGATATTTCCGCCTACAGCTTCCCCGCGCTCGCCAAGGCCGCGCTGCCGATGCTGTCGCCGAACGCGGCGTTGCTGACGCTCAGCTATCTCGGTGCGGAGCGCGCCATTCCGAACTACAACACCATGGGTCTGGCCAAAGCCTCGCTCGAGGCGAGCGTGCGTTATCTGGCCGTTTCGCTTGGCGCCAAGGGCGTGCGCGTCAACGGCATTTCGGCCGGTCCGATCAAGACGCTGGCGGCGAGCGGTATCAAGGGATTCGGCAAGATTCTCGATTTCGTTGAAGGCAACGCCCCGCTCAGGCGCAATGTGACGATCGAACAGGTCGGCAATTCGGCGGCGTTCCTGCTGTCCGATCTCGCGGCCGGCGTGACCGCGGAAATCCTCCACGTCGACAGCGGTTTCAATGCCGTGGTCGGCGGCATGGCCGCAGTCGCGGAGTAACGCGCGCCGCTATCCCCGCCCGTGCGCGTTTGGCACGGGCAACAAAAAACCGCCCCAGATAACTTTCGGGCGGTTTTTTTTGGACCTGCAAGAGCAGGTCTAGCCGTGTGTCCGGCTTAGTTCCAGTGACCGTGGTCGTCGTGACCGTGGTCGTCGTGACCGTGATAATCGCCATGGCCATGGTCATGGTAACCGTCGCCGCCCGGATGATGGCGATCCCAGTCGTCGCGGGCCCAGTAACGGCGGCCATCCCAGTAGCGGTCGCCGTGCCAGCCGATCACGATCGCCGGGCCGCCGTAGTACACAGGCGCAGGTTGATAGACGACGGGCGGCGGCGGGGGCGGCGGCGGCGCATAGTACGGAGCAGGTGCGACGTAGACCGGTGCCGGAATACCGATGTTGACACCCACGTTCAGTCCGCCGGCCATTGCAGCACCCGACGCACCTAACGCAAGAACCCCGATCAGAAGCGGAACAAGACGTGCGGACTTCATGGATTCACCTCTTTTAGCAAGTGTGTGTGTTGTTGGCCGAAATATAGCGCAAGGATACGACCTACGTATTTCAAGTTTGTAAGAACTGATGCATAACATCGCACTCTGAAGCACTACGTTACGTCTGGTTACAAGGGAGCAGGTTTCGGTGAAAAGCCGGCCAGCCGGTAACACACGGGACGAATTTTTAGGCATCAGGTCTGACAAAGTGCGTGGCACGCCAACTGGCTTCGGCGGTCCTTCAGCGCTGCTTCGGTATCCGAAGCATGTGGGGTTACGTGCGGCCACTGACGACCAGCGGCGTAGCGCTATCTGCCCCCGTGCAACCCAAACGGACGCAGAAAAAACAAAACCCCGTAGAGCCGCGACTCTACGGGGTTCAGCCGCCATTGCTGGCGGAGACGGAGGGATTCGAACCCTCGATCCAGGTTTTGGCCCAGATGCTCCCTTAGCAGGGGAGTGCCTTCGACCTCTCGGCCACGTCTCCCAAACTTTCGGTCGCGCAGGGAGTCAGCGCGACGAAGCCAAGATGATAGCGGGCCGGACCGCGAAGGTCAACGTCTGTGGCACATTTTTTGTGCCAGATTTGTCATCGACGACGCAATTTTTCCACGTCGACCGAGCAAAACGAACGGAGCGCTTCTGTACGCCCCGCTGTTTGCAGCAAATTACGCTTGATCGAGCTCGAACGCCTTATGCAGCGCGCGCACGGCGAGCTCCATGTACTTCTCGTCGATCAGCACAGAGATCTTGATTTCGGAGGTCGAGATCATCTGGATGTTGATGCCCTCTTCCGACAGCGTGCGGAACATCGTGCTCGCAATACCGACGTGCGAACGCATGCCGACGCCGACCACCGACACCTTCGACACCTTCGGATCGCCCAGCACCTGCTCGGCCTTCACATGATCCTTCACCTGGCCGGTGAGAATCTCCATGGCACGCTGATAGTCGCCACGGCCCACCGTGAACGTGAAGGCCGTCTTGCCCTCGACGCTCTGGTTCTGGATGATCATGTCGACGTCGATATTTGCGTCCGCCACCGGACCGAGGATCTGGTAGGCGATGCCCGGCTTGTCGGGTACACCCATCACGGCGATACGTGCTTCGTCGCGCTGAAACGCGATGCCCGAGATGACTGCTTTTTCCATGGTCTCGTCTTCTTCAAAAGTAATCAGGGTGCCCGAGGTCATTTCGGCGTCGAGCGGTATCAGCGGATCGGTCAGGCTCGACAGCACACGCGTCTTCACCTGATATTTGCCGGCAAATTCCACCGAGCGGATCTGCAGCACCTTCGAACCCAGGCTTGCCATCTCCAGCATTTCTTCGAACGTCACGCGGTCGAGCCGGCGTGCTTCTTCGACCACACGCGGGTCAGTCGTGTAGACGCCGTCGACGTCGGTATAGATCAGGCACTCGTCGGCCTTCAGCGCGGCCGCTACCGCGACCGCCGAGGTGTCCGAACCGCCGCGGCCGAGCGTCGTGATATGGCCTTCCGGATCGATGCCCTGGAAGCCGGTAATCACCACGACCTTGCCCGCGTCGAGGTCGCGCATCACGCGCTCGCCGTCGATTTCGCTAATGCGTGCCTTGGTGAACGCGCTGTCGGTTTTGACCGGCACTTGCCAGCCGGCGTAACTGACCGCATCGACGCCCGCCTCCTGCAGCGCGATCGCGAGCAGACCCGAGCTGACCTGTTCGCCGGTGGCCGCGATCATGTCGAGCTCACGTGGGCTGGGTTGAGCCGAAATGTCTTTCGCGAGGCCAAGCAAGCGGTTCGTTTCGCCGGACATCGCGGAAGGCACGACGACCATCTTGTGGCCGGCCTTGTGCCATTTCGCGACGCGCTTCGCGACGTTCTTGATGCGCTCGACCGAGCCCATCGAAGTACCGCCGTATTTATGTACGATGAGTGCCATTGTCGTTCTGAACTGGAGAAGAAACCGCGCTGGCGCGCTGGAGACGACCGCACAAAAGCACCAGAGCGCAACGTTTCAGGAACGACGGCAAAGTGTGGCGGTGTAGATGCAGCGCACGTGCAGCACGCGCGGATTTGCCCGCGAGAGATCGCTAAGGGTCGCTTAATGGTCACCGGAAAATACAGAAAACGGCCGGAAAACAGCAAAGGCGACTTGAAAAGCGGCTTGGGCAAACAAGGTAACGTACCTGATCAGGCGCAAAAAGACAAGCCGAAATCCCGGCAATAACGGTTGCAAAGGCTTGTCCACAAAGGATTTGCGCCCTATTTCGGCGCTTTACCGGCACTTCCACGGCACCCAGCGGCTACTGTCCGACCGGTCGGTCAGGCGATCAGGAGATCCTCGCGCCAATCAATGCGCAGGTAGCGTTCGCCGGCGGCACCCGCGGTGTCCGGCGCCGGCAAAGCGGCGCAGTTCACGCCGAGCAGCGGCACGAACAGCAACGCCTCGCCCACGAAGAGCAGCGGCACATCGCGCTTCCAGGCGGGCACGCCATGCTCCTGAAACAGGTTCTTCAGCGTGCGGCCTGGACCTTGCGGGCTGGTGCGCATCCGCTCGCCGCCGCTGCGCGAGCGTGCCGTCAGCGGCGCGACGCCGAGGACAGCGGCAGGAATCGCGCCCGCATCGCCGGCCGCCACATCCGCGAAGATAAAGGTGCCGCGCCATTGCGGCAGACGCCAGACCGGTTCGCCACGCCACAGGAGCTGCGAGGCGGGACGCGCGGCGAACGCCGTCTCATCCGCGGGATCGGTGCTGTCGCCCGCTTCCCAGTAGATCTGTCCACGATAGCTGCGCAGCGCCTCGCCTGCGTGATCGACGCGCAAGCTGTGATCGTCGCGCACTTCGCGCAATTGCCGCAGGGCATCGCTCAAACGCGCGGTCGACGCCGCCGGCATGCCGAGCGAGCGCATCCAGTAACGAAGCAGGTTCAGCGCGCGCTCGTCGTCCAATGCAAGCAACGCTGCGCGCTCGAGCGCGCGGCCCTCGTTGCGGGTAACGGCTTGCATGTCGATACGCGCCAGGTCGTCGAGCAGACGCTGCGCGGAGGCCGCATGCGCCGCGGTGCGCGCCAGGGCATCGCGAAAGCCAGGGAAGTGGACGGCGAGCGCCGGCAGCACGTCATGGCGCAATGCATTGCGCGCATAGCGCGTGTCGGCGTTCGACTCGTCGTCGATCCACGTGAGCGAGCGGGCCTGAGCATACTGCTCTAGTTGCGCGCGCAACAAATGCAGCAGCGGCCGCGCGCGCGTCACCGTGGCACCAGGGGGCAAGTGCTCGGACGCCATTGCAGCGAGGCCCGCAACGCCTGCTCCACGCAACATTTGCAGCAGAACGGTTTCGGCCTGATCGTCAGCGTGCTGCCCGAGCCACAGCGTGTGCACACCGTGTTGCGCACACATTGCATCGAGTGCGCGATAACGCGCGTCGCGTGCCGCCGCTTCGACGCTCACGCCAGCATCGCGCGCCACCTCGACACGCTGCGCTGCGAAATCGACACCCCGCTCGCGCGCAAACGCCTCGCAATGCGCGAGCCATTGATCGGCGTGGGGGCTCAGGCCATGGTGAACATGCAGCGCAATACAGCGCGACGGCCCCGCGACCCGGACCACCGCATCGAGCAGCACGCTCGAATCCACACCACCGCTGAACGCCACAGCGACGCGTGCAGCGTCAGGCGACGCAGGCAAAGCAGGCAGCCCGGAAAGCGCCGCGCCGACCGCATCGAGTACGGGGCGGTCGGCGGGAGAGTCAGCGGTGTGAGTCACGGCGGTGAGGCGCGTAGCGCCCCGGCGTGGAGAGCAGGCGCCGGCTTATGCGCCCGGCGTCGTTTCCTTGAATTTGCCGTACGCCATCAGCCGTTCGAAGCGGCGTTGACGCAGGTCCGGAATGCTCATACCCTGGAACTGGCGCAGCGAATCGGCCAGCGCACGGCGCAACATCGCGGCCATGCCCTTCGGATCGCGATGCGCGCCGCCGAGCGGCTCATTGACGATCTTGTCGATCAGACCGAGCGCCTTCAGGCGGTGCGCGGTGAGGCCCAGCGCTTCTGCCGCTTCAGGCGCCTTCGCGGCGCTCTTCCACAGAATCGAGGCGCAGCCTTCCGGCGAAATCACTGAATAGGTCGAGAATTGCAGCATCAATACGCTATCGCCCACGGCGATAGCGAGCGCGCCACCCGAACCGCCCTCGCCGATGATCGTCGAGATGATCGGGGTTTTCAGTTCGGCCATCACATACAGATTGCGGCCGATCGCTTCGGACTGGCCACGCTCTTCCGCACCGATGCCAGGATAGGCGCCCGGCGTATCGATAAAGGTGAAGATCGGCAGGCTGAATTTTTCGGCGAGGCGCATCAGGCGCTCGGCCTTGCGATAACCCTCAGGACGCGGCATGCCAAAGTTGCGCAGCGACCGCTCCTTCGTGTCACGCCCCTTCTGGTGGCCGATCACCATGCAAGCCTGGCCGTTGAAACGCGCAAAGCCGCCGACGATCGCCAGATCGTCCGCGAACGCACGGTCGCCATGCAGCTCGTGGAAATCGGTAAACAGTTCGCTTACATAGTCAAATGTGTACGGACGCTGCGGATGACGCGCGATTTGCGAAACCTGCCACGGCGACAGGTTGGC
>DASZIR010000026.1:0-3245 GCA_035948995.1 Paraburkholderia sp. | reverse complement strand
GCATGCGCCTCGAAACCGCAGCGTTGACAGACAAACCGCGCTCCCTCCCGGTTGTCCGGGTGAATGTGCCCGCAGGGGGAACATTCCTGACTCGTGTACGCCGCCGGCACCAGGCCGACCAGCTTGTTGCGGCGCGCCGCCTTGCAGGCGAGCGTGTGGTGGATGCGGCCCCAGCACGATTCCAGAATCGCCCGGTTCAGCCCCGCCTTCGCGCGCGCCGTTCGGAAGCCGCCACTTTCCGGTCGCCTGGTCGAGCCGGGCCTTCGGTGCTCGCGTCATGCTCTGGATCCTGAGATCCTCGAGCACGAAGAACTGCGCGTCCGACGTGGCCAGACCGTGGCTGACCTTGTGGGCGAAGTCATTGCGTGCCCGCGGCGCGTAGGCCTTCTTCCGGGCCAGCCGCGCTACCAGCTTGCGCCCGTTGGCCGAACCCTTCTTCGCCTGCGCGATGCGACGCTGGTAGCGCTTCGCCCCGACCTCCTCGCGACGCAGGCGCTCGAGCACCCACCGCCTACCTCAGTACAACACCATCTGCGTACACCGGAACAGTGCGATGGTCTTGCCATCCGGCGCGAACACGGTGGCGTCCCACACCTGAGTCGTGCGCCCCAGGTGCACGCCCTTCGCCACCGCCCGGATCGTGCCTTCAGTGCAGGTGCCGAGGAAATTGCTCTTCAGTTCGATGGTGGTGAAGTTGCGCCCGGTCTGCGGCAGGTGCGCGAAGCAGGCATACCCGCAGGCCGTATCGGCGAGACCGATGACGGTGGCCGCATGCAGGAAGCCGTTGGGCGCCAGCAGGTCGCTGCGCACCGTCAGTTCGGCGGTGAGCGACCCCTGTTCCAGTGCCACGACCCGCAGGCCCAGCAGATCGGGCAGCTTGCCGCGCTGGCGCTCGTGCAGGCTCTCGATGGTGTAGTCCGTACGCAGAATGCTCATGATGTCTCACTCAAATTTGTAACAATCACGCCTCAAATAGCCTTTCAGGGGCTTCGGGCCAACGGAATTTGTCGATATTATCAACGGCTAGTGCGAAGGGCTCGTCGTAACATCCGACTAGACGCGGCAAACCGGCTGGCGGTACCAGCCTTCTTCCGGGAGTATTCATGACGGTAATTGTGGTGGCCAATCCTAAGGGCGGCGTGGGCAAGAGCACGCTGTCGACCAATCTGGCCGGATATTTCGCGGCGGCGGGTGAGTGGGTCGCGCTCGCGGACCTGGACAAGCAGCACTCGGCCCATGCATGGCTCGAACTGCGGCCTGCCACGCTGCCGGCGATCGAGGTCTGGGAAGTGGATATGGAAGCGCCAGCCAGGCCACCCAAGGGGCTGGAGCACGCCGTGATCGACACGCCGGCCGCGTTGCACGGCAACCGGCTCGGCGTTGCGCTGGACCTGGCCGACAAGGTGATCGTACCGCTGCAGCCGTCCCTGTTCGATATTCTCGCCACCCAGGAATTTCTCGAGCGGCTCGCCAAAGAGAAGGCTGTGAGGAAGGGCGCGATCGAAATCGGCGTGGTCGGGATGCGGGTCGATGCCCGCACACGCTCCGCCGAACAGTTGCACCGCTTTGTCGAGGGGCTGGAGTTGCCGGTGCTGGGATTTCTGCGCGATACGCAGAACTATGTACAGCTTGCGGCTCACGGGCTGACGCTCTGGGATGTGGCGAAAAACCGGGTCGAAAAGGATCTGGAGCAGTGGCAGCCGGTCATCGAGTGGCTCGAGCGTAAGCCTAAAGCCTGAGCGGGCCGGGCGGCCCGCCGCCTGCTACCTCTGTGTTACCTGTTGCCCTTCAGCCTCGTTGCGCGTGAGGCCTTCAATGCGCCGCTTCAGGTCCAGCTTTGCGTGGGCACGTGATCGCGGCTGCCCTTGATCTTGTTGCTGTCGTCGACGAACACCAGATCTGGCTTCCAGCCCGCTTTCAGTTCGGCCTCATCGACCACGGCAAACGCCGCGATGATCACCAGGTCGCCCAGCTGGGCGCGCCGTGCGGCCGAGCCATTCAGCGAGATCATCCCGCTGCCGCGCTCGCCCTTGATGGCATAGGTCGAGAAGCGCTCGCCGTTGTTGATGTTCCAGATGTCGATGCGTTCGTTTTCGACGATATTCGCGGCGTCCAGCAGGTCTTCGTCGATCGCGCACGAGCCTTCGTAATGCAGCTCGCAGTGCGTGACCGCGACGCGGTGAATCTTCGATTTCAGCATGTGGCGTTGCATTGACCGTTCCCTTCTGTTCCCGTTGAGCCTTCCGGCGCGCCCCTGAGCGCGCCGGAGAGTGCGTCAGATTTCGAGGTTGTCGATGAGGCGCGTTGTGCCCAGCCTGGCGGCAGCCAGCACGACGAGCGGCGCGTCGGTGTCCTGCGCGGCGGGCGGCAGCAGGTTCACGCGCTTGCGCACGGCGATGTAGTCAGGCTGCCAGCCGCGCGCGGCGAGCGCGGCCATGGCCTCGCGCTCGATGGCGGCGAAATCGCGGTTGCCGGCCAGCACGGCGTCGCGCACGCGATTCAGTTCGGCCGCAAGGCGCGGCGCTTCAGCGCGCTCGGCGGCCTGCAGAAAGCGGTTGCGCGAGCTGAGCGCGAGGCCGTCCGTGTCGCGCACGGTTTCGGCGGCGACGATTTCGGTCGGCAGCGCGAACTGGTCGCACATCTGGCGCACGATCATCAACTGCTGGTAGTCCTTCTTGCCGAATACCGCGACGCGCGGTTGCACGCACGACATCAGCTTCATCACGACCGTGCACACGCCCTGAAAGAAGCCCGGCCGGAATTCACCCTCAAGGATGTCGCCCAGATCATGCGGCGGATGCACGCGGTATTCCTGCGGCTGCGGGTACAGGTCGCGCTCGGTCGGCGCAAACAGCACGTAGACGTTCTCTTTTTGCAGCTTCTCGATGTCGGCTTCGAGCGTGCGCGGGTATTTGTCGAAGTCCTCGTTCGGCCCGAATTGCAGACGGTTGACGAAGATGCTCGCGACCACCGGGTCGCCGTGCTGGCGAGCAAGACGCATCAGCGACAGATGGCCCTCGTGCAGATTGCCCATCGTCGGGACGAACGCAGTGCGGTTCTGGCCGCGCAACTGGTCGCGCAATTCGTGGATCGAGCTGATGACTTTCATCCGAATGCGCGGGAAACCTCGTCGTTCACGGCGAGGAGGGATAGCGCGCCGTGCGAAGCACGGCCTTTGCCCGCTTGTCCTTTGTCAATGCTATCCGTGGGTTGAAGGAAATAGCCGTATCCGTCGTTGCGCTGAA
>DASZIR010000025.1:0-16163 GCA_035948995.1 Paraburkholderia sp. | reverse complement strand
GCTTCGAGACGCTCTGATTCAAGCCCGCAAGGAAGGCTTCACTATAACGCCGACGGATCATGAGCGTTTGCGCTTGCGGGCGATCCCCGGCCGCTTGGCCGTTCAGTTGTCGCAGATGCATGACGCCACTGAGATCGCGGAAGTACTGTTGGCTGCGATCAACGAAGCGTTAGACGACAGCAACGGATAGGCGGAAATCCGGCAGAACTTTTCATAGTAGATGCATCGACGCGCACGGCCGGCGGTGGCGCAGCTTCAACAACTCCGGCTATCGCTCATGTAACGTAAAGCGTGGCCTTCCTTCCGGGTCTCCGGTGGTGGCGCTGACAGGGAGCGGTCGGAGAGGGCGTCCATTGCGGACGCCTTTTTCGTTTCGCAGCTCGCCCGGATCCGGACGGTCGGGGTCCTCCGGGAGGAGGGCCGCCCGGCGAGGACAATAACGCGTCGTTTTCCACTCTCGACGGGTCCAAAAAGTTGTCCGAATTCCTGCAAGTGTCCGAATGTCTGAGCGTGAGCAAGTTCGCGGAAGCGGAAGGGGGCGACGAAAAGCAGATGCGTCGCGCGACCCGGAGAGGCCCGCTGCATAAGGGAGAGGATGGTTACTGGACGCCGCTCCCATGAAATCCGGCTCGCGAAACCGAATCACCAAACGATGCCCAAGCGTTCGGACAATATGATTCGGACAATTCAAGGTTGTCCGAAAGTGTCCGAACGAAGAAAGAGAAGCCAGTTGTCCGACCGAGTGCAAAGGATGGAGAGTCGCCGGCCGACGCCGCGAGCCGCCTTCTCGATGCTCGCGCTGCGGCGAAGGTAACAATTCGGTCTCGGGTGGTGGCGCTGGCGGAGAGCGGTACGAGGAGGCGCTTCGGCGCCTTTCCGTTTTCAGATGCAACCTGTTAGCGAGGGTCCTATCCAGGCCCGGAGGGTCACGGGCCATTGCGCACCGTGATCTGAGGCCAGCCACAGGATTTGAAAAGTGTCCGCACCCCCACGTTACACATCGCGAATTCGCGAAGCTTGCGGGCTGCGATGAAAAGCAGGTTCGCCGAGCGATCGAAGCCGGCAAACTCAAGCCAGATGCGGACGGCAAGCTCGACTCGGCATTAGTTTCATCCGGTTGGCGTCGCCCGATCAGATCGAGCAAGGCAGTTGCGGACAGTGCGGACATTTCGAAAGTGTCCGCAAAAAGTGTCCGCAGTGTCCGCAGCGACTAAATCGTGTACGAGGCGCCGGCGCCGCACTGATGCTTCTCCGCATAGTTGCCAACGCACCTAGCGCTTCGGCGCCTTTTTCGTTTTCAGCTATTCTCGGTCAGGTGAATATTGGGTAAACGACGAGAGGGGGCATCATGGTCCGTTACGTCACGATCAAGAAGTTTTGCGAGCTAAGTGGTTACACTGCGCCCGCTGTCTACCATAAGAAAGACAAGGGCGTCTGGCGCGAAGGAGAAGTCTGGGTTCATGCGCCGGACGGCCACATTCTGATCGACCTTGACGGCTTTAATCGCTGGGTCGAATCAGGGGCGGTTTCTTCGACTCCCCGGATCGGAGGGCCGCTGAGCTCGCCAACCCTTCCTCGCCTCGTGGGCGGTATATTTCCTCCACTCGGGGACCGGCGGCGCTCGCCGGCGCTTCCTCAACTTGAGCCACCGGAGCCGCATCGCCAGCGTCGTCCCAAGTAGGAATGACATTGAGGCTGTTCTCGGCGGCGCGAGCCGCGCGGCTACACATAGATACTCGACCTTATGATGTCCACACTCAAGGGACTTGAATCCCAGTTCAACGCACCGTTCCTACCAATAGAGGTGGTGCGCGCGAATTTCTTTCCCCACCTCTCCGAGGACACATTTAACCGACGCGCGCGGGCCAATGACCTCGGTTTCCCGGTTATTCGTGCCGACCGGTCGCAGAAGGCCGCCATGTTCGTCCACGTCGAAGACCTTGCGAATTATTTGGACTCGCGGCGTACTGTCGCAGTGCGCGAGCACACTAACCTACTCGGCACGCGCAGCCTGCGTGACGAAGTCGAGCCACTTCTGACTGGGGAGCTAAGTAGGGCAGCGGGGAGATAGTGAGGGGAATTGGGAGGGGAATTCAAAGTGTGTAACTGGAGGCTGTAGCAATGGCGCGGGCGTGCGCCTGATTTACATAGGATGATCGAATATGTAAGCACGTCAGCCCCGCAGGCAGGCCCGTTCAGGGCGGCTTGGAAAACCCCGGCAGATCAGTCGTCTCCGGGGTTTTTTCATTTCCGCAGCGGTGGGTCGCGGAGCGCCGGGAATGGAATCAGGCGGATGAGGGCAGGCCGCATTACCGATTTCATCTGCGATCCGCAACAAGTCATCAGGATACCGAATTAATGGGGATGCGCCCGCTTCCAGGAAAATGAAAGTTCAAGCAGTCTGCGCTATGATCCTTGCACTGTCCGTCTCTTCACGCACTTCGCGTCACCTGTTGCGCCATGACCTGCCTTGGGCGATTCCTTATTGTGCTGGCGCTCGCCTTGCTTTCCATGCAAGGTGCGTTCGTGCATGAGCACGTCACGCCCATGCCGGACGGGGCTGGGGTGATGATGGTCGGTGTCGCTGCTGATGCCGACGCCGGCGCGTCAGATGCGGTCTCCAGTATGCCGTCCCATTACGCGGGTATGGCCCCCAGTGGGACGCCGGTTGGTCAGGACCATTGCGCCTGCTGCACGACGTTTTGCGCCGTGTATTGCGGTGTACTCTTCGCCGCTTTCCATTTCGAACCGCGCAAACCCGGCGCCACACCGCCTCGACCGCTGCTCGAGGCGCGGCGTGACGGCGTCACGCGCGCACCGCCCGTGCCGCCGCCGATCGGCTGATCGTTCTCGCTGTTGCGGGCGCCTCAACACGCGCGCGCGACGCCTGTCTACCAGACTGGCCCGCCGGACGGCTTCTGCCGCGCGGGCCTCGAACGATTGAACGGGTGCGCGGCGAGTCACGAGGCTGCCGCGCCGTCCAACTGAGGTAATGATCCATGATCCGCAGGGAATTTCTCGTGCGCACGCTGACTGCGGCCGCTGCGTCGCTGTTCGCGCGTCAGGCGTTCGCACAGCAGGGCGCACACGCGATGCACGATATGTCCGGGATGAGCGGCATGCAGGGCATGTCCGATATGCCGGGCATGGCGAAGGGCGGCATGTCGCAGGCCGTCACGCTGGCCGCGCCCGAGGCGTTGCCGTCCGGCGCGCCGCTGGCAGCCTTGCGTACGCTTGTGAACGAAAGCAGCGAACCGGGCTTGTTCCGCGCAACCCTCATCGCGCAACCGGTTCAACACACGCTCATACCTGGCAACCCTACGACTTTCTGGCAGTACGGCCAGACAGGTGCAAGTGCGCAGACAAGCGGCCAGTCGGGCAGCCACCTGGGCATCGCGGCCCCGCCAGGCCCGGTGGTCGGCCCGCTGATCGACGTACGCGAAGGCGACACGGTTGAAATCCGCTTTGTGAACCGTTTGCCGCAACCCTCGACGATTCACTGGCACGGCCTGCCGGTGCCGCCCAGCCAGGACGGCAATCCGTCCGACCCGGTCGCCCCCGGCGCCTCACGTGTCTACCGCTTTACGCTGCCGCCGGGCAGCGCCGGCACATACTGGTATCACCCGCATCCGCACACGATGTCGGCCGAGCAGGTGTTTCGCGGGTTGGCGGGCCCAATCGTGGTCCGTGCCGCGGCCGATCCGCTGGCCGGCTGGCCCGAGCGACACCTGTTCTTCTCCGATCTGCGCCTCGCCAGCGACGGTTCGATCCCACCGAACGGCATGATGGACTGGATGAACGGTCGCGAAGGGCAGTTCGTGCTGGTCAACGGCGCGCGCCGTCCACTTATCCCAGTGGCGACGGACGAGCGGTGGCGAGTGTGGAACGGTTGCAATGCCCGCTATTTGAGATTGTCGCTGGGAGACGGATACAGTTTCGCCCAGGTCGGCACGGATGGCGGCCTGCTGGCAGAGGCGCACGACGGTCTGACGGAGCTTTTATTGGCGCCCGGCGAGCGCGCGGAACTGATCGTCTTCGCAAGCGGACGACAATCAGCCCCGTCCGTGCGATCCGGACCACCGGCTCAAGCCGTGCTGACGGCCGAAATCTACGATCGCCGCAAAATGGCCATGCCAGATGGCAGCCTGCCACCAGGCCCCGCGTATCCGCTTGCCGACGTGCGCTTCGAGCGGCCAGCCGTCGGGGCGAACCCAGCCGCCTCCCGTACGCTTCCCGCGTCGCTGCGCGAGATTGCGCCGCTTGGCGCGCCAACTGCACAGAAATCGGTGGTGTTTTCGGAAACGATGGATATGGCCGCCATGCACCGGCCTGGCGCGTCGCACGGTGGAGTGCCTGCGGGCATGGCCTTCATGATCAACGGCGCAACCTTCGATCCACGGCGTATCACGCTAACCAGCCGCCGCGGCGAAGTCGAACGCTGGTCGATTGAAAACCGCACGGATATGGATCACCCGTTCCATCTGCACGGCACGCAGTTCCAGGTGCTCGAGCGGGAGCAGGGCGGCGCCGCTACGCCGGAGCCTTACCTTGCGTGGCGCGACACCGTGAACGTGCATCCGGGGGAGACCGTGCGCATCGCCACGGTTCAGCAATTTGCGGGTGAGCGGATGTTCCACTGCCACATCCTCGAGCATGAAGATCTCGGGATGATGGGCACGCTCAAGGTCGTCTGAGTGCGCGCAGAGGGGACCCAAGCGGCGCGCGGCGCGCAAAACGGTCTCCAGACGGGCTACAAACGGTCTCCAGAATGAAGAAACCCGGCACGAAGCCGGGTTTCCAGGGCACGGGTATCGAACAAGCTCAGGCTGCGGCCTGGATGTTCGATGCCTGCTTGCCTTTGGGGCCTTGCACGACCTCAAAGCTCACCTTCTGACCTTCCTTCAGGGTCTTGAACCCATTCATCTGGATGGCCGAAAAGTGTGCAAACAGATCCTCACCGCCTTCGTCGGGCGTAATGAATCCGAAACCTTTCGCGTCGTTGAACCATTTGACCGTACCAGTTGCCATACCTACTTCCCCTGTAACTCATGACACCACCACGAGCCCTCGAAAAGCTGCACGGCCCGCGCTGCAGCCGCTCCCTCTCACAAGCTCACCATCGGCATTTTTTCGAATGTGTGGCTGACTGAAAAAAGTGCCAGCTTGATTGTTGAGGCTCTTTATTCGAGTGTCAAGAAAATTTTGAGACGCTGCTGACAGCGTTGCAAACATCCCATTTCCAGGGTTTTTACCGCTTTTCTTATGTGCGTTGGCGCAAGCGTGTGGTCTTGAAAAGTCGCATAATCGACGCACATGCTGTTCTGCGGGTCGAGGCTCACCGCGAGGCTCGTCCGTCACCTGACACACGAGCCTTCAGCCTGCCGCGGCAGGTTGTGCGATACTCAATCCGACTGCGCCGCGCGAGCGGCGGCAACGACATTCTTGGAGGGCCGGCTCCGCAATCGGCTCCGTGCAAGGCGCACGCGTGACAGGCAGTGCCGTCACGTGGGGGCGAAAGGGATCGCCGGCCAGCCGGTGGGGTTTTGACAGGATTGCGGCCCTGTCCGAGTTGTTTAGAATGGGTGTATGGCAATTATCCCGGACAAGCAGGACGGCACCGTACTGGAGCGGCAGGAAAAAAAGCTGAAGCCGCCGTCCATGTATAAGGTGGTGCTGTTGAACGACGACTTCACGCCAATGGAATTTGTCGTGATGATCGTGCAGGAATATTTCAATAAAGATCGTGAAACCGCAACGCAGATTATGTTGAAGGTGCATCGCGAGGGAAGGGGAATTTGTGGGGTCTATACGCGGGACATCGCGTCGACCAAAGTCGAGCAAGTCGTTACCCACGCACGGCAGGCCGGGCATCCGCTGCAGTGTGTGATGGAGGAAGCATGATTGCCCAGGAACTGGAAGTCAGTCTGCACATGGCGTTCATGGAAGCACGCCAGGCGCGGCACGAGTTCATTACGGTCGAACATCTTTTACTGGCCCTGTTGGACAATCCGACGGCAGCAGAGGTGTTGCGCGCATGCGCGGCCAACATCGAGGATCTGCGCCAGAACCTGCGCAACTTCATTCATGACAACACGCCGACCGTGCCGGGCACGGACGACGTCGACACGCAACCCACGCTGGGTTTCCAGCGCGTGATCCAGCGTGCCATCATGCATGTGCAGTCCACCTCGAACGGCAAGAAGGAAGTGACCGGCGCGAATGTGCTGGTGGCGATCTTCGGCGAAAAGGATTCGCACGCGGTGTACTACCTGCAACAGCAGGGTGTGACGCGTCTGGACGTGGTGAACTTCATCTCGCACGGCATTGCCAAGACCAGCAGCACCGACGCCGCGAAAGCGAGCGACGCGAATGCCGAGTCGGACGAAGCCGCTGCGCAGAAAGAAACGCCGCTTGCCCAGTTCACGCAGAACCTGAACCAGATGGCGAAAGACGGCCGCATCGATCCGCTGATCGGGCGCGAATCGGAAGTCGAGCGTGTGGTGCAGGTCCTGTGCCGCCGGCGCAAGAACAATCCGCTGCTGGTCGGTGAGGCCGGCGTCGGCAAGACGGCGATCGCCGAAGGGCTCGCCTGGCGCATTACGCGCGGCGAAGTGCCGGATATTCTGGCCGATGCGCAGGTGTACTCGCTCGACATGGGCGCGTTGCTGGCCGGCACCAAGTACCGCGGCGATTTCGAACAGCGCCTGAAGACGGTCCTCAAGGAACTGAAGGAACGTCCGCACGCGATCCTGTTCATCGACGAAATTCATACGCTGATCGGCGCGGGCGCCGCGTCGGGCGGCACGCTGGACGCATCGAACCTGCTGAAGCCGGCGTTGTCGTCGGGCACGCTCAAGTGCATCGGCGCCACGACGTTTACCGAATACCGTGGAATCTTCGAAAAAGACGCGGCCCTGTCACGCCGCTTCCAGAAGGTCGATGTGACCGAGCCGACCGTCGAACAGACGGTGGCGATCCTGCGCGGCCTGAAGTCGCGCTTCGAAGAGCACCACGGCGTGAAGTATTCGTCGGGTGCGCTGTCGGCGGCGGCGGAGCTGTCGGCACGCTTCATTACAGATCGTCATCTGCCGGACAAGGCGATCGACGTGATCGACGAAGCGGGCGCGGCGCAACGCATCCTGCCGAAGTCGAAGCAGAAGAAGACCATCGGCAAGGGCGAGATCGAGGAAATCATCTCGAAGATCGCCCGTGTTCCGCCGCAAAGCGTATCGCAGGACGACCGCAGCAAGCTGCAGACGCTCGATCGCGACCTGAAGAGCGTGGTGTTCGGGCAGGATCCGGCCATCGACGCGCTGTCGGCGGCGATCAAGATGGCGCGCGCGGGCCTCGGCAAGCTGGACAAGCCGATCGGCGCGTTCCTGTTCTCCGGCCCGACCGGGGTCGGCAAGACGGAAGTGGCAAAGCAACTGGCGTTCACGCTCGGTATCGAGCTGATCCGCTTCGACATGTCGGAATACATGGAACGTCACGCGGTGAGCCGCCTGATTGGCGCGCCACCGGGCTACGTTGGGTTCGATCAGGGTGGGTTGCTGACAGAAGCCGTCACGAAGAAGCCGCATTGCGTGCTGTTGCTCGACGAAATCGAAAAGGCGCACCCGGACATCTACAACGTGCTGCTGCAGGTGATGGACCACGGCACGCTGACGGATAACAACGGGCGCAAGGCGGACTTCCGTAACGTCATCATCATCATGACGACGAACGCGGGTGCCGAGGCGATGGGCAAATCGGTCATCGGCTTCACAACGCGTCGCGAAACCGGCGACGAAATGGTCGATATCAAGCGTATGTTCACGCCGGAGTTCCGCAACCGTCTGGACGCGACAATCAGCTTCCGTTCGCTCGATGAAGAAATCATCATGCGCGTGGTCGACAAGTTCCTGATGCAACTGGAAGACCAGTTGCATGAGAAGAAGGTCGACGCGCTCTTTACCGATGCGCTGCGCAAGCATCTGGCGAAGCACGGTTTCGATCCGCTGATGGGCGCGCGTCCGATGCAGCGTCTGATCCAGGACACGATCCGTCGTGCGCTGGCCGACGAGTTGCTGTTCGGCAAGCTGATGAGCGGTGGCCGCGTGACCGTCGACGTGGATGCGGAAGACAAGGTGCAGCTTACGTTCGACGAGCAGGCGGCGCCGCGCAATCCGAATCCCGAAGCCGTCGAAGTCGAGTAAGCGCGCAGCTTCCCGTAGCCAGCAAGGCAAAACGGCGCGGGCCATATGGCCCGCGCCGTTTTTTTCATGCTGGGTAATCGAGCCGCCGGGCCGCCGGGCGTGCGCCAGGGTACGGCCTCAGTGCTTTCCAGTGCTGCCAAACCCACCGTCGCCGCGCTCGCTGAGTTCGAACTCGTCGACGATATTGAATTGAGCCTGCACCACCGGCACGATCACGAGCTGCGCAAGCCGCTCCATCGGATTGAGCGTGAACGCGGTTTGCCCGCGGTTCCACGTCGAGATCATCAGCTGGCCCTGGTAATCCGAGTCGATCAGACCCACCAGATTCCCGAGCACGATGCCGTGCTTATGCCCCAGTCCCGAGCGCGGCAGAATCACCGCCGCATAGCCCGGGTCGGCGACGTGGATCGCGAGACCCGTGGGTACGAGCGCCGTCTCGCCGGGCCTGAGCGTCAGCGGTTCGTCGAGGCACGCGCGCAGGTCGAGGCCCGCGCTGCCTGTCGTTGCGTAGGCCGGGAGTTGGTCGCGCATCCGCGCGTCGAGAATCTTCAGGTCGAGTTTCATGCAGTTCAAATGGATGGGTGAGAGGGAAAAAGTCAGCGTTGCGTTAGTGTCCCAACTGGAACGCCTCGGCCAGTAGTTCGTAAGAGCGCAGCCGCGCGCGGTAACTGCCCGCCACGGTGAGGACGACCAGTTCGTCGGCCTGGAACTGCTCCTGCAAGTCGAGCATGTGCCCGGTCACGCTTTCCGGCGTACCGATAATGCTGCGCGGCTTCTCGCGGTCGATCACCAGTTGCTCGCGTTCGCCGTACTCCTGAGCGAGGCCCTGTTCGACCGTCGGAATCGGCGCGTTCAGTCCGTAGGCCATCTGCACACGGCGCAGGTCGACGGCTTTTTCCAGACCGGCGGCTTCCTGTTCCGTATCCGCACAGAT
Source organism: Paraburkholderia sp. (assembly GCA_035948995.1). Classification (GTDB taxonomy): domain Bacteria; phylum Pseudomonadota; class Gammaproteobacteria; order Burkholderiales; family Burkholderiaceae; genus Paraburkholderia. Next base: position 7,034 of record DASZIR010000025.1, on the reverse strand, counting down.
CACGAACACCGCCGCGGCAAGATACGGTTGCGCTTCATGGCCCGGCTTGAACCGTTCGCGATACGCCTGCGCGACCTGATGACCGAAGTGTGCGTTGATGAAATGCGCGAACGCGAAGCGGATGCCCAGTTGCGCCGCGAGCAGGCCGCCGAATTCGCTCGAGCCGAGCACCCACAGTTGCGGACGGGTATCGACCTGCGGCTGCAACAGCACGCCGTGCGCGAAATGGCCTTCCGGCAATGTGCCGTTCATCAGTCCGACCAGATCGGCCACTTGCTGCGGGAAGATGTCGCCGCGATTGTAGGCGCCTGCGGCCACCGCTTGAGCGGTGCGCATGTCGCCGCCCGGTGCGCGGCCGACGCCAAGGTCGACGCGGTTCGGATACAGCGCCTCAAGCATCATGAATTGCTCGGCGACCTTGAACGGACTGTAGTACGGCAGCATCACGCCGCCGGAGCCGATGCGGATGCGCTTCGTCACGCTGCCAAGGCGCGCCAGCATCACTTCGGGACAGGGATTCGACACCCCGCGCAGCCCGTGATGCTCGGCGCACCAGTAGCGCGTGTAGCCGAGATCGTCGGCGAGTTGCGCGAGTTCAACCGTGGCGGCAATGGCGTCCGCCACCGAGTGCCCGTCGATCACGGGCGTTTGATCGAGCACGGAAAGTAGCGTCATGACAGTACGGCTCCAGGGTGACTCAGGTTCCGGCAAGAGGACCGTGTGGTTACCGGATCAGGCTCGTATCGGGCAGGCGCTTCGCGATTTCTGCGATCAGGGCGCTCGCGAGCGTCTGCTTGTCCGCGCGCGGCAACCGGGTTGTGCCGCTCGCTTCGAACAGAACGACTTCGTTGTCATCGAGGCCGAAGGTTAGCGGGCCGAGATTGCCGATCAGAAGCGGCACATTCTTGCGCACGCGTTTTTCTTCGCCGTGTACGTCCAGGTCGCCGCTTTCTGCCGCAAAACCGATGCAGAACGGCGGGTGAGGCAGCTTCGCCACCGCAGCGAGGATGTCCGGATTTTCAACGAAGTTGAAAGCGGGCATCGCGCGCTCGGCGGTCTTCTTGATCTTGTGTTCGCTGACGTGATCGACGCGCCAGTCGGCTACCGCCGCCACGCCGATGAAAATGTCGTAGTCGGGGACCGAGCGCATCACGGCGTCGTGCATTTGCTGCGCCGTCTGCACGTCTTCGCGGAACACGCCCCAGGGCGTCTCGAGCCCAACCGGCCCGGCGACCAGATGCACGTCGGCGCCGGCTTGCTGGGCGGCGCGCGCGAGCGCGAAGCCCATCTTACCGCTCGAGCGGTTGGTGATGCCACGCACGGGGTCCAGCGGTTCAAAGGTCGGGCCGGCGGTCAGCAGCACGCGGTGGCCGGCGAGAATCTTGGGCTGGAAGAACGAGGCGATCGCCTCGTAGGTGGCTTCGGGCTCGAGCATCCGGCCGTCGCCGGTCTCGCCGCAGGCCTGCGGGCCGGAATCCGGCCCGAGCACCTCGATGCCGTCGGCACGCAATTGCGCAACGTTGCGCTGGGTAGCCGGGTTTTGCCACATCTGACGATTCATTGCCGGCACGACGAGCAGCGGACAATCGCGCGCGATGCACAGCGTGGAGAGCAGGTCGTCGGCCATGCCGTGCGCCAGCCTGGCGAGGAAATCCGTTGAAGCCGGCGCGATCACGATCGCATCCGCTTCACGCGACAGATCGATGTGCGCCATGTTGTTCGGCACGCGCGCGTCCCACTGGCTGGTGTAGACCGGGCGGCCCGACAGCGCCTGCATGGTGACAGGGGTGATGAACTGCGTCGCCGCTTCGGTCATGACGACCTGCACGGTTGCGCCTGCCTTGGTCAGGAGGCGCGTGAGTTCGGCGATCTTGTAGCAGGCAATCCCGCCGCTCAGGCCGAGGACGAGATGTTTTCCTGCGAGTTCTGCGGTTGCCAACGAAGCCTCCGACACAAAGCATGATGGCCGGCTGAATCTACCTCAGTGCGCCTCGATGCATCTGAGGGCGCCGAGGCGCGCCGGCCCCGAATCTCGCGGCGTTAACGCGAGCCGCGCACACGCCGCAATTCGTCCAGCACGAGCAGTATCGCGCCGATCGTGATCGAGCTGTCGGCGAGGTTGAACGCCGGCCAGTGCCAGTTGCCCACGTGGAAGTCGAGAAAGTCGATCACGTGGCCGTATGCCAGCCGGTCGATCACGTTGCCGAGCGCCCCGCCGAGAATCAGCGCCAGCGCGGTGCAGAACATCCGCTGCGCGCCGTGGCGCTTGAGCAGGTAGGAGATCACCAGCGCCGCGACGACGCCCAGGCCCGTGAAGGCCCAGCGCTGCCAGCCGCCCGCGGCGGCGAGGAAGCTGAAGGCGGCGCCGCGGTTGTACACCAGGATAAGGTTGAAGAACGGCGCCACCGCATGCGGGACACCGTACGCAAACACCTTCTGTACGGCGATCTTCGTAAGCTGATCGAACAGAATCACGATCAGCGCCACACCAAGCCACGGTGCCAGCGAACCGCTGGCGGGTTTCGACAGGGTTCTTGCCATTATGCCGCGCTCCTCGTTTCGCCGCTTCCGAACAGGTTGCTCACGCACCGGCCGCATAGCGTCGGATGTTCGGCGTTCTCGCCGACGTCCGCCCGATAGTGCCAGCAGCGTTCGCACTTCAGGTACTTCGACGCGACCACTTTGACGCTTTCGTCCGCTTCGCTCTCGACCTTCACGACCGTCGCTGCCGACGTGATCAGCACGAACTTCAGATCGGCGCCCAGGCTCGCGAGCGCGTCATGACGGGCACCGCTCACGCGGATTTCGACTTCCGCCTGCAGCGACGAGCCGATCAGGTTCGCCACGCGGGCCTCTTCCAGCGCCTTGGTCACGTCGCTACGCACTGCGCGCAGCAGCGTCCATTTGTCGAGCAGCGCAGCGGCGTTCGGGACGTCCGGGTAGGCGTGATACGTCTCCGTGAAGATCGTTTCGCCCGCCGGCTGGAACACCTTCCACGCTTCCTCCGCGGTGAACGACAGGAACGGCGCCATGCTGCGCAGCAGGCCGTGCGCGATGTGATACAGCGCGGTCTGTGCGGCGCGGCGTGCGACGGAATCCGGCGCGGTGGTGTACAGGCGGTCCTTCAGCACGTCCAGATAGAAGCCGCCCAGGTCTTCCGAGCAGAACGTCTGCAGCTTCGCGACGACCGGGTGGAACTCGTACCTGTCGTAGTGCGCGAGGATCTCGGTTTGCAGGTTGGCCGACAGCGCCACCGCATAGCGGTCGATCTCGAGCCAGTCTTCAACCGGACGCGCGTGTTGCGCGAAGTCGAAGTCCGACAGGTTGGCGAGCAGGAAGCGCAGCGTATTGCGGATGCGGCGATAGCCTTCCGTCACACGCTTGAGGATTTCCTCGGAGATCGCTAGCTCGCCTGAATAGTCGGTCGAGGCGATCCACAGGCGGATGATTTCCGCGCCGAGCCGGTTGGCGACTTCATGCGGATCGACCCCGTTGCCGAGCGACTTGCTCATCTTGCGGCCTTCGCCGTCGACCGTGAAGCCGTGCGTGAGCAGCGCGTTGTAGGGCGGGCGGCCATCGAGCATCGAAGCGGTCAGCAGCGACGAGTGGAACCAGCCGCGATGCTGGTCCGAGCCTTCCAGATACAGGTCAGCCGGGAACTGCAGTTCGTCCTTGTGCGAGCCGCGCAGCACGTGCCAATGGGTCGTGCCCGAATCGAACCAGACGTCGAGCGTATCGCGGTTCTTTTCATACATGTTGGCGTCGTCGCCGAGCAGTTCGCGCGGGTCGAGCGATTGCCAGGCTTCGATGCCGGACTTTTCGACGCGTTGCGCGACTTCTTCGAGCAGTTCCAGCGTGCGCGGGTGCAGCGCGCCGGTTTCCTTGTGCACGAAGAAGGCCATTGGCACGCCCCATTGGCGTTGGCGCGACAGCGTCCAGTCCGGGCGGTTGGCGATCATGCTGAACAGGCGCTGCTTGCCCCACGACGGATAGAACGCGGTGTTTTCGATCCCTTCGAGCGCGGTTTCGCGCAGCGTCTTGTCCGTGTCGTTTGGCTTCACATCCATTCCGGCGAACCACTGCGAGGTTGCGCGGTAGATGATCGGCGTCTTGTGGCGCCAGCAGTGCATGTAGCTGTGCGTGTACTTTTCGGTGCGCAGCAGCGAGCCGGCCGTCCCCAGCGCTTCGACGATCTTCGGATTCGCCGCCCAGATCGACAGGCCGCCAAATAGCGCAAGCGATTCGATGTAGCGGCCGTCGCCCATCACCGGGTTGATGATGTCCGAATCGGCCATGCCGTGCGCCTTGCACGACACGAAGTCTTCCACGCCGTAGGCGGGCGACGAGTGGACGATGCCAGTACCGGATTCCGTGGTCACGTACTCGCCCAGATAGACCGGCGCGGTGCGCTTGTAGGCCGGGTGAGCGGACGCAAGCGGGTGATGGAAGCGCAGGTTCGCAAGCTTCGCGCCCATGGCGGTAGCGACCACGTGGCCGTCGACGCCGTATTGCTTCAGGCACGGCTCGACGCGCTCCTGCGCGAGGATCAGGAGGCCGCGCGGCGTATCCACCAGTGCGTAGACGATCTCCGGATGGACGTTGAGCGCCTGGTTGGCGGGGATCGTCCATGGCGTCGTGGTCCAGATCACGATGCCGCCTTCGCTGCGCGGCAGCGCCGCGAGGCCGAACGCGCGCGCGGTCTTCTCCGGCTCCGCGAAGGCGAACAGCACGTCGATGGTCGGATCGGTCTTGTCCGAGTACTCGACTTCCGCTTCGGCCAATGCCGAGCCGCAGTCGAAGCACCAGTTCACCGGCTTCAGGCCGCGGAACACGTAGCCCTTTTCCATGATCTTCGCGAGCGCGCGGATTTCGCCGGCTTCGTTCGTGAAGTTCATCGTCTTGTACGGGTTGTCCCAGTCGCCGAGCACGCCCAGACGCCGGAAGCCGACCTTCTGCTTCTCGATCTGGTCGGTCGCGTAGGCGCGCGCCTTCTGCATCACTTCAGCGGCCGGCAGCGACTTGCCGAACTGCTTTTCGATCTGGATTTCGATCGGCATGCCGTGGCAATCCCAGCCCGGCACGTAGACCGCGTCGAAGCCCGCCAGATTGCGCGCCTTGACGATCATGTCCTTCAGGATCTTGTTCACCGCGTGGCCGAGGTGGATGTCGCCGTTCGCGTACGGCGGTCCGTCGTGCAGGATGAACTTCGCGCGTCCCTTGCTGGCGGCGCGGATCTTCTCGTAGATCTTGCGTTCCTGCCATTCCTTGACCCATTGCGGCTCGCGCCTGGGCAGGTCGCCACGCATCGGGAACGGGGTGTCGAGCAGGTTCACCGGGTAGCGGGACTGCGGTTTCGAATCGGCTTTCTTGTTGCTCATGGTGTGGTCGCGGTGAATTCTTTCTAAGCGCGGTAAGGGCGCGATATGCGCACGATGCGCAGGGCGTTGGGCGCGTCCGGCAGGCATGTCGCGTAATCCACGGACGCCCTTCGATGCGCGCGGCGAGGGGTACGTGCTGCGTTTGACGCTGGCACGTACCGCGGCGGCTATCTAATTCGGTCGGTGGCTGAAGTGGCAAAGCCGGTCGAGCGGCTGCCCGGCGTGCCGGCGCCGACGGCCGCGAACCACGCGCGCGCATGGGCGACGTCGCGCGCGATGGCGGCGGTCAGCGTTTCGAGGTCGACGTACTTTTCCTCGTCACGCAGCTTTTTCAGGAATTCGACGCGCACGAGTTTGCCATACGCATCGCCGTGCCAGTCGAGCAGGTGTACTTCGAGCAGCACGCGGCCGGAATCGTCGACGGTGGGGCGCAGGCCGAGGCTGGCGACGCCCGGCAACGGTTCGTCCGCCACACCATGCACGCGCACCACGAAAATGCCCGCCAGTGCCGGACGCTTGTGCGCGATCGGCAGATTGAGCGTGGGGAAACCGAGATCGCGGCCGAGCTTCATGCCATGCACGACGTGGCCGCTGATCAGGTAGTCGCGGCCCAGCGCAGCGCGCGCCGAGTCGAGATCGCCCGCCACCAGCGCCGTGCGCACGCCCGAGCTGGAAATGCGCGCGCCGGACGGATCGGCCACGGTTGCCATCTGCTCGACTTCAAAGCCGTACTGTTGACCCGCGGTCTTGAGCGACGCGAAATCGCCCACGCGCTTGGCGCCGTAGCGGAAGTCGTCGCCGATCATCACCCAGCGCGCATGCAACCCGTTGACGATGATCCGTTCGACAAACGCATCCGGCGACTGGCTCGCGAAGGTGTGGTTGAAATGCTCGACCACGACCCGGTCGACGCCGTTGGTGCGCAGCGCCTCGAGCTTGTCGCGCAGCATCGCGATTCGCGGCGGCGCGCCAGCCGGGTTGAAGAACTCGCGCGGGTGCGGCTCGAAGGTCATCACGCAGACGGGCAGGCCGCGTGCATCGGCGGCGGCCCGGACGTGGGCGAGCAAAGCCTGATGGCCGCGGTGGACACCGTCGAAGTTGCCGATGGTCAGTGCGCAGGGCGCACGGCTTTCAGCATTGGGAAGACCGCGGAAGACTCTCACGATAGCGGGTTTGAGGTAGGGCGGCTGAGGTGCCGCAAAACAAACGATTATAAACGCTCAGCGCACGAGACGGCGGCGCGTCGCCGTTTCGGTGTCCCCCGAATGATAAAATCCACGGATGAAAAAACTCGTCATCCTGACTTCCGGACGGGGAAGCAACATGGAAGCTATCATTCGCGCTTGCGCGGACGAGGGCTGGGCGGCGCAAGTCGCCGCCGTGATTGCCAACCGTCCTGACGCCGCGGGCCTTGCGTTCGCAGCGTCGCACGGCATTACCACAGCGGTGGTCGACCACCGCCAGTTTCCCGATCGCGACAGCTTCGACGCCGCGCTGGCGCAAGAAATCGACAGCTTCGCACCTGATCTCGTCGTGCTCGCCGGCTTCATGCGGGTGCTCACGGCCAGTTTCGTCGACCATTACGCCGGGCGCATGCTGAACGTCCATCCGTCGCTGCTGCCGAGCTTTGCGGGTCTCAAGACCCATCAGCAGGCG
>DASZIR010000024.1:0-15229 GCA_035948995.1 Paraburkholderia sp. | reverse complement strand
CGAGCCCGCAGTCGCATAGTCTCCCTGGAACACCGCGAGATTGGTCACATAACCATCCACCGGCGACACCACCCGCGTGCGCTCGAGATTGAGCTTCGCGGCATCCAGCGCAGCTAGCGCCTGCTCATAAGCCGCTTCCGCAGCCGACGCCGTGTGCGTCGCGTTATCCCGGCTCTCCTTCGAGACCACGAGGCTGTCCATGTCTGCGCGCCGCTGTGCATCGTCACGCCGCATCTGCAATTCAGCCTTGCGGGCAGCCACCGCAGCCTCGGCCTGCTCGACCGCGATCTGGTAGTGCGACGGGTCGATCTGCATCAGCAGGTCGCCCTTCTTCACGAGTTGATTGTCGTGCACCGGCAGAGCGACGACCGCGCCGGAGACGTCCGGCGCAATGTTGACGACATCGGCACGCACCCGCCCGTCACGGGTCCAGGGCTCATCCATGTAGTGAACCCATAAGGCGCGGCCAATCAGGATCGCAACAACGAAAACGACGGCTGTCACGGCAAAACCCAGCATATTTCGGATGGTCATGATTCGACTCTGATCAACGATAAACGGCGAGACCAAGCACGCCGCACACACACACGAGCAAGCTGGCCCGGAACAGGTTGGGATGCCAGACGATGCGGTACAGCCCCGTATAGGCAATCACGCGGTCAAGCAACCAGGTCAGCGCAGCGCCGGCAATGAACAGCAGCACGATGGCCGGCACGTACGCGTCGAGGACAGCAACTTCACGTGGCATGGCGAACTCCTTCTTGCGCGTCGGTCCGAATGCCCACCAGCGTTTCCAGTGGCGATTGCGGATCGAGCAGCGCGGTACGAATGAAATGCAGATGACTCAGGATGCGTTGCAACTGATGACGTTCCTCACGCGGTGGCGTGAGCGCCGTCAATATTTGCTGGACGGCGGTGATCGCCTCGGTCGTGGCCGCTAGCGCTTCGTCCATCCGCTGTGTACCCGGACGGTCGAACAGCGCCGCCACGGCCTTGCGCATCTTGCGTTCGGCGATGCGCCACGGCATCGTTGCGGCGTAGCGCGCGTGAACCGGCAGCGTCTCCATCTCGCGGCGCAAATCGAGTACTGCGTTGCCCACTTCGAGCACCGTGAACAGGCAGCGCAATGTGTCGAGCTTGAACTCCGGCTCGTTCTCGGCCAGCGCGTTGATCTGGAACATCAGATCGCGTGCGCCGCTTTCAAAGCGCGTCCGCAGCCGCGTGAGACGTGCGTGGCAGGCCGGTACGATCTGGCGGCGCAGGTCGGCCAGCAGCCGGTTGCGCATCCACGGTAGCGACGGCGGCAGCAGCAGCGCGAACGCAACCGAACACACCGCCATCGACAGAAACAGCGCCAGCGCGTCGTTCATCAGGCCGGCCGGATCGTAGCTGATCAGGTTGTCCGGGCCAGCAAGGAAGCAGAAGAAGATGCAGTAGCCGACGCCGTAACCGGCCAGCTTCGGCCGCGTCGTCATGAACACGCCGAGCAGCAGGAAGGGCGCAAGCGCGACGCACAGCAGCGGAAAACCGTCGACGCGCGGATACAGTCCGAACACCACGATCATTCCCATCAGCGATGACAGGAGCGTGCCGCCCGCCATCTGGAACGCCATGCGCGTCGGATTTGGCGAGGAGGACGCCAGTGCACAGGTGGCGGCGCCGACCGGCAGCAGCGTGACGCCGCTCGGCCACGCGGTCGCGATCCAGAACGCGCCAAGCACCGTGATCACGATCGCCGCGCGCACGCCGGCGACACCGGCGGCAAACGCGTTCGTCTTCGGCTCGTAGCGTTCGATCCAGCGCTCGCGCTCGTGTGTATCCACCGCGAGCGATGCATAGGTGGCTGCGTACGCGTGCAGATCCTCGACGAAGCGGTAAAGTAGTTCGGATGCCGTATCGAAATCGAGCAGCGGCACGTCGGGGCTGGCTTCCAGTCCGGCACGCGTGGCGTGCACCCGTTTGGGCAAGTCGGCCTTGTACGTTTCGAGCTGGGCGGCCGCATGCGCGGCGTCGGCGGCGCTCAGAACCGGTTCGCCCGACTTGGCGAGCAGGGGCGCGATCTCCTTGAAATACGGTTCGAGCGCTTCAATCGTCGCCGATGCACCGGCCTCATGCAGCCGGTTCATCAACTGATGCAGTGCGTGAAAGCGCGTCGATGCGGTCATGAACTCGCTGTTCAGGCGCGACAGGCGGCCGCTCCTCATCCGCGAGCCAGGACTTTCGAACACCGCGACGCTGCGGGCCGCTTCAAAACCGACGATGTCGGCGACAAAGCGTGCATTGGTCGCCTCGATGTCTGCCCGGTTGCCCTTACCCGACAGCGACGCCGACACGTAGTCGACGAACGCGCTAAAGCGTGCGCGCACGGTGGTGCGCATCTGTTCGCCGGTGAACTGCGGAAACACCAGTCCGCTGACCGCGCCCGAGCACACGATGCCGACCACCACCTCGGCCACCCGCGTCAGTGCCGACAGAAACGCGCCGTCCGGATGCTGGGCTGCAGGAATGCCGATCAGCGCAGCGGTATAGCCCGCCAGCACGAAGCCGTACGAGCGGAAATTGCGGTTGCGTGCGGCGCCTGCGGTACAGATGCCAACCCAGATTGCCGTCGCCCCGATAAAGAGCTCGGGCTGCTGCGCAAATAGTCCGATCAGCGCCAGCATCACGACGAGGCCGACCAGCGTGCCGCAGATCCGGTAGAAGCTCTTTGCGAACACCATCCCGCTTTGCGGCTGCATCACGATGAACACGGTGGTCATCGCGGTGCGCGGCTGCGGCAGATCGAGCTTCATTGCCACGAAGAGCGACAGAAACGCGGCTGCCAGCGCCTTGAGCAGATAGATCCATGTGCGGCCGTCGGTGCGTGCCCAGTCGGCGGCAGCGGCATAGAGCGTGGCGGGCGTGAGCGGCTGGCGCGGGGTGGAGGGGGTGGAAGAGGGGGCGGTGGACATGATCGGCTTTGCCCTTACTGCGCAGCGGCGGTGTGAGTGGACGCGTTGCTACCCGCGCTCGCGGAGGCAGGCGTTTTCGCCGTCGTGCCGGAGGCCGAGGCGAAAGCCGGTGTGGCCGTTGCTGCAGCCTTGCCGCTGGTTGCTGCGGACGGCGGTGCGGCAAGCTCCGCAGCCTTGCCGCGGCCGTGCGCCGGCAGCGTTTCATCCGCCTTCGGGCTGTCAGCTGGCTCGGCGAGACCGCCGCCCAGCGCCGTCATCAGCGAAGCATGCGCGCCCAAGCGCTGCGCCTGAATCCGTGCGACGCCTTCCTGGGCACGCAGCAACTGGTTTTGCGCGATCAGCACGTTCAGGTAATCGGTCAGACCGCGCCGGTAACCTTCCTTCGACAGGTCATAGTTCTTGCGTGCGGCCGCAACCGAGCGCTGCGCATCGTTTTCCTGGGTTTCGAGCGAGCGGATCCGCACGACCTGATCGGCGACGTCCTTCAACGCGCTGACGATGGTCTGGTTGTAGCGCTCGACCGCCTCGTCGTAGCCGGCGTCCGAGGCGCCGAGTTGCGAGCGCAGCCGGCCGCCGTCGAAGATCGGTAGCGACATCGCCGGGCCGGCAGTCCAGCCGCCATTCGCCGAACGCAGGAACTGGAACAGCGGACCTGCCGCCGCATAGCCGCCGATCGACGCGAGCAGGTTGATGTCCGGATAGAAATCGGCCTTGGCCACGTCGATGCCGCGCGCCTGTGCCGCCACCGTCCAGCGCGCCGCGACAATGTCGGGCCGGTGGCCGAGCAGCTCGGCAGGCAAGGCCGATGGCAGACCGGCCGGCGCGGACAGCGAAAGCGTCGGCCGCGTGATCGAGTCGCCCGCGCCTGGACCCTTGCCCGCTAGTGCTGCGAGCTGATTGCGGCCGAGCGCGATCTCTTCTTCGAGCGCATCGATCTGCCGCTCGTATTCGGGGATCGGGGTTTCGGCCTGGCTCACTTCGAGCTGGGTGCCGAGACCCCCTTTCAGGCGGCGCGTCGCGAGGTCGGCAATCTGCTGCTGCTGTTGCAGCGTGGCCTTGGCGATATCGAGCAGCGCGTAGTTCATCGACATGCCGATGTAGGCGCGCACGACGTTCGCTTCCAGCTCGAGCTGCGCGGCGCGTTCGTCGGCGGCGCTGGCATGGGCGGCGTCGAGCGCGCGTTCAGCGGCGTTCTTGTCCTTGCCCCAGAGATCCAGGTGATAGGACAGCCCGATCGTGCCGGTGTTGTCCCACGTGTTCGAATTGGAGAGCGAGCCCGGGCCGTAATAGATATTGTCCGGCCAGTGCTGGCGCTCGATCGACAGATTGCCGTTGACCTGCGGCGACAATGCGGCGCGTGCGACGCCCGCCATCGATTGCGCCTCGCGCACCCGTGCCTGCGCGACCGCGAGCGTCGGATTGCCGGCCTGAGCGGCGTCGATCCACGCATTGAGCTGCGGATCGTTATAGGTGCGCCACCAGTCGGCAGCCGGCCATTGCGCGTCGGCATTGGCCGCCCGCACGGCAGCGCCGGCATCAAGAGAGGATGGATCGATTCCGCGTGCTTGCGGGGCGAGGCCTCCGGTACTGGCGCAGCCGGCGATTGTTAGTGAGATCGCAAGAACGGCGAGCGCGGCGATCCCTTTTTGTACCGGAGACTGCACGATTTCCCCCTTAATTGACTATAGAACCCTGTGCGTTATTATATTTTTTGAGCTATTCCTGAATAACCCGTAAAGATGCAAGGCATTTTTACTGAAGCTGAGACAATCGCTCTTACGAAGCATGTAACAATCGCCCTGTCTCAGTAAGGATACGTATGGATACGCTTCAAAACATGCGCGTATTTGTCCGCGTCGTCGAAGCGGGCAGCTTCACGGGTGCCGCGCAGCACCTGAATACCACCACGGCGTACGCGTCGCGCGCGGTCTCCGATCTCGAAGCGCATCTGCGCACGCGGCTCCTCAATCGCACCACGCGCCGCATTGCACTCACCGAAGCGGGCGAGCGCTATCTGCAGCGTTGCGAGCAGATTCTGGCGTATGTCGATCAGGCGGAAGCCGAGGCGAGCGACGCCCACGCACGGCCGTCCGGCAAGCTGAAAGTCCACGCCATGACGAGCTTCGGCCAGCACTACGCGGTGCCTGCAGTAGGGCGCTATCAGCAGCGTTATCCGCAAGTGTCCATCGAGTTGACGCTGGCGCAGCGCATGCCGGACCTGCTCGACGAGGGCTACGACGTCGCGCTTGTGCTGGCGCGGGATCTGCCGGACTCGGGGCTGGTGTCGCAGCGTCTGGGCAGCGCATTCAGTATTACCTGCGCGTCGCCGGCTTACCTCGAGCGCAATGGCGTACCGCAGGTACCCACTGACCTCAGCCGGCATACCTGTCTGCAGATGGTCACGCCCATTTTCCCGACCGACGAATGGATCTTCGACGGTCCCAGCGGCCAGGAAACGTTTTCACTCGGGGCGGCGAGCTTCCAGGTGAATGTCGCCGAAGCGCTGGCCGTGGCCGTGCGTGAGGGGATGGGCATCGGCCTGCTGCCGATCTACTCGGCGATCAGCGGCCTGCGCAGCGGTCAGTTGGTGTGGGTGATGCCGGAATACACCTCGCAGGAAATGAACGTGTACGCGCTGTACCCGTCGCGCCAGTATCTCGACGCGAAGATCCGCACCTGGGTCGAGTTCCTGCGGGACGAACTGCCGGCCACGCTGGCCGCCGATCAGGCGGAATTGCGCCAGTTCGCGCGAACCTGAGCCTTGCTGCGTTTCGCATAAGCCGGGCGCTGCGCGCCGCACGCGGGCGTTGACAGGTGTTCGCGGTGCGCGAATGACGGGCTGTTACAGACGCGCCGCGTCGCAACATTTCCTTACTTCTCCCGCCCAATTGATTTGATAACGTTGGGTCAACGCACTGGCCGGCACCGCCCGGTTGCTGTCAGGGCACTGGAATTTACTGGAACATACCGGAAGGAAGAGGGAACCATGGATACGCATCTGCTGATCGGCGTGGCCGTCATGCTGGGACTGATTGGAATCGCCGCGTCGCGCGACTTGCTGCGCAATCTGCGTGCACAGCCGCAACTGGTGCCTATCCGGGCCGAGCGCCGGGACACGGCCGGCCATACGCACCGCCGTTGAACGGCCGGGGTTGATGGCGGCCGTGACTGCAAGGTCGCGGCAACGATTGCCGTGGCGGCCAATGTGGCGGTTATAGCAACGTTGTTGCGACGGTTGTTGCGGAGGTTATTGCAACGCCTCGATCAGCCGCGCTTCGTCAGTGAGCTGCCGGTCCACATCGGGGCTCACCCTGTACCACACGAAGCTGGCTGCCGGCACGCATGCGTGACGGGCCAGATGCTCGACCTCCGGCGCGGCCAGTGCCGGGTCGAGCCAGCGGCGCGCCGCTTCCGGCGCGAACACCAGCGGCCGGCGGTCGTGCACGTCGATCAGGCCCGCATCGGCGGTGGCCGTCACGATCACGAGTCCCATGCCTTCGGTTTGCGGCTCGGTGCCGCGCACGTTTGAGAGCGCGGCCAGGTACATCGGCTCGTCGCGCTTCAGGCGCACGTAATACGGCTGCCTGACCGGTTGGTCCGCTGCTGCGGGCTGACGATCGCCGCTCTCGTTTCGTGGCGCCGCTTCGAGCCGCCATTCGAACCAGCCGTCGGCCGGCACCACCACCCGCCCCGTTTTCCACAAATCCCTGAAATAGCGTCCGCTTGCGGCGGTCTCGGCGCGCGCATTGATCGTCTGCGGCAGATTCTGCGCGCGCGCCCAGTCCGGGCAATAGCCCCAGTGGATCGCGCGCAGCGTTTCGTCAGGATAGACCGCGAGCGGATGCGTGCCGGGCGAGAGGTTGTAACCGGGACGGCGGTCGGCGGCATCGAACAGCATGAACGGGTCTGCGAGGCCAAGGTGCTGGGCGTAATGGGTTGCTTCGCGGTACTGGCTGATTCGACCACACATGAGCGCTCCCGAGATGGATGGCGCAACGGCCCGCCGACGTCCCGCAGCTTAATGCCTTGTGCCTGGCGTGGCTATCGGGACGGTCCCGGTCCCCGGGGCCACGGCGCAAGGCGGGCGCCGCGTTGGGCCATTCGCGCGAGCGTGCACCGCGAATGGCCGGGCGCCAGATTTCGACCGCCGCTAGATTTCGACCACCATGTCCCACGCAAACTGCGGATTTTCCGGCTGGCCCGTGCGACGGTCGAGATAGCCGCGCGGGTTGCACACCACGCGCGTGCCGTTCACCGTGTAGTCGAACGCCGTGTGGGTATGGCCGTGAATCCACAGCGCGACGGGCTCGCGCACCAGCGTCGGCAGATGATTAACGAAACCGGCCGAGACCGGGTCGTCCGCGTAACGCTCGGCCAGGCTCAGCCGGTGGGGCGCGTGATGCGTGACGACGATGGTCTTACCGGCAAATGGTCTGGCCAGCTCGCCTTCGAGCCACGCACGGGCCTGCGCATGAAGGGCGAGGGTATCGGCGGGCGTGAAATCGCGTGCTGCCGCGGCATCGGGCACGGCTGAACCGTCGTGCGGCCACGTCACCTGGATCAGGCCGCGGAAGTCGAGCATCACGCGCTGAGCCTCGGCAATCGATGCCGCGCGCGTGTCTTCGTCGGCGCCATAGAGCGTGAAGTCGGTCCACAAGGTTGTGCCGAGCACGCGCCAGTTGCCGTCGGGATCGACCAGCGCCGCGTTGTTCAGCACGTACACGTTATCGACCGAGGCTGCTGCGTCGTGCATCGCCGCTTCGAGCGCGCCGAATTCGCCGTCGTAGTATTCGTGATTGCCCGGCACGTAAATGACGGGCGTGGCGCCGTCGAAGGTCTCCGCAGCCCAGCGCGGACCGGCCGCATGGTTGTGGATGTCGCCGGCAAGCACGATCAGGTCCGCCTGTGCATGCGGAATGACCTCGGGCTCGTCGCACTCCAGATGCAGATCGGACAGTACGCGAATCTTCACGAACGACGCTCCTCTCAAGAACACGCTGGGCCGCAGCAAGTTTTCTTGCGCCCTTGGGGGCCTCTCCACGGCTCACACCCTTAGCGTAGCACCTTACCTGGATTCATCACGTTGAGCGGGTCGAGCGCACGTTTCACCGCACGCATCAACTGTACTTCGACGTCCGGCTTGTACTGCATCGCTTCGTCGATCTTCAACTGGCCGAGCCCGTGTTCCGCGCTGATGCTGCCGCGATGCCGGTGCACACTGTCGTAGACGATCTGGTTGATCGGGCTCTGGTATTGCGCAAGGAACGCTTTCGCATCGACGCCTTCAGGCGCCTGCACGTTGTAGTGCAGGTTGCCGTCGCCCAGGTGCCCGAACGTGACCATCCGCGCACCCGGGACGGCCTGCGCGATAGCGGCGTCGGTTTCGTCGATGAAGTGACCGATGCGCGAAATCGGCACCGCGATGTCGTGCTTGATGTTGAGACCCTCTTCGGCCTGTGCGAGCGGAATGTGTTCGCGCAGATTCCAGAACGCTTGCGATTGCGCGAGGTTCTCCGCCACCACCGCATCTTCGACGAGACCCTCTTCGAGCGCCGTTTCCATCAGCCGCTCGAACAGCGCCCGCGCGTGTTCTTCGCTCTCGCTGTCCGACAGTTCGAGCAGCACGACTTGCGCGTGCGGCTCGGCGAATGGATAGCGCATCTGCGCAAAATGCCGGCCGACGAGGCGCAGGCAGAAGTCCGACATCAATTCGAAGCCGGTCAGGAGCGGCCCCGCGAAGCGTTGCGTGAGCGCCAGAAAATCGAGCGCTGCATGGGGCGATGCGAGCGCGGCGAGTGCCGTGACGCGCGCCGCGGGCTGTGGATGAAGCTTCAGCACGGCCGCGGTGATGATGCCGAGCGTGCCTTCCGCGCCGATGAACAGGTCGCGCAGGTCGTAGCCGGTATTGTCCTTGCGCAGTCCGCGCAGGCCGTCCCACAGCTCGCCTTGCGCGGTCACCACTTCGAGGCTGAGGCACAGTTCGCGCGTGCTGCCATAGCGCAGCACGCCGGTGCCGCCGGCGTTGGTGGCGAGATTGCCGCCGATCGTGCAACTGCCTTCGGCGGCGAGGCTCAGCGGGAACAGGCGGCCGGCTTCTTCCGCGCGGGCCTGCACGTCGGCGAGGATCACGCCGGCTTCGACGGTGATCGTATTGTTGTGCGGGTCGATGTCGCGCACGCGGTTCAGGCGCCGCAGGCTCAGCACTGCCTGCGTACCGCTCGCGTCCGGCGTGGCGCCGCCGGCGAGACCCGTGTTGCCGCCCTGCGGCACGAGCGCGATGCGATATTCGACGGCGAGCTTCACCAGCGCGGCGACTTCCGCGGGCGTCGACGGACACAGGACCGCGCACGCAGCACCGGCGTAGCGGCGGCGCCAGTCGGTGAGGTAGGGGGCGGTGTCGTGCGCATCGCTCAGGACGTGCGCCGTGCCGATGGCGTCGCGGCAGGCTGCGATGAAGGCGGCCTGGGAGGCGGCGTGAGAAGCGAACTGAAATTCGGATTGGGTCATGATGGTCGGTCGGAGGGGTGAGGCGGACTCGTTATGCCGTGCCGTCACCGGTTGATTGAGCGGGGCGCGCGCGCTGGCGGCAGACAATCGGCAGACAATCGCCGCGCATGGCCTCAGGCGGCCCGCTTCGCGCGCCGCGCAGCCCGTTTGAACGGAGCGACGTAGGCCAGGGCGCAGACGAAGAACACCACTGCGAGCAAGGTTTCGAGCCAGCCGAGCTGGGCGGAGAACCCGCGGTCGCTCATGCCGCGCACAATGCCTTCGGCAAAATACAGCAGGATCAGCATCGACGCCCATTGCAACGTATAGAGCCGCTGCCGTAGCACGCCGGGCAAGGCGAGCAGCAACGGCACGGCCTTGAGGACGAGCGCGGTGCCGCCCGGGCGCAACGGCGCGAGCCACCATTCCCAGGCAACGGACAGCACGATCAGCGCGATCAGCGCAGCCGAGGCGCCAAGCGCGGCGCCGCGCCGCCGGGCAACCGGTGCGCCGGGTGTAGCGCCGGGGGCAACCTCAGTCGCCACTTCAGTCGCCACCCCGGTCGCAATGCCGGCGGGTCCGCCGGACGCTACCTTTCCTGAAGCCGGATCTGGCACGTTCACGGGAGTTCGCGCATCGCTGCGGCCGTGCGCGCAACGCGCGCGCCGAGTGCGACGGCGAGCGTCTTCTCGTCGGCGGAAATGCCGTGCTCCGCGGAGTCGGCGCGCGCGAAATGCGATGCGCCATAGGGCGTGCCGCCGGTCAGCGTGGTGGTCAGCGTGCTTTCGGTGTACGGAATGCCGACGATCAGCATGCCGTGGTGCAAGAGCGGCAGCATCATCGACAGCAGCGTCGATTCCTGGCCGCCGTGCAGGCTGCCGGTGGAGGTGAACACACAGGCCGGCTTGCCCGCGAGCGCGCCCGACAGCCACTGCGGCGTGGTGCCGTCGAGAAAGTATTTGAGCGCCGCGGCCATATTGCCGAAGCGGGTCGGCGAGCCGAGCGCGAGGCCCGCGCATTCTTCGAGATCGCGCAGCTCGACGTAGGGCGGCCCTTCGGTGGGAATGTCGGGCTGGGTCGCCTCGCAGACGGTCGAGACGGGTGGCACGGTGCGCACGCGCGCCTGTATGCCCGGGACGCTGTCGACGCCGTGCGCGATCGCCAGTGCGAGTTCACGCGTGGCGCCGAAACGGCTGTAATAGAGCACGAGAATGTCTTTCATAGGCCTCATCGGGTGAACAGGTATTATAGGGGTTGGGTCCGCTGCACAGGCCGCTCGCAGGCAAGCGGCGCGCCACGGACGGTTCACGAAGGCGAAGGAGGTGGGTTTGTTGTCCAGGGTGCGTTTCGATCTCGACACGCTCAAACGCCTCGCGCAATTTGCAGCGCAGCGCAGCGGCGAAGATCGCATTCCACAGGTGGCGGGTAGTCTCACGTTCACCACCATGCTGTCGCTCGTGCCGCTCGCGACAGTGGCGTTTGCGCTGTTTACCGCGTTTCCCATCTTCGCTTCGTTCCAGATGTCGCTGCAGGGTTTTCTCGCCGATCATCTGATGCCCTCGCAGATCAACGACCAGATCTTCGGGTACCTGAACCAGTTCGCCGCCAAGGCCAAAGGCCTGACGACGATGGGGATGATCGTGCTGTTCGTCACCTCGGTAATGACGATGATGACGGTCGAATCCGCGTTCAATGTGATCTGGCGGGTGAGGAAGCCCCGCCCGTTCGCGCAGCGCGTGCTGGTCTACTGGGCAATCATCACGCTCGGGCCGATTCTGATCGGCGTGAGCCTGTCGATTTCTTCCTATCTGTTCACGCGCTCAATGGCGTTCACCGCCGCGCAGCACATTACGCCGGTGATCGATTGGGCGCTGACGGTCGCCGCGCTGCCGCTTACGGCGCTCGCTTTTACGATGCTCTACGTCTATCTGCCGAATTGCCGGGTGGAGTGGCGCGATGCCGTGGTCGGTGGCCTGGGCGCGGCGATTGCCTTCGAACTGGCCAAGCGCGGCTTTGGTTATTACGTCCGGCGCATTCCGACCTACACCGCGGTGTACGGCGCGTTCGCTACCGTGCCGATGTTTCTGCTGTGGATGTACCTGAGCTGGTTCATCACGCTGGCGGGCGCGATGGTTGCCTCGGCGTTGCCGGCGATTCGTATCGGGCAGTTTCACCGGCCGCGCTTCGCGGGCAGCGATCTGTTCGACGCGCTCGAACTGCTCGCGCGGCTCTCCGAGGCACGGGAAGCCGGCAAGCGCGGTTACACGCTGCAGGACCTCGCGCGCATGCTACGCCGCGATATGGACACGACGACCAATCTCCTGCAGAAGCTGGAGGAGATTGAATGGATTGCACGTCTGGCGGAAGACGGTACGCGTCCATGTTTCCTGCTGCTGGCCAATCCGAACCAGGTGACGGTGGCGCGGCTTTTCGACCTGTTCATGATCGATCGCGCGGAGCTCGAATATCAGCTCAATCTGGACTCGACCCGGGTGGACGGCGCGACCTTGCTCGCGGCGCTTGAAAACGACAAGCTGAGCGTATCGCTTGCGTCGTTGCTGGCGGTGCGTGCCTCGGCTCGTGCAGCGCGGACGGCGGAGGCCGACAGCCGGAACCCGGCAATGCCGCATCAGACGGCTTGAACGGCGCTTCTTCGCGCCGCGTTATCAGACGGCATTAGCGCACAGCGGCCGCGCTGCATGGCTTGCGCCAGCTTCGTTGCGCCGCAGTCCACAAATTGCCGGATGCGCACCCGCTAAAGGGAAATCTTCCCGGTGCAGATGTCCTTGAACATCACCCAGTCGCCCATCAGGCTATAGACGGGGTGCCGGAAGGTGGCGGGGCGGTTCTTCTCGAAGAAGAAATGCCCGATCCACGCACATCCATATCCGCTGACGAGAGCGGCCGGCAGCCACAGCCAGTCGCCGGTGGCGAGCGCCATGGCCAGACAGCCGATCACGCCGAGCGAGCCGACGAAATGCAGCCGCCGCGAGACCAGATTGCGATGCTCTTCCAGGTAAAACGGATAAAACTCCGCGAAATTCGCGAAGTGATCGGTATGAGCGGTTTGAGCCATCATGGCCTCCGTTTCGCTGCTTTTATGGCCTGTCGTGCCGCTGTGCCTTTGTGCCGCGGTGCATCGGCATAGCGAGCCCGGTGGTGCACCGGGGCGCTTGAATCCGGACAGGCTTGAACCATTGTGCTGCTATCGGCCGATGCGTGCAACCTGGCCATTCGGCCGATGGCGCGCGGGCCCACACGCCGCTATCGTTGATGTCACTGAAGTCGACGTCACTGGACGGACACGGAGCGCGACGCGAAGGCGAACAGCGCATCGAGCGTCGCGTCCGGTTGCTCGGTCATCAGCGCGTGGCCGGCCTCGAGCGTGACCGTGTCGACGGGCACGCTGGCCTCGGCAAACGCCTGGCCAAGTGCCTGCGCGGCGCGCGGCGGCGTCATCGCGTCGCGCCGACCGACAATGAGGCGCACCGGGCAGCGCACCTGAGCGGCGCGTGCAAGGCCGTCCGTGTAGGCGTTGCACGCGGTGAAGTCGGTGTGGAACAGGCCGGGCTCGCCCGCGGCCGAGACGCGTTCCATCAGACGCTGGTTCATGCCGTGCAGCCAGAAGCCGGGGCCCGGGCAGGAGGGTTTCGCGGCGAGCGTCGAATGCGACCACTGGTTGACCATCGCGATCGCCTCCGGCTCGCGGTTGAGCGCGGCGTCGAGCAGGGCGTCGGAGACCGCCATCGGCGCCGCGGTGGCCAGCAGCGCAAGATGGGTCGCGCGGGCCGGATAGCGCGCGGCGAAATCGAGCGCGACGAGCGAGCCCATGCTGTGGCCGATCACGCAGGCCCGCGCCACGCCGGCAGCGTCCAGTAGCGCGGCCAGCCAGTCGGCCAGCGCGGCGATACCGGTCAGTGCGGGGCCGGCGCTGCGATGGTGGCCGGGCAGGTCGACCGCCAGCACGCTGAAGTCGTGATGCGCGAAGTAGCGGGTTTGCAGCGCCCATACGCTGTGGTCGTGCTCAGCGCCGTGGATGAAAACGGCAGTTGGCAGCTTGGGATCGAACGGCTTGCCGCCGGTGTAGGCGTAAGCCGGTTTGTTGTGGACGTCGAGGATCATGCGGACTCCTTGCTCGAGCCGCTGCCGTCGGGGTTGGCGGGACCGCCCTTGGGCGTGCTGACGCCGCTGCTGGCGGGCTTCGGCGCCGTCTTCTGCGCGGCCTTCAGCGCGCCCTTGAGGTCATCGATCAGATCGTCGGGGTCTTCGAGGCCGATCGACAGGCGGATGGTGCCTTCCGCGATGCCGGCTGCGGCGAGCGCAGCGGCGTCCATGCGAAAGTGCGTGGTGGAGGCAGGATGGATCACGAGCGAGCGGGCGTCGCCGACATTGGCCAGATGCGAGAACAGCGACAGCGCTTCGATGAAGCGCCGTCCGGCCGCGCGGTCGCCGCGCAGGTTGAAGCTGAACACGGCACCTGCGCCGCGCGAGAGCAAGCGCTTCGCGAGCGCATGATCCGGGTGCGAGGCCAGCTCCGGATAGGCAACGGATTCGACCGCGGCATGCGCGGCGAGGAATTCGACTACCTTGCGCGTGTTTGCGACGTGCCGGTCCATGCGCAGCGGCAGCGTCTCGATGCCCTGCAGCAGTTGCCACGCGGCTTGCGGATGCAGACACGCGCCGAAGTCGCGCAGGCCTTCGCGGCGGGCGCGCAGCAGGAAGGGCGCGACGGTGCTTTCCTCGGCGAACACCATGCCGTGGAAACCCTCGTAGGGCTCGGTAAATTCCGGGAAGCGTCCCGATGCCTCGAAGTCGAAGGTGCCGCCGTCGACCAGCACGCCGCCGATGGTCGTGCCATGGCCGCCGAGGAATTTGGTCGCCGAGTGATAGACGAAGTCCGCGCCATGCTCGAAGGGCTTGAGCAGGTACGGCGTGGTGAAGGTCGAATCGACCAGCAGCGGCACGCGGTGGCCATGCGCAATCTGGGCGACGGCGGCAATATCGAGCACGTCGAGCCCCGGATTGCCGAGCGTCTCGCCGAACAGCAGGCGCGTGTTCGGGCGCAGCGCGGCGCGCCAGCCCTCCAGATCGCCGGGTTTGACGAAGGTGGTCTCGATGCCGAAGCGGCGCAGCGTGTAGTTCAGCAGGTTGTGCGAGCCGCCGTACAGCGCGCCGGAGGCGACGATATGGGAACCGGCGCCCATCAGCGTGGCGATCGCCAGATGCAGCGCGGCCTGGCCGCTGGCCGTGCCGATCGCGCCGGCGCCGTTCTCCAGCGCGGCGACGCGCTCTTCGAAGACGGCCACCGTCGGGTTCGAGATCCGCGAATACACGTGGCCCGCGCGCTCCATGTTGAACAGCGCGGCGGCGTGATCGGTATCGCGAAACGAGAACGAGGTGGTCTGGTAGATCGGCGTGGCGCGCGCGCCGGTCGCGGGGTCGGGGGCTGCGCCGGCATGCAGCGCAAGCGTGTCGAAACGGTTGGCGGACATCCTGGGCGGCGGAGCCACGGGCGGCCCCGCGAAGGGTGAAAGTGGGGGCCATCGTATCACCGGGGCCGCCGGCTTCAAGTCCCGTTTTTCCCGATGCGGCGTGCGGCCACGCCCGCGCCGCCTTGGTGGACGGGCCGCTTTCCTTTTATGGGTCTTTCGGCTAGGATCGAAAGTCAATCATGTATTAACGGCTTCACCAGATTCAGCAACCATCGTGCATGGGACCGGAGCAGGTGCTTTGCCCTAACTCCGGTCGACACAGGAGACAATCATGCGAGTCAGCGACATTCTCAAGGTCAA
>DASZIR010000023.1:0-10450 GCA_035948995.1 Paraburkholderia sp. | reverse complement strand
TCTGGGTGGCGGGTGGGCGGGTGGGCGGGTGGGCGTGTGGACGTACAGGCAGGCGGCAACAAGAAAGGCTGTGCAGCGGCTGAAGGGCTACCCTGGCCGCTGCCGGACAGCCGCCAGACGGCGGCGACGCCGCGTCAGCATCCGGTCCGCGGGGCCGCAACGGTATAATGCTGTCCTTCGCAGCGGCGCGTTTTCTGCGCCGCGCGCTTTTCGCAACCCGACCGGTTCCTGTCGAAAAGCGCCATCGAACGTACCTGATGTGCCTGACGTGCCCCAGCGCGCCGCCGCGCCCCGCATTCCGAACTGCCCAATCTCGACCGACCATGACAGCCAAACTGATCGACGGCAACGCCCTCTCCAAGACCTTGCGCGCCGACGTCGCGACGCGCGCGGCCGCCCTCACTGCCCGTGGCCATCAGCCGGGCCTCGCCGTCGTGCTGGTCGGTGACAATCCGGCCAGCGAAGTCTACGTACGCAACAAGATCAAGGCCTGCCAGGACAATGGCCTGTTCTCGTCGTATGACCGTTACCCGGCCACGCTGTCGGAAGCCGATCTGCTCGCACGCATCGACGAACTGAACCGCGATCCGAAGATTCACGGCATCCTCGTGCAACTGCCGCTGCCGGCGCATATTGACAGCCACAAGGTGATCGAAGCGATCGCCCCGGAAAAGGACGTCGACGGCTTTCACGTCGCCAATGCCGGCGCGCTGATGACCGGCAAGCCCTTGTTCCGCCCGTGCACGCCGTACGGCGTGATGAAAATGTTCGAGGCCTACGGGATCGACCTGAAAGGCGCGAACGCGGTCGTGATCGGCCGCTCGAACATCGTCGGCAAGCCGATGGCGCTGCTCCTGCTCGAAGCGGGCGCTACCGTGACGATCTGCCATAGCAAGACGCGCGATCTGGCGGCGCATACGCGTCAGGCCGACGTGGTAGTGGCCGCCACCGGCTTGCGCAACATTCTGACCGCGGCAATGGCCAAGCCCGGCGCCGCCGTCATCGATGTCGGCATGAATCGCGACGAAGCCGGCAAGCTGTGCGGCGACGTCGATTTCGCAGGCGTGAAGGAAGTCGCCGGCTATATCACGCCGGTGCCGGGCGGCGTCGGCCCGATGACGATCACCATGCTGCTCGTCAACACGCTCGAAGCGGCCGAGCGCGCTGCGGCGAACGCCTAGCAAAACGATGGACAGATCTATCCGGTGAAGCGTGCAACGCGTCGTCACCGGACAGTGGGCGCAAGACCCAGCGCGGCAAGCGCGATGACAAAGGCAGGTCTGACGCGAGCCAAACGCGCGGCACAAATGCGGCACAAGCGAGGTACAAGCGAACCGCACGCGTGGCCTGCGTGACATACGCCGCGGCACGCCATAGCGCGTCAGCCGGGCCGCACTCAGCGCACCGCCCCATCGGCCGCCATGGCGACGCCGTGCGGATCCGGTCTGCGCGCCAGACGCCGCCGGCACCACACCAGCACGGGCCGCTCCACGTAGCGCCATGACAACGTGGCGCACAGCAGGATGAACGGCGCCGCAATCAGCGTCGCCATCTGGTGATTCAGATGCGGCGCGATGCTGGCAACGCATTGCTGCATCATGAAGCCGTACAGATAGATGCCGTACGAATAGTCGTTGCGCGGCACAAAGCGGCGCAGGAGCGGCGTGGTACCGACCCACAGCACGCCGTACACGAAGGCCAGATAAAACAGCGGCTGGGCTCCGGCCGTATCGCGAAACACCAGAAAGACCATCACCAGGCCAAGCGCCGCCAGGCCATCGATCTCGATGCGCTCACGCCAGCCATACAGCAGCATGCCGATCAGGAAGAACGGCTCCGGCCAGAACGAGTAGCCGCCGGCCCTGTCGAAAACATCGCGCAGTCCAACCTGCAGGTGCGGGAGGTGCAGCTTCACGACGAAGGCCGCCAGACCGAGCGCCGCCGCCAGCACCACACCCCAGCGGTTCGACAGCAAGCCGGCGAGGCCCGTCACCAGCACGATCAGATAGCAGCGCACTTCGATCGGCAGCGTCCACAACGGGGCGCACACGTCGTTCACGAAGCGGTTGTGTTCGAACACGCCAGGCAGGATCCAGCCTGCCTTGAGGACGATCGTCGAGAAGTTGTCGAGGTTGGCCCACGTCATGCCCGAGGCAAAGTATTCGCGCAGCGGCAGGGTCGTGAACAGCGGCCCGATCACGAATATCGTCATCAGCGAGCCGGCGGCCACGGCCGGGCAGATCCGCGCAATGCGCAAGGCCACGAAGCGCGGCGCCGAGCGCTGCCGCTCGAAGCTGGCGGTCACGAGCATCCCGCTCAGAAGAAAAAAGGCGTAGACGCCGAGCGACGCGAAGCCGTCGAATCCGAGTGCCCCACCCACCCAGTCGGTCGTGCCGTCCGGCAACTGCAAAATGTACGAATGCCCGTACACCACCGAAATGGCGGCGAGGAGACGCACGAGGTCGAAATTGTTCCCGTTGCGCGAAAGAGCGTGCGAAAGCGGATTCATCGAGAGCTCTCCTGTGTCGACCAGCGTTAGCGCTTTAGCGCGTTACTCTGGTCCCATGCAAAGCACTTACTCCGGTCCCATGCAACATGGTTGCTGGGTATACGCCGTGCGGCGCCGCCGGCCGGTTCTCACCCACGCAGTCGACGACGAATCGACACAATGCCGCACGGCAACAAAGCTGACCGTTCGCTTTCGCACAAAGCCATGGGCCGCAGGCAAACCAGGCCCGGCAAGCCACCCTGCCCGCTGCGCCGCAACGCGCGGCCGCGGCAGCCCGGCGGCACATAGGCACCTGCAGCACCTGAGCAGCACCTCAGCGACAGCTGAGCGGTCCGGCGCAAATATCGAAGCCAATACGCAAAACCAGAACTTCTGATAATTTGTGCCGTAGCCGGATTGGAATCGCCGCCCTCTGCCCCAATAATGTCGGTATCGGGCGCCGCCGCAAGCCTTGCCCACCTATTCAACCGCGTCAGACAGGAAGCCTTATGTCCACTACTCAAGCGACACACGACAACCCGCTCCTCGATTTCTCCGACCTGCCGCGCTTTGGCGACATCCGCCCCGAACATGTGACCCCCGCCCTCGACGTGCTGCTCGCCAGTGCCAATGCCGCTGTCGACCGTGCCAGCGCGCCCATCACGCCTGCCTCGTGGGCCGATGTCGTCGAGCCGGTCGAGCGCGCCACCGAGCCGCTGTCGCGCGCATGGGGCGTCATCGGCCATCTGAACGCGGTTGCCGATACGCCGGAACTGCGCGCCGTCTACGGCGAGAATCTGCCGCGCGTGACCGAGTTCTGGTCGAGCGTCGGGCAAAACCTCGCGCTCTACGAAAAGTACAAGGCGCTCGCCGCCAGCAGCGATTTCGGCTCACTCACGGGCGAGCGCAAGAAGATCCTGAGCAATGCATTGCGCGATTTCCGCCTGTCGGGCGCGGAGTTGCCGGAGGACCAGAAACCTCACTTCGCCGACCTGCAGGAACGTCAGGCCAGTCTGTCGAAGGCGTTTTCCGATCACGTACTCGATGCGACCAATGCTTACACGTACCTCGTCGAAGACAAGGCGCAACTGGCAGGCTTGCCGGAAGACGTGATCGAAGCGGCTGCGGAAGCCGCCGAGCGCGACGGCAAGAGCGGCTGGAAATTCACCCTGCATTTCCCCTCGTATTTCCCCGTCATGCAATACGCGGAAGACCGGACGATGCGCGAAACGATGTATCGTGCCTACGTCACGCGTGCCTCGGAGCTGGCCGGCACTTACGGCGGCGGCAAGGCCGAATGGGACAACACCGCCAACATCGCTGAACAGCTGAAGCTGCGTGCGGAAGAGGCGCACATGCTCGGCTACCAGAACTTCGCTGAAGTCTCGCTTGCGCCGAAGATGGCCGAGTCGCCCGCGCAAGTGATGGCCTTCCTCGAGGATCTGGCCACGCGCGCGCGGCCGCATGCCGAACAGGACTGGAAGGAGCTGCGCGAATTCGCCGCGACCGAACTCGGCATGAACGAGCTGCAGCCGTGGGATATGACGTTCGCCGCCGAGCGTCTGCGTCAGAAGCGCTATTCGTTCTCGGAAAACGAGGTCAAGCAATACTTCCCGGAAGACACGGTGTTCAAGGGCCTGTTCAAGGTCACTGAAACGCTGTTCGACGTGAAGATCCGCCGCGACGAAGCGGCCGTGTGGCATCCGGACGTGCGCTTTTTCCGCGTCGAGAATCAGGACGGCGGTCTCGTCGCGCAGTTCTACCTCGACCTGTATGCACGCGAAGGCAAGCGCGGCGGTGCATGGATGGACGATGCGCGGGCCCGTCACAAGCACGCGCATGGCGGCGTGCAAACACCGGTCGCGTATCTGACCTGCAACTTCTCGGCACCGGTCGGCGGCAAGCCGGCCTGCTTTACGCACGATGAAGTGATCACGCTGTTCCACGAATTCGGTCACGGCCTGCATCACATGCTCACGCGCGTCGACGAACTCGGCGTGTCGGGTATCAACGGCGTCGAATGGGACGCGGTCGAACTGCCGTCGCAGTTCATGGAGAACTTCTGCTGGGAGTGGGACGTGCTGAGCGACATGACTTCGCATGTCGAGACGGCCAGGCCGTTGCCGCGCGAACTGTTCGACAAGATGCTCGCGGCGAAGAACTTCCAGAGCGGTCTCGGCACGCTGCGGCAGATCGTGTTCTCGATGTTCGACATGAAGCTGCATACTGACTTCGACGCGGCCGGCCCGAACAACGCTAACGATCTCGCCCGCGAGATGAACGAGCGCTTCCATGTGGTGCCGCAAGCGGCGTTCTCGCGCTGGCCGAATACGTTCAGCCATATCTTCGCGGGCGGTTATGCGGCCGGCTATTACAGCTACAAGTGGGCCGAAGTGCTGTCTGCCGACGCCTATGCCGCGTTTGAAGAAGCGGCGCAGGCCGCAAGCGGCAGCGTGCTCGACGCGGCCACCGGCACGCGCTATCGCACCGAGATTCTCGAAGTGGGCGGTAGCCGTCCCGCGATGGAATCGTTCAAGGCGTTCCGCGGCCGCGAGCCGAATATCGATGCGCTGCTGCGTCATAACGGCATGACGCCTGCGACGACGCACTAATCCGAGCGCTGCGGCGCAACTCGCAAAAAAAAAACCGGTGCCTTGCTCACGCAGGCGCCGGTTTTTTGTTGCTCCTGAGTTGTGCCTCAGTTGTACCTCAGTTGCACTGAGTACCTGAGTTGCGATTTCATCGCACCGCAACTGCGATTGAACCGCGCCCTTGTTGCGCGGGTTATCCGTGCTGCAACTTGAAGTCGACTTGCCGGGGCCGGCCTTCGAGCGAAAGCGTGGCGCGCGCGGCGGGCGAGCGGGCCACAACTTTGCCCCGGCGCACCACAGCCAGACGCGGCGCGCGCAGACGGATTGCTTCAACCGGGTCGCGGGCGTCGAGCAGTACGCAATTCGCCTCGCACCCCGGCGCAATGCCGTAACCCTCGAGCCCGAGGATGCGCGCAGCATTCACCGTCACGGCGTCGAAGCAGGCATGCATCGCGTCGATGCCCGTCATCTGCGCCACGTGCAGCCCCATGTGGGCCACTTCGAGCATATCGCCCGAACCGAGGCTGTACCACGGGTCCATCACGCAATCGTGGCCGAACGCGACCGTGATGCCCGCCGCCATCATCTCCGGCACGCGCGTCATGCCGCGCCGCTTCGGATAGGTGTCGCTGCGCCCTTGCAGGGTGATGTTGATCAGCGGATTGGCAATCGCCGCCACCCCCGACTCGCGCATCAGCGGCAGCAGCTTGCTGACGTAGTAGTTGTCCATCGAATGCATCGAAGTGAGGTGGGAACCCGTGACCCGCCCCTGCAAGCCCAGCCGGTGCGTTTGCGCCGCCAGCGTTTCGATGTGGCGCGAGAGCGGATCATCCGACTCGTCGCAATGCATATCGACGCGCAGGCCCTGCTGCGCCGCGTATTCGCACAGCAGGCGCACCGACTCCGCGCCGTCGGCCATGGTCCGCTCGAAATGCGGAATGCCACCAACCACGTCGACGCCCAGCGCAATGGCCCGCTTCAGGTTGTCGAAAGCACCTGGGCTGCGCAAGACGCCGTCTTGCGGGAACGCCACCAGTTGCAGATCGAGGTACGGCGCCACGCGCCGCTTCACTTCGAGGAGTGCCTCCACGGCCAGCAAGCGCGGATCGCACACGTCCACATGACTGCGGATCGCCAGCAGGCCGCGCGCGACCGCCCAGTCGCAATACTGCAGCGCACGCTCGATCAATGCTTGCTGGGTCAGTTGCGGCTTGAGTTCACCCCATAGCGCGATGCCTTCGAGCAGCGTGCCGGAAGCGTTCACGCGCGGCAGGCCGTACGACAGCGTCGCGTCCATGTGGAAATGCGGATCCACAAACGGTGGCGTGACGAGCGAACCGGCAGCGTCGATTTCTTCTGGCGCGCTCGCCGCGAGACGCGGCTCGACCGCCACGATCCTGCCCGCTTCGATGCCGATATCGACCGGCTCCTTCTGCGGGGAAGCGCTGCGCGGCAGGCTGGCACGACGGATGATCAGGTCCATGTATCGCTCCTTTGACTGACATCGATTCTATCGGCGTCAGAAAGCGCGTGGGGGTTGTGTTGGGGATGGCGGCGGCCGCGAGGCAACCGGCTACGGGTGCGCCGCTACGGTTGCGTATTCAGACGCGCCTTCTCACCCCTGCGCGGGAGGATCATCCGCGGCAGGCGGCACCGGCGCCTCGATGATTTCATCCGCGGGGCCCTCCGCGGTGTCGTCATCAAACAACCTGAACTGACCATGCTGTGTCGCGTCGTCCTCTTCAAGCCGCACCCCCACCCCTAACAGCCGCACCGGCTGGTTGCGGCGTGCAAAGCCCTTCTCGAGCAAGGCGAGCAGCGTGGGCAGATGGGTGGCCTCACCCGCGCATTCAACCGTGGTGCGCTGAAAGTCGGCAAAGCGGATCTTCACGAACAGCTTGCGCACTGCCGAGGCCGCTTCGGCACGCGCGATGCGCGCGTCCAGTTGCCCGGTCAAGCGGCACACTTCCTCCGCGCACTCTTCGAGCGTGTGCAGGTCCGTCACATAGGTCGTCTCGACGCTCACCGATTTGCGCTCCTGATCGGCCCGCACAGGCCGAACGTCGATCCCGCGTGACAGTTCGTAGAGACGCTTGCCGAACACACCGAACTGGCGATGCAGGTCCATCAACGGCCATTCGCGCAACTGCGCGCACGTGGTGAGGCCGAGTTTTTCGAGCTTCGCCGCGGTCACCTTGCCGACGCCGAAAATCTTGCGCACCGGCAATGCGGCCACGAAGGCATCCACTTCATGCGGGCGCACCACATAGAGACCGTCGGGCTTGTTCCAGTCGGACGCGATCTTCGCAACGAACTTGTTCGGCGCCACCCCCGCCGATACCGTCACGCCGACCGTTTCGCGTACCCGCTCGCGGATCTCGCTCGCCATCAGGGTGGCGCTGCCCTTGCAGCGATCGGTGTGCGTGACGTCGAGATAGGCTTCGTCGAGCGACAGCGGCTCGACCTCGGCCGTGTAGTCGCGGTAGATCGCCATGATCTGGCGCGACGCGATGCGGTATTTTTCCATCGCAGGCGGCATGATCAGCAGCTCGGGACACTTGCGCATTGCCAGCGCCGACGACATGGCCGAATGCACGCCGAAGCGCCGCGCCTCGTAATTGCAGGTGGCCACCACGCCGCGATGGTCCGGCCGCCCGCCGACCGCCAGCGGCCGCCCACGCAAGGAGGGATCGTCACGCATTTCGACCGATGCGTAAAAACAGTCGCAGTCGCAATGGATGATCTTGCGTACAGGCGACGCGGACGGCTCAGCCGGAGACACAGGGGAGGCGATCGGATTCAAGGTACCAATACTGTACAAAAATACAGTGTTTTTATCAAGGCAGCGCCGCTGGATGGCGCTCGTCGCGCAGGGAAACGGGAATGAGCTGGAACAGGTTGTTTGGAGTTTTGCATTCCATGCCACCCGCCGGTATTGTGTTGGGCATCGCCGGACAGCCGGTACGGCAATCTGCGGAGCCGATAAGGGCACCCGCGCAACCAACGAGAGCTAAAACGTGGGTGAGTTGGACACAGGTTACGTCGATGAGATTGCATACACGTTCGGCTATTGCGACGAGCTGAATCCGCAACGGCTGAGGTTCGCCTTGCTGCAAGCCGGACTTGCTTTGCCAACGGTGCATACCGCTTGCGAGCTGGGTTTTGGCCACGGCGTGAGCGTCAATATTCACGCAGCCGGGTCGGCTACGCGATGGTATGGCACCGACTTCCACCTGCCGCACGCAGACTTCGCCCGGCAACTCGCAGGCAGTGCCGGATCGCAGGCGCAATTGTTCGGTGAGCGCTTTTCGGAGTTCTGCCGGCGCGACGATTTGCCGGATTTCGATTTCATCGGCATGCACGGCATCTGGAGCTGGATTTCCGACGAAAATCGTGCGCTGATCGCCGAATTCATAGGCCGCAAGCTCAAGGCCGGCGGCGTGCTGTATCTGGGCTACAACACCCAGCCCGGATGGACCGCCATGCAGCCCGTGCGCGAATTGATGCACCGGCATTTCCAGATCGGTGTGGCATCCGAGCCGCACACCGGCGGGGTCGCCGAAGAACAGATACATCTGCGCGTCAAGGCCGCCGTCGACTTTGCACAGGCAGTGTTTGCGACGCAACCGGGCTATGCACTGGTCAACCCAATGCTTGCCGAGCGCGTCGACGCGTTGTCCGGGGAGAACCCGAATTATCTCGCGCACGAGTATTTCAATCGTGACTGGCACCCCATGTCTTTCTTGCAGGTCGCGTCGTCGCTTGCTTCTGCCGGTTTGACTTATGGGGGATCCGCGGACTATCGCGACCACGTCGACGAGATCAACCTCAGTCAGGCGCAACGCGCCTTGTTGGCGGACATTGCGGACACGGGCTTGCGAGAAACAGTGCGCGATTTCTGCGTGAACCGGTCGTTGCGGCGTGATTATTGGGTCAAGGACCCACGCACGCTCAGTGACGATGAGCGGGTGGCGGCACTGCGCGCCCATCGTGTCGTCCTCGCGCTGCCGAGGGAATCAGTGATGCTGAAGGTGCGCGGCGCACTCGGCGAGACGATGTTACCGGACGCGCTTTACGGCCCTATTCTCGACGCGCTGTCCGGGTATCGTCCCGTGACGCTGTCCGCTATCGAGAACAACGTTCGCGCACGGGGTATCACCCTCACGCAAATCGTCAAGGCAGTGACGCTACTGGTTGGCATGGGCGTGTTGCTGAATGCTCAGGATGACGCGCAAATCCGTGCTGCCCAGCCGTCGGCGGCGAAGCTCAACGCAGCGATCTGCGAACAGGCGCGGCATCGTGAGGAAGTGCAGTTTCTGGCGAGTCCGGTTTCCGGTTCAGGCGTTTTTATGCCGCGCGTGGCGCAGCTCTTTTTATTGGCAAGACTGCAAGGCCTGCAGCAACCGACGCAATGGGCGGAATTTGCTGACGCGATCCTGCACGCGGCTTCCCAGGCTACGAGGGCAATGACGAAGACGACCGCAGGGGCAACCACGGAGCGGCCATCAGGCGCACCGGCGCCTCTGGCAGATCTGATCGCGAAAGCGAACCGCTTTGCCCAGATTCATCTACCGATCCTCCAGGCTCTCGGTATCGCTCAAAGTGATGCCTGCGCAGCGGCCACCTGATGCCGCTGCGCCACTGGCGGCCCGCCCTCAGGCCTCCACGTCTTCGAGACTGAAGAGTTCGGTCTGGTCGTTATACGAGAAGATCTCGCCGTAACGGCCCCAGTTGATCACCGCGTCGAGCGTGTCTTCCGCGGCGCTGTCCGACAGGAAGTCCTCCAGCTCCTGCTCGAAGCGCACGCGCGGTGCCCGGTGGCCCGGACGCTCGTTCAGCACCGTCTTGATTCGCGCGGCAAGCGGCACGTGGCGCAGCAGATGCTCGGCGAACATCATTTTCCGTTCCTGCGTGCCGAGTTCGGCAAACACACGCGCCGGCGGCGTCAGCACGATGTCGCCCTCGCGTACTTCCGCGAAGCCCAGATGCTGCAGCACTTCGGCGACCGGGAACAGATCGTCCACCTCGAGGTGCAGTGAGCGGGCGATTTCCGGCATGTCCGCGCGGCCGTGGTACGGCGCAGCAGCGAGCATTTCGATCAGACCGGCCATCAGGTTGGTCGACACGTGCGGCAGCCAGCTTCCCAGCTCCAGGCCCTTCTTCGTCGATTCGTCGGTCTGGCGCGCGGTCATCTTCGCGTAAATTTCATCCACGAGGCGGCGGAATGCCGGGTCCAGGCGGTTGCGCGGGTGCGCAAACGGCACCTTGGTCTCGGCGACCACACGCCCCGGGTTCGATGACAGCACCAGAATCCGGTCGCACATGAACACCGCTTCTTCAATGTTGTGCGTGACGATCAGCACCGACTTGA
>DASZIR010000022.1:0-11352 GCA_035948995.1 Paraburkholderia sp. | reverse complement strand
CATCTGCAACCGAACCCGCCCACCGGCACTCAATGCCGGGCCTCTCCCGGCGGCGCATCCTTGCCGGTCGCGAGCGGCGTTTCTTCCTCGCTGCTGCGCGCCCAGAAAAACCGGTCGGGCATATACGCACCCATGCCGGGGCGAAACGCGCTGCGCATCGCCTGATACAGATACTCCTGGGCTTCGCGGACCGCTTCGGCCGGGTCCTGCCCATTGGCAAGCAGCGCGGCAATCGCCGCGCCGAGCGTATCGGTCAGGCCCATGATGCGGTGAGCGCCGCGGTCCCACATGTCCTGGCGCAGTTGGCCGTCTTCGCTGAAGAGCGTATTGACGAGCCGGTGGGTACCCGTTTCCGTAGACAGGATGTATTCACACCCTTGCGAGAGCAGATGCGAGATCGCCGCATCGAGGCTCGGCGCTTCGGCGTCGCCGTCCGGTTGGGCGAGGGCGAGCAGGGTGGCGTGATCGGCGACCAGCAGCGTGGTTTGCGGAGCGAGGAGGTCGGCGATCGCCTCGCGCAGTTCGTCGGCGGCGAGCACATGCTCGTCGTCGAGCGTGAAATCGGGGGCGAGGATCAGCGGAATATCGTCGTAGTCAGCCACGACTTCAGCGATCGCGCTCACGACTTCCGCACGCGTAGCAGCGCCCACCTTGAAGGCGGCGATCGGCATGTCTTCGAGCAGCATGCGCGCCTGCGTTGCGACGACTTCGGGGTCGAGTCCGGTCACTTCATCGCAGCTCGCCGAGTCGCGCACGGTGTAACCCGTCAGCACGCTGACGCCGTGGCAGCCCATGCTGGCCAGCGTCATCAGGTCGGCTTGCAGGCCGGAGCCGCCTGTCGGGTCGGAGAGGCCGAAGGTGAGTACGATCGGAGGCGTGTCGCTGGGCATGAAAATGGTTGGCAGGAAGTGAGCGGATGTAAGCGCGCACTGAGCGCGCAGTCGGCTCAATTATGCGGCCTAAAGCGTCGCTGGGGCGTTTTTTCGCATCCGCGAGGCGCTTTGCGCCCCAGCGCGGCGAGCTCGTCGCGCCTTGTCCAGATTGGCCGGCGGCGCCCGTACGACGCGGTACCATGGCGACTTTCGATTGCTAGGCATTGGGGCGGCAACACGGTACCATCATGGCTCTCGTTTCAACGCCCTTTTTGACGCGACACAAGAATGGAATATAGAAGCTGGATGTGCCTGATCTGCGGCTGGATCTACGACGAAGAAGCCGGTTTGCCAGATGAAGGGATCGCGCCGGGCACGCGTTGGGAGGATGTTCCCATTAACTGGACCTGCCCCGAGTGCGGCGCGCGCAAGGAAGACTTCGAGATGGTCCAGATCTGACCGTCCCGCGATTCGCGCGTCCGGGCTTGTGGTGTGAGCGTACGCAGTGGGTGCGTTCGCTGCGTGGGGCGCCTCAGGTGCGAGACGCCACGTCACGGAACATCCCTGGCCGCGCTGTGTCGCAACAGTAGTTCGTCATCGTACTGTCGCGGGCTCGCGCGCTGCATGGCGCGCACGGCCGTGCGCCGCCCTGTCCGTGTTGATGCCGCTTGCCCATGACCTTTCGATCCGCAACCTCCGACCCCTTCGATGCATTGCCGAACCCGCGCGGCGGGTCGGTCCGGTCTGCCGAGCTCGCGCTCGCCGAGGCGCAACTTGCATTTGAGCAGCACGGTGACACGGCTGCGCCCTTGCTGCGCGCGGTGCAGGCGCTGCGCGAGGCGGGCTGGCTCGGCGCGCAGCGATTCGCGGATGCGCTGGTGCTGGTGTCGCCGCTGACGGCGGCCGAGCCGTCTGAAGGAGCTGACGCCCGTCAGTCGTTCGGCACCGCCCTGCATGATTTCCGGGCGGCGATTGCGCGCCGCAACCTGCGTGAACTGTCGTGTTCGACCCCGCTTTTTGCGCACTACCAGACGCTCAGCGCGCTGGTTTCGGAGCACACCCCGGGCTTTACCGTCACGTTCGAAGATCTCGCGTTGGCCGCGCGGCCAGTGCCGCCGGTGTCGTTCAGCCCGCAACCGGCGGAGCGTCTCGCCCACTTGCGCGCGCGTTACGAGCGCGCCTTGCTGCCGGTATTGCGGGCGCACTCCAGCGATGGCCTGGCCAGCGCTGCCGTGAGCGCCGTGCTGCACGCCGCGCTCGATGAGCTCGACGCCTGCCTCGCCGAACTCGCCGGCACCGATCCCTACGATTTCTGGCGTCTCGCCTCCGCGTGTGCGCGCTCGTTGCGCGTGAGCGGTCACCTGGCGGGCGATCTCGATGCAAGGCGCTTTCACGCCCGCTGCAACCTGGCGTTCGCGGACCATGCGCGCGGCCTCCCGCTTGCGCCGCGTTCGCTGGTGCGCGCCACCCTGGCCCTGCTGTGGCGCGACTACGCGCTGTTTGGCGCGGCGGCCGAGGACGCCTATCACGTCGAACTGCTGCACGACTATGGCCTGACAGTCGATTGGCACGTGGCCGGTACGCAGGACTCGGAGGCGTTGTGGGAAGCGGGCGCTGCCGAGGCGCAGACCGGCGCGACGGGCCTGCTCGATACGCGCACCCGCGAACTGGGCGTGCTCACCGTCAACGCGCATGCGTATGAAGATTTCCTGCAGACGGCGGACGCGTCGATCGCGGCGCTCGCCGAACACGCGCGAGCCGCTGGCCATCCCGAGAAGGCGGACCCGAGTGAAGCGTTGCAGGCAGGCGACGCCGCCTACCGGCTAGGCGCTGCCGCGTGTGCGCTGGGTCTGGGCCATGTCGCGCTGCTCGCCGATGCGCTTGGGCTGGCGTGGCGGCGCCGCGCGCACGCCGGCGTATCGACGCCGGCGGTGCGCTCGCACGTGATCGTCAGCGCGCCGGATGCGCGCGCGCTTGAACATGGTGCAGAGGCCCTGCGCGCGATGCTGCACAAGATCGCGGCCGGCGTGGCGCCGCCGCGCGGCAACCCGGCGCTGGCGGCGCTGACCCGCGCCATCGAGCAAGGCGGCGCGTAAGCGCGGCCAGCGGGCCACGACGCGACCGCCAACATGGCCAATGCGCCACGGCACGGCAACACGCGGCGGCTACTTCCCAGGCCCGCTGCGCGCCCAATCCAGGGCCCACCGCGCGGCCCCTGCGAGCCCGCCACGCGCCCACTGCGTGGACAATCTCCTCCCGCCGCCCGGCCTCCCCGGACGGCCACCTGAACATGCACCGTTGGCAACATGAAAGCGCGTGATAGAGTGGCAACATGATCCGCCGTTCATGGATCGCGGCACAACCTGATCTGCCCCACGCTCAAAGCCCGCCATTTCGCATCGTCTTTGCTAAAATCCGAACTATGTCCAAGAGTACCGATCGCATCAATCTGACCAACCAGTTCCTGATCGCCATGCCAAGCATGGCGGACCCCACGTTTTCAGGAACGGTGGTCTACCTTTGCGATCACAGTGAGCGCGGTGCGCTCGGCCTCGTGATCAACCGGCCGACTGACATCGATCTGGAAGCGCTCTTCAGTCGCATCGATCTGAAGCTCGAGATCGAACCCCTGTTGCATGTTCCCGTGTACTTCGGCGGCCCGGTGCAGACCGAGCGCGGCTTCGTGCTGCATTACCCGAAGGACGGCAGCCCCTACACATCGTCCATGTCGGTGCCCGGCGGTCTGGAAATGACCACCTCGAAAGACGTGCTCGAAGCCGTCGCGAGCGGCACCGGCCCGGAACATTTCCTGCTCACGCTCGGCCACGCAGGCTGGGGCGCGGGCCAGCTCGAGGAAGAGATCTCGAAGAACGGCTGGCTCACCGTCGAAGCCGATCCGAAAATCGTCTTCGACGTGCCGGCCGAAGAGCGTCTCGAAGCCGCGCTGGCGCTGCTCGGCATTTCCCTCTCGATGCTCTCCGGCGAAGCAGGCCACGCATGAGCAGTCCGGCCGGACGGGCGGCAACGCTGCTGGCGTTCGACTATGGTGAAAAACGTATCGGTGTGGCGGTCGGCAATTCGCTGACCAGAAGCGCCCGCCCACTCGTGGTGTTGCAAAACCGCAACCGCGAATATCGCTTCGAGGCGATCGGCAAGCTGATCGCCGAATGGAAGCCTGATGCACTGGTGGTCGGTCTGCCCATGCACCCCGACGGCGCCCCGCACGAAATGACCCAGCTCGCCAAACGCTTCGGCAATCAGCTGAACGGCC
The DNA here is from genome assembly GCA_035948995.1 of Paraburkholderia sp. Classification (GTDB taxonomy): domain Bacteria; phylum Pseudomonadota; class Gammaproteobacteria; order Burkholderiales; family Burkholderiaceae; genus Paraburkholderia. The sequence goes on along the minus strand of DASZIR010000022.1, from coordinate 7,209 downwards.
GCTTCAGTCTGCCGGTGACGTGGATCGACGAGCGTTATTCGTCCGTCGAGGCGAAGGCCGGAATCCGCGCCGGTAACGGGCGCGCCGACATGCTCGACGCCGAAGCCGCCAGCATCATCCTCCAGCAATATCTAGACGGACTTGCCGACGATCATGAGTTCCATTGACGCCGAGGCGCTGTATCGCGCCGTCCTCGAACAGATTCGCGTCGCCTATGGTGACAAATCAGGTGTCAAACTCGGCGGCGCCGATGGCGCGGTGCTGGCCGGTATCTACAGCGGCGGGGCATGGCTCGCGGAGCGTCTGGCGCGCGACCTGAACGTCGGCAGCTTCGGCGTCATCAATGTTGCGCTACATCGCGATGACTACGCGAAGAAGGGGCTGCACACGCAGGCAAGCCCGACTTCGCTGCCATTCGAAGTGGACAACCGCCGTATCGTGCTGGTCGACGACGTGCTGTACACCGGCCGCACCGTGCGCGCCGCGCTGAACGAGTTGTACGACTATGGGCGGCCCGCCTCGGTCGAACTTGCGGTGCTCGCCGATCGCGGCGGCCGCGAGTTGCCGGTGGCGGCACGCTTCGTAGGCGGTGTGGTCGACGTGCCCGCCGGGTCGACCCTCGTGCTCGCACGTGACAACGCGCGTGACAACATCAGCGAGCAGCGTTTTACGTTTCACATCGAAGCACGCGCCGATTGAGCGCGAGGTGCGCCGCGAAGGCGACACAGCCGGGCAGTCCACGCGCAGCGCACGTCGACTCGTACACGTTTGATTCAGGTACACCATGAACACCGCCACCCAGGTTCCCCAGCCTCCTCAGGACATGACCGGCAACGCGCCGTCGCCCGACCGCTTTCGCTACGGCTTCCTGAAGGGTAATCCGCAGCTCACCAGGAACGGCGAGCTCAAGCATCTGCTGACGATCGAAGGCTTGCCGCGCAAGATCGTCACGCACATCCTCGATACCGCCGAGCAGTTCGTCAGCGTGACGGACCGTGAGATCAAGAAGGTGCCGCTGTTGCGCGGCAAGTCGGTGTTCAACCTGTTTTTCGAGAACTCGACGCGCACCCGCACCACCTTCGAGATCGCCGCGAAGCGTCTGTCGGCGGACGTGATCAACCTGAACATCAATGCGTCGTCGACCAGCAAGGGCGAGTCGCTGCTGGATACGATCAACAACCTCTCCGCGATGCACGCCGACATGTTCGTGGTGCGCCACGCATCGAGCGGCGCGCCGTATCTGATCGCCGAACACTGCGCGCCGCACGTGCACGTGATCAACGCTGGTGACGGCCGTCACGCGCACCCGACGCAGGGCCTGCTCGACATGTACACGATTCGCCACTACAAGCGCGATTTCACGAATCTTCGCGTGGCGATCGTCGGCGACATTCTGCATTCGCGGGTGGCGCGTTCGGACATTCACGCGCTGACCACGCTCGGCGTGCCCGAAGTGCGGGCCATCGGTCCGCGCACCTTGCTGCCGGGCGGCCTCGAACAGATGGGCGTGCGGGTGTTCCACAACCTCGACGAAGGCCTGAAGGACGTCGACGTGATCATCATGCTGCGCCTGCAGAACGAGCGGATGAGCGGTGCGTTGCTGCCGTCGGCGCAGGAATACTTCAAGAGCTGGGGCCTCACGCCCGAGCGTCTCGCGCTGGCAAAGCCCGATGCCATCGTGATGCATCCGGGGCCGATGAACCGCGGCGTCGAGATCGACTCGCAGGTGGCCGATGGTCCGCAGTCGGTGATCCTGAACCAGGTCACGTTCGGCATCGCGGTGCGCATGGCGGTGATGGGGATCGTGGCGGGCAACAACGACTGAGCCGCGATTGAGCCTCGGGCCCAGCGCTCAAGCGCCGCAGCAAGGAAGCAGGGCACCGAAAGAAGAAAACGCGACAGGCAACGCACAACCAGGGCAGCGCATGAAGATTCAGATTCAAGGCGGCACGCTGATCGACCCGGCAGCCGGCACCGAACAGCAGCAGGACATATTTATCGCGGCAGGCAAGATCGTCGGGCTTGGCAACGCGCCCGCGGATTTCCGCGCGGCGAAGACGATCGACGCCACCGGCCTGTCGATCGTTCCCGGACTGGTTGACCTGGCCGCGCGCTTGCGCGAGCCGGGCTACGAACACAAGGCCACGCTCGAATCGGAAATGGCGGCCGCGCTCGCGGGCGGCGTGACGAGCCTCGTCTGCCTGCCGGATACGGACCCGGTACTCGACGAACCTGGCCTTGTCGAAATGCTCAAGTTCCGCGCCCGCAATCTGGACCAGGCGCATGTGTATCCGCTCGGCGCGTTGACGGTCGGCCTCAAGGGGCAGGTCATCACGGAGATGGTCGAGCTGACCGAGGCGGGCTGCATCGGTTTTTCGCAGGCGGATGTGCCGGTGGTGGACACGCAGGTGCTGCTGCGCGCGCTGCAGTACGCGAACACGTACGGCTACACCGTATGGCTGCGTCCCGTAGATGCGTATCTGGGCAAGGACGGCGTCGCGGCCAGTGGCGCGCTGGCGTCGCGGCTCGGGCTGTCGGGCGTGCCTGTTTCGGCCGAGACCATCGCGCTGCATACGATTTTCGAACTGGTCCGCGTGACAGGTGCGCGCGTGCACCTGTCGCATCTGTCCTCGGCGGCGGGGGTTGAACTGATGCGGGCGGCGAGGGCCGAAGGCCTGCCCGTCACCTGCGATGTGACGGTGAACCATATTCACCTGATCGATCTGGATATCGGCTACTTCGATGCGCAGTTCCGCCTCGACCCGCCGCTGCGTTCGCAGCGCGATCGCGAAGCGATCCGCGCGGGCCTCGCCGACGGCACGATCGACGCGATCTGTTCCGATCACACGCCGGTCGACGACGACGAAAAGCTGTTGCCGTTCGCCGAAGCGACGCCCGGCGCGACCGGGCTGGAGTTGTTGCTGTCGCTGACAGTCAAGTGGGCGGACGAAGCGGGCATGCCGCTCGCCAGGGCGCTGAACCGCATTACCGCAGCGCCCGCTGACGTGCTGAAACTGGACGCGGGACGTATCGCGGTCGGCGCCACCGCCGACCTGTGCGTCTTCGACAAAAACACGTACTGGCGCGTCGAACCGCGCGCGCTGAAAAGCCAGGGGCACAACACGCCGTTCCTCGGCTACGAACTGCCGGCGCGCGTGCGGGCGACGATTGTCTCCGGACACGTGGCGTACGAGCAGCGCTGATCGATCTCCCAGGCCCTGACACCATACCGATAGACACGGGACGCACGAACGATGAAGCTCGCATTTCGCAAGGTCCGGCTGGTTGTCCACCTGCTGTACGGCATGTGGACCGTCGCGACGCGCTTTCCGCGCGCCACCGCAGGCGAGCGCGACGCGCTCAATCGCGCCTGGTCGCGCAAGATGCTGCAACTGTGCGGCATGCGTCTCGTCGTCCACAACGATAGCGCGCGGCTCGACGCGGGCGCGCTGGTGGTGGCCAACCACGTGTCGTGGATCGATATCTATGTGATCAACGCGTGGCGGCCGACGCCGTTTGTCTCGAAGGCGGAGATCCGCCAGTGGCCGGTGGTGGGGTGGCTCGCGCACCAACTGGGTACGGTGTTTATCCAGCGCGAGAAGCGCAGCGACGCGAAGCGGATCATGCACGAACTGGCCGACCGGCTGAACGCGGGCGAGCTGATGTGCGTGTTCCCGGAAGGCACCACGTCCGACGGCCTCGGGCTGCTGCCGTTCCACGCCAACATGTTTCAGGCGGCGGTGTCGGCGGCAAGCGCGGTGCAGCCGATCTGCCTGATGTACGAGGACGCGCAAGGCCGGCAATCGACGGCGCCGGCGTATATCGGCGAGGTCTCGCTTGGCGAGTCGCTCGACACGCTGCTGCGCAGCGGGCCGCTGACGGCGCACGTCTATGTCGGCGAGGCGCTGGCGCCGGGTGCCGACCGGCGCACGCTGGCGGCACAGGCGGAAGCGGCGGTCGGCAACGCATTGCGCAGTCTGCAAGGCAGCGGCGCACGCGTGCCCGACAGCGCGGGAGCAGGCGTGGCGGGTGAGGTGGCGGAAGCGGCGGAAGCGACGGAAGCGGCCGAAGCAAGTGAAGGGGGCCTTCGCGAAGAGCGTGAAGCGCGCGAAGACCTGCAGGCGACGCTGATCGACCGCATCGATCAGCGCGGGCATTCAGCCTAGTCGGCACTCGCGCGGCAGCCGGAGCAGTCGACCTGGGTGAGCGTGCGCTCGGCCGGGTTGGCGGCGAGCCGCACCGCCGACAATTTTTCGCCCCACACGCAGCCTGAATCGAGGCCGACAAGATTGTCGCGCAGCATCAGGCCCAGCGCGGCCCAGTGACCGAATACCACGGTGATGTCAGCGGTCTTGCGCGACTGCACGTCGAACCACGGCACGAAGCCCGGCGGCGCCGAATTGAGGCCGCCGCTGGAGCTGAAATCCATCACGCCGTCGAGATTGCAAAAGCGCATGCGGGTGAGCGCCGTGCAGGTGATCCGCAGACGGTCGATGCCTTTCAGGTCGGGCTTCCAGCGATTCGGCTCGTTGCCGTAAAGACCAGCCAGGGTTTCCTTCCAGTTCGGCGCGCGCAGCGCCTGCTCGAGCTCGTGGGCGAGTTCGAGCGTCATCGTCGCGTCCCATTGCGGCAAGACACCCGCATGCACCAGCAGCATGTCATTTTCGACGTGCACCAGTGGACGATGCCGGACCCAGTGCAGCAGGTCTTCCACGTCCGGCGCGGCGAGAATCTCGTCGATCGTGTCGCCTTTCTTCGACTTGCGAATGCCCGCGGACACTGAAAGCAGATGCAGGTCGTGATTGCCGAGCACCGGCCTGGCGCGCTCGCCCATTGCGATGATGTCGCGCAGCGTGGCGAGCGACTCGCCGCCGCGATTGATGAGGTCGCCCGCGAACCACAGCGGCGTGTCCGGCGACGGCCCGGCCTTCGCGAGCAACTGCTGGAACTGGGTGCGGCAACCTTGCAGGTCACCGAAGGCAAGGGGAATGGAATGCGGGTGGGTGGAAACGGTCATGTGGGGTGGAATCAGGTACGCACGGGCGGGCGAATCAATATTCTTAGCGTGACATAATAGCCCGATTGATGCGTCGGTATTGCGACGCCCTCACGGCGCCATTGGGGTGGCCTTAGGTTGGCACTGGCGCGGCTTTTCACGGCAAGGAACAGGAGAATGTGGGTGAACGGAGAAACGACGAAACCAGCGACGCACGCTGCACGCCTGACACGAACACTCGTTACCGGAGCAAGCGGCTTTACCGGCTCCTGGCTGATCGGCAATCTGCTCGCGAGTGGCCATTCGGTCACGGAAACGGTCGCCGGGCAGGACGCCACTGAAACACCGTCGCGGCGCAGACTCGATATCACCTCGCTCGAGCAATGCCGGCGCGTGATCGACGAGGTGCGGCCCGACTATATCGTGCATCTCGCGGCTATCAGTTTCGTCGGTCACGACGATGCGCTCGACTTCTATCGCGTCAACGTGCTCGGCACGCTGAACCTGCTGCAGGCCTGCGCGGATTTGGGCCATACGCCGCGCAAGCTGCTCATTGCGAGCAGTGCGAATGTTTACGGCAATGTGACAAGCGACGCGATCGACGAGACGTTTCCGCTCGCGCCCGTCAATCACTACGCAGCCAGCAAGGCCGCGATGGAATCGATGGTGCGTACCTGGTTCGACCGGTTGCCGGTCCTGATTGTGCGGCCGTTCAACTACACCGGCCGCGGCCAGACGTCGAACTTCCTGGTGCCGAAGATCGTGGACCACTTCGCGCGGCGGGAGCCGGAGATCTCGCTGGGGAATATCGACGTGGCGCGCGACTTTTCGGATGTGCGCTATGTGGTGCGGGCTTACGAAGCATTACTCGATTCCGCCGCAGCGGGGGAAACGGTGAATGTTTGTACAGGACAGCCTTATACGTTGAGGGAAATCCTGACAATGGCCAGCGAAATAACCGGCCACGAACTGGAGATTCGCGTGAATCCGGCGTTTGTGAGGCAGACCGACGTCAAGGTGCTGGCCGGATCGCCCGCCAAACTGCGGAAGCTGGTGCCGGAGGTGGGACCGATCGGGTTTAAGGACACGTTGCGGTGGATGCTGGCAGCGTGAGGGGCTTGGTCTGGCGCGGGGCAGCAAATTGCGTACTTGTGTCGCGTGAGCCGCGCGGTGCCGGTTCCTCGATGGTTTTCGAGTGTCTTTCTTCAGATTAACCGTGCCGGAAGCGATCAAGGTGGAGTTTGTCTGACTTCAGGAGAGTTCTACCTTTTTTCCAGCCATTCGGAAATGAACCTTGTCAAGCTGTTTCAAGTTGTTAGGTCTCTAGTTTTTGCACGTTGCGGCTTTATAATTGTGGCTTTATAAAATAGCGGTTGCGGGCGCCCCTTTTTTATATGGGGTGCAGGCGTAAGGCGATCATCAGCGCCACATACAACCAATATTCGGGTGACCGGATCGACAAGTCGGGTCGCACCGGCCACGAACATCTAGAAGGGAATTTCATGATCCTGGTAACGGGCGGCGCCGGTTTTATCGGCGCTAATTTCGTGCTTGACTGGCTGAACGCCTCGGACGAACCGGTCCTCAATCTCGACAAGCTGACCTACGCAGGCAACCTGCGCACGCTCAAGTCGCAGCAGGACAATCCGAAGCATGTCTTTGTGCGTGCCGATATCTGCGATCGGGCTGCGCTCGACGCGCTGTTCGCGGAGCACAAGCCCCGCGCCGTCTTGCACTTCGCGGCCGAGAGCCACGTCGACCGTTCGATTCATGGCCCGGCTGATTTCGTTCAGACCAACGTGGTGGGCACGTTCACGCTGCTCGAAGCCACGCGCTCGTACTGGAATGCGTTGAGCGACGCGGACAAGGCAGCCTTCCGCTTCCTGCACGTCTCGACTGACGAGGTGTTTGGTTCGCTGTCCGCAACGGATCCGCAATTCTCGGAAACCACGCCGTACGCACCGAACAGCCCGTATTCTGCGACCAAGGCCGGTTCGGACCATCTGGTGCGCGCGTATCACCACACGTACGGCCTGCCGGTGCTGACGACGAATTGCTCGAACAACTACGGCCCGTACCAGTTCCCCGAGAAGCTGATTCCGCTGATGATCGCCAACGCGCTGGGCGGCAAGCCGCTGCCGGTGTACGGCGACGGTCAGAATGTGCGCGACTGGCTGTATGTGGGCGACCACTGCAGCGCGATTCGCGAAGTG
>DASZIR010000021.1:0-18215 GCA_035948995.1 Paraburkholderia sp. | reverse complement strand
CACTGCCGCATCCTTCAGCGTAACGACGGATACGGCTATTTCCTTCAACCCACGGATAGCATTGACAAAGGACAAGCGGGCAAAGGCCGTGCTTCGCACGGCGCGCTATCCCTCCTCGCCGTGAACGACGAGGTTTCCCGCGCATTCGGATGACGACAGCCTCGACTGTGCTGCCTCGCTGGACCATCGCAATGCCCGTCGCCGCCTGGCTCATTCTGGGGGTCTCCTATGTAATGCCGGGATATGGCTTATTGCTGGCGCTAGTGGGCGTGGCACTCGCCGGTGCGGTATTCGCCGCCGTGCATCATGCCGAGGTGGTCGCACATCGGGTCGGCGAGCCGTTCGGCACGCTGGTGCTGGCGGTGGCCGTCACGGTCATCGAGGTCGCGCTGATCGTCTCGGTGATGCTGACCTCCGGCCCCGAGAAAGCGGGCCTCGCACGCGATACCGTGTTCGCCGCGGTGATGATCGTGTGTAACGGCATCGTCGGCATCTGTCTGCTGGTGGGCGGCATCCGCCATCGCGAACAGGACTTCCAGGCCCGCGGCGCGGCCGCCACGCTCGCCGTGCTCGCGTCGCTATCCGTGTTGACGCTGGTGATGCCGAACTTCACGACCACGCGTGCCGGCCCGCTGCTCTCGTCGTCGCAGCTTGCCTTTGCCGGAATATCGTCGCTGGTGCTGTATGGCGTATTCGTGTTCGTGCAGACCATGCGCCATCGCGACTATTTTCTGGCCCCCACACCCGATGAAAGCGTTCACGCCGAACCGCCAAGCGCCGGTCAGGCGCTGTTGAGCGCCGGGCTCTTGCTGGTGTGTCTCGTGGCCGTGGTGCTGCTCGCGAAGCTGCTATCGCCGACCGTGGAAACGGCGGTGCAAAACATCGGGGCGCCCCCTGCGGTGGTCGGTATCGTCATCGCGGCGCTCGTACTGCTGCCTGAAGGGCTTGCCGCCGTGAGGGCGGCACGTGCCGACCGGCTGCAGAACAGTCTGAATCTGGCGCTCGGCTCGGCGCTCGCCAGTATTGGCCTGACGATTCCAACCGTCGCCGCCGTGTTCCTGTGGACCGGCCAGCCGCTGGTGCTAGGCATCGACGGCAAGGAAACCGTCTTGCTGATTCTCACGCTGGTGGTCGGCACGCTGACGCTAGGCACGGGGCGCACGACCATCCTGCAAGGCGCGGTTCACCTGTCGCTGTTTGCGGCCTATCTGTTTTTATCATTTGCACCGTAGGTTCGCGCCGCTCGCCTTTATTCCGTCCAATGCTCCGCGATCCACTCGCGGAACAGATGGACCTTCTGCTGATGCGCGACGCAATCCGGATAGACGAAGTAATAGCGCGACCCGGTCATCAGCACCGTATCGAACGGCCTGACGAGGCGCTTGGCGGCGACGTCCTCGTCAATCAGCGCAAGATCGCTGATCGCGACGCCGAAGCCCTGCAACGCGGCATTCGTCGCCAGATCGAGCGTGTCGAAGCTCGGGCCGTGACCGGGGTCGACATCACGTGCCTCGACGTGATCGAGCCACATCTTCCAGTCGCGATGATCGCGCGTCGGATGCAGCAGCGTGTGGCGCGCGAGATCGGCCACGCTATCGAGCGGTTTGTCCTTCAGCAACTCCGGCGCGCACACGGGCGTGAGGCGCTCCTCGAAGAGCGGCACGGCCTGCACGTCGATGCCGGGCGATGAGCCATAGATGATCGCCGCATCGAACGGCTCGACCTGGAAATCGACGTCGTGCTGCCAGGTCGTCGTGATCTGCACATGCAGGTCCGGGTATTCGGCCTGAAACTGCATGATTTTCGGCAGCATCCAGCGCATCACACAGGTGGGCACCTTCAGCGCGAGATCGGTGCGCTGGCGCGTGAGGCGCAGCGAAATCTCCTCGATGCGCGCGAAGCTCTCCTTTACCGCCGGCAGCAGCAACTCGCCTTCTGCCGTGAGGGTGAGCCCCTTCGCATGCCGCTTGAAGAGCGGAAACTTGTAATAGTCCTCGAGCGCGAGGATCTGCCGGCTCACTGCGCCTTGCGTGAGGCACAGATGGTCCGCCGCACGCGTAAAGCTGCGGTGCCGCGCCACCGTCTCGAAGATCTGCAGTGCGTTCAGCGGGGGGAGTCGTCGCATGGGCGTCGTCCGGATTCCAGGTATCAGAAAAATGCATTGCAAGGGCGCCGGGTCAGCAGACCGCTAACGCACCTTGAGCACCACAGCATACGCGATTCAAAATCCTTCGCGATGAGCACTTGCCCGCATGCGCATGCGCAGAACTCATGCGGCGCTGTTTCCGGTCACGCGCGGCGGGCCGCCGGCGCCGGTCAATGCACCGCATCGGGGCGCCGGCCGCCGTGCCGCACCAGATTTGATCTTTCCTCATACCCCCCACTTCGGACGGCGCACTTCCGGGTCTGGACGTATACCCGCATCTCCCGACGCTTCGGCGCTCCCCGCCACCTGGCCTATCGCCATGGCAATGAAGCCTGCCGGCTCGCGCATGAGCATATGTCATGGCGTCCATGCAGAGATTTCGTTTGTTGGGTGATTTTGGCAAACCTAGAGTGCATCCACCCGCAACACCTTCGCACGGCCTGACTCCAGCGAAAGTTGCCTCGTTCAACCCGGGAGACGCTCATGCAGGACATCAAACACGGCAGAAGGCAGGCCATCAAGGCGCTCGGCGCCGCGCTGGCAGCATCGGCGCTACCCATGCCGTTCGTGAATCTGAAGGCGCAGGAACACAATTTCTCCGGCAAGACGCTGCGTCTGTTGACCTGGTCCGACGACACTGGCGCGGCCGCGCTGCGCAACATCGCCGCCACGTTCACCGCGAAGACCGGCGCCAAGGTCATCGCCGATCGCGCCGATGGCACCTCCGGCATGGTCGCCAAGGTCAAGGCCGCAGGCGACCGTCCGACCTACGACGTGATCACGCTGGCGGGCGTGGGTGCATCCGGTCTCGGCGAGGCGGGCCTGCTCGTCAAACCCGATCTCGACAAGCTGCCGAACCTGAAGGAAGTCGCGCCGCAGTACCGCACCGGCGCGGACGGTTTTGGCGTCGGCTATCTGCTGTGGTCCGACGGCCTCATCTACAACACCTCAACTGTCAAAACGGCCCCTGCGTCATACGAGGCGCTGTGGGATCCGAAGTACGCAGGCCGCCTGTTCCTGCCGCCACCCGAGTGGGCCGAAGCCGTCGACCTCGCGATCATCGCCGCGAAGATGGCGGGCGGCTCGCAGCAGAACATCGACCCCGGCTTCAGGAAACTGACCGAGTTGAAGGATCGCGTGATGACCCTCGGCGAGAACCCGAATCAGGTGGCCGATCTGTTCCGCACCGGTTCGCTCGATATCGGCGGCATCTATTCGCCGGCGTTCTTCCCGGACCAGATTCGCAAGCCCGAGTACAAGATGGGCGTGACGTACGGCATGAAGGAAGGCTTCGCGACGCAGTTGATGTTCACGGTGATTCCGAAGTCGCACCCCGGCGACAGCGATCTGATTCACGCCTTCATCAATCACTCGCTCGACGCAGGCGTGCAGGGACGGATGGCCGCCGACGTGCTGAACGGCCCGGTCAATTCGAAGGCGGTGATTCCGGCCGAAAGCCGCGCGTTTGTGCCGAGCCCGAAGCAGATCGCCGAAAAGGCCATCCTGCATGACGACAAGGCGCTCGCCGCGGTGCAAGCGGCCTGGATCAAGCGCTACACCGAGATTTTCTCGGCATGACCACGATGCCCGCGCTCTCCTCGCGGCGCGCTTCTGGTACGTCCGGTGCGCCGGACGAGCCGGTCAGCGCCGCGCCCGGCGCCGCGCTCGCGAGGGCGCGGCCGTGGCTGCTGCTCGCGCCGATCCTCGTGTTTCTCGCCGTGCTCGCGGCGGCGGCGCTGGTGGTGTTGCGGATGAGCTTCGGCACCACGGGCAACGAGTGGCATGGCTTCACGCTACAGAATTACGCGGATCTGGCCGATAGCTACTTCATGAGATCGCTCTGGATCACCCTGAAGCTCGCGTTTCAAAGCATGGTTTGCGCGGTACTGCTGGCGATCCCGGTCGCGCTCGCGATGGCGCGCACCGAGTCGCGGCTCGCGCGGCGGCTGCTGCTGGCCGGCGTGCTGTTGCCTTTGCTCGTCAATCTGCTGCTGCAAGGCTACGGCTGGCTGGTGATTCTTGGGCCGGCCGGCTTGCTCAATCACGCGCTGCTCGCCAGTGGCCTGATCGAGCGCCCGGTGCTGTGGCTGTATCGCGAGCATGGCGTGTTGCTCGGCCTGATCCAGACGGCGTTTCCGCTTGCGGTCCTGCCGATCTCGAGCGCGATGCGCGCCGTGTCGCGCTCGTATGAAGAAGCGGCCGCGACGCTGGGCGCAACGCGCTGGCAAACCCTGCGTCATGTGATGCTGCCGCTGGCGATGCCCGGTCTCGTGTCCGGTGCATTGCTGGTGTTTGCCTACAACGCCAGCGCGTTCGCCGTGCCGCTGCTGCTGGGTGGCCGCCGTGTGCCGATGCTCGCCGTGCTGGTGCACGACCAGGTCGCACCGCTGTTGAACTGGCCGGCCGCTTCGGCATCCGGCGTGGTGCTGATGGTCGCCACACTAACCGTGATGACGATCTCGCAGCGCCTCGTGCGCCGCACGCAACATCTGGATCTGGAGGACTCGTCCGCATGAGCACGCCAGCCTTCCCCCTGCGGCCTCGCGCGCTGCGTCTGCCGGCCACGATGCCCGGACGCCTCGGCAAGCCCGCTGCGCTGCTGGCCACGGTCGTCCTGTTCCTCGCCGCGTTGCCGATCCTGACGATGATTACGATGTCGTTCAGCGCGTCGGACACGCTCGAATTTCCCCCGCCCAGCTACAGCCTGCAGTGGTATCGCGCGGCGTGGCACAGCTTTGTGGCACCGGATGCAAGCGATGTGCTGTCGATGGGCAGCGCGCTCACCACGAGCCTGATCGTCGCCGTCTCGACCATGATCATCGCCACGCTCGTCTCCGTCCCCGCTGCGTATGCGTTGAGCCGCTACCGCTTTCGCGGCAAGTCCGCGGTCGAGCAACTGGTCGCCTTGCCGCTCGTCTATCCGCTCGTGATGCTCGGGCTGTCGCTGCTGCTGGTGTTCAACGTATTGCCGGTCGAACTCGGCGTGTTTCGCCTGATCATCGCGCATGTGATTCTCGCGCTGCCGTTCACGGTGAAAAACTGCGCGGCCTCGGTGGCTTCGATCGGGCCGGAGTTCGAAGAAGCCGCCTGCGTGATGGGCGCGAGTCCGCGCCGCGCGCTCCTCGACGTCGTGTTGCCGCTGATGCGCCCCGGCATCCTCGCCGGCATGCTGTTCGCGTTCATCATCTCGTTCAACGAATTCACGGTGACGTTTTTTCTCTACGGCATCAACACGATGACGCTGCCGGTGTGGCTCTACAGCCGCACGGTGTCGTCGCTCGATCCGACCGTGTTTTCCTTCGCGGTCTTTATTGTCGCGATCGACTTCGCGCTGATCTGGCTGCTCGAAAAGCTGATCGGCGATGAAGGCGTTGCACTTTGATTCCGTTTTGATGCCGCTTCAATTCTGTTGCAATTCTGGTCCAGGCAGGAAACCCACATGACTCATCTGACATTGCAGGCCGTGACCAAGCGCTTTCACGCGGCGTACGCCGTCGACCACGTCGACCTGAGCGTGCCGGACGGCAAGCTGATCTGTTTTCTGGGCCCGTCCGGCTGCGGCAAGACCACCTTGTTACGCATGATCGCCGGGCTCGAAACGCCAAGCTCCGGCAGCGTGAACTTCGCCGGCCGTGACATCACCCACCTGCCCGCCAACCGGCGCGACTTCGGCATGGTGTTCCAGTCGCTCGCGCTGTTTCCGCATATGACGGTGGCGGAAAACATCGCCTATCCGCTGCGGCTGCGCAAGACCGACAAGGCTGCGCAAAACCGCCGCGTCACGGAACTGCTCGAGCTGATCCAGTTGCCGCATATGGCCAGCCGCCAGGTCACGCAGTTGTCCGGCGGACAGCGCCAACGCGTCGCGATCGCCCGCGCCATCGCTTCGTCGCCGAAACTGCTGCTGCTCGACGAACCGCTCTCCGCGCTCGACGCCAAACTGCGCGAGGCGATGCAAGTGGAAATCCGCCTGCTGCAACAGCGCCTGGGCATTACGACGATCATGGTCACGCACGATCAGCGCGAAGCGATGACGATGGCCGACGAAATCGTCGTGATGGAAAAAGGCCGCATTGCGCAGGTCGGCAAGCCGCTCGATATCTATCGGGATCCGGTCAGCGAGTTCGTCGCCGACTTCATTGGCCTCGGCAACATCCTGCCCGTGACCTATGACGGCGAGCGCAGCGTGAGCTTGCCCGGCGGCCAGCAGATCGTCGTGACGCAACCGGCGCGGGTGCCGGACTCCGCTTCGGACATCCGCCTGCTGATCCGGCCTGAAGATGTGTGCGTCAGGGCGGCCCCGGCTGACGCCGGCCCGAACCGGCTAAGCGGTACGGTTACGTTTATCCGCGACGTCGGCGCCTCGCTCGAAGCGACGATCGACTGTGCCGGCTTCACGCTGACCGCCGCAACGACGCCGCGCGAAACCCCCGGTCTCACGCTCGGCATGCCGGTATTCGCGGAGTTGCCACCCCATGCCTGCAAACTGATCGCGGCACGCGCCGCGCACTGACTTCCGCACTGACTCCATTCCAAACCCACGTTTTCGACCGAGGAACGACCATGACCATCGCCCTTCACTCCTTCCCGCAGCGGGCCCAGCGGGCGTTTGCCACGGCCGCCACCACGCTGGCGTTCGCCAGCGTCGCCGCGCTGTGCGCTTTTGCAGCGCCGGCCGCCCATGCCGATGCGCTGGATTCGATCGCCAGGTCCGGCGTGGTGCGGATCGGCGTGTTCGAAGACTATCCGCCGTTCGGCTCGATCGGCCCGGACATGAAGCCGCAAGGCTATGACATCGACGTCGCCAACCTGATCGGCAAGGCGCTCAACGCCAAGGTCGAACTCGTCCAGGTGACCGGTGACAACCGCATGGCCTACCTCGCCGACCACAAGGCCGACATGCTGCTGTCCGTCGGCCAGACGCCCGAGCGCGCAAAGGTGATCGACTTTTCGCAGCCGTATGCACCGTATTACCTGGCGGTCTTCGGCCCGAAGACCCTGCCCGTCAAAAACGCCGACGACCTCGGCGGCAAGACGATTTCGGTGGCCCGCGGCACGCTGGAAGACCTGAGCGTGAGCAAAATCGCGCCGCCGAGCGCCACCATCAAACGTTTCGACGATCCGAACGGCGCAATTTCGGCATTTCTTTCTGGTCAGGTACAGTTGATGGTGGTCGGCAACGACGTCGGCGCGACGATCCTCGCGCGTCATCCGGCGAACGATCCTGAGCAGAAGTTTGCGCTCTTCAGCTCGCCGGACCACGTTGGCCTGAACAAGAACGAGCCGCGCCTGAAGCAGAAAGTCGACGACTCGATTGCCCGCGCCCGTAAGGACGGCACGATGAACGCGATTTCCGAAAAGTGGCTGCGTGCGTCGCTGCCGGCCGATCTCTAACTTTTTTACCCGGACGCAGTCTGGTTACACGATGAGTGGCATGTCATGAGTTACGCGTTCGATTTCAGCGGCTTCGGCGTCTACGCAGGCATGCTTGCGCGCGGCGTCGGCGTCACCCTGGGGCTCACCGCGGTGTCCACCCTGCTGGGCGGGCTCGTGGGCATCGGCGGAGCAAGCGTCAGCGTCGCCGGGCCGCGCTGGGCCCGCACACTGGTTGCGGCCTATGTCGAGCTGATCCGTAACACGCCCTTCATCGTGCAGCTGTTTTTCGTTTTCTTCGGCCTGCCGAGTCTCGGCATCCATATCGACGAAGTGCAGGCAGCGGTCCTCGCCATGACCGTCAATCTCGGCGCCTACGCGATCGAGATCGTGCGCGCCGGCATCGATTCGATTCCGCGCGGCCAGGTCCAGGCCGCTCAGGCGCTCGGTTTGCACGGACGCCAGGTGTTCCGCTTCGTGGTGTTGCCGCAGGCGCTGGCCAATGTGTTTCCGTCGTTGCTGAGCCAGGTGCTGATCGTGATGCTCGGCTCGGCGGTGGTGTCGCAGATCTCAGTGCCCGATCTGACCTACGCGGCAAACTTTATCCAGTCGCGCAACTTCCGCTCGTTCGAGAGCTACGTGATCATCACCGTGACCTATCTGGTGCTGTCCATCCTGCTGCGGCAGGTGCTGAACCGGCTGGGCCGGGGTCTCTTTGCCGGCCGCATGCCGCACAAACCTGACGAGCCGCGCGGCTGGCGCATGCTGCTCGCGTGGCGCGGTGCCCGCGCGGTTCCGACGGAGCGCTGATCATGGTCGAATTCACTCTCTGGGATATCGCCCGCAACCTGTTGCTCGCCGCGCGCTGGACCGTGGTGCTTTCGCTGATCGCGTTCGTGTGCGGCGGCGCGGTTGGCTTGCTGCTGCTGGCAATGCGCGTGTCGCCGCTGCCGTGGATGCGCCGGGTTGTGTCGGTGTATGTCGAGCTGTTTCAGGGCACGCCGTTGCTGATGCAACTTTTTCTGGCGTTCTTCGGCCTGCCGTTGCTGGGCGTGGACGTATCGCCGTGGACCGCGGCCATCGTCACGCTGACGCTCTACACCAGCGCGTATCTGGTCGATATCTGGCGCGGCTGCGTGGAAGCGGTACCACGCGGACAGTGGGCGGCGGGCGCGAGTCTCGGCATGACGTTTGGCCAGCAACTGCGCTATATCGTCTGGCCGCAGGCCAAAAAAATCGCGGTGGCGCCGACCGTCGGCTTTCTCGTGCAGGTGGTGAAAAGCACTGCGCTGACCTCGATCATCGGCTTCACCGAGTTGACCAAGACCGGCACGATGATCACCAATGCCGCGTTCCGTCCGTTTCCGATCTACGGAATGGTTGCGCTGATTTACTTCGCGATGTGTTTTCCGCTGACCTGGTATGCGCGCGCCCTCGAGAAACGGCAGAAGGTTGGGCAGCATCGGTGACGGTTCAGGTTCAAAGCGGCAACCGCCCGGAGAAGCGGTTGCCGCCTTGTTCTGAGCCCCAGGCGCATGTATTAGCGGTATTAGCGAGCCGCCTGAGTCGACTTGCGCAGCTTCGCCACATCCTCCGCGCTCACCGCCGGCGCGCCGTTATTCCAGCCTGCACGAACAAACGTCAGCACGTCGGCAATCTGCCTGTCGTTCAGTACCGGTGCGTACTTCGGCATCGGATACGGCGCGGGAATGCCCTGAATCACCAGATCGCCGGTGCCGTTCAACGTCACGTTGATGAGCGACGACGGATCGTGCTCCAGCACATTCGGGTTGCCCGCCAGCGGCGCGAGCATCGGCGCGAAGCCCCGGCCGTCCACCCCGTGGCAATGCATGCAGTACGCCGTATAAACACGCGCGCCCGCGTCGTTCGCCGGACGCGTGAGCGAGACCCTGGTCGCCTGCGCATCATACGAATACGGCGGCGCACCCGTGCCACCCGCGGCCGGCAGCGATTTCAGATAACTCGTCATCGCGGCGGCGTCCGTATCGTTCATGGCCTGCGTGCTGTTGTTGATCACGCTGGTCATCGACCCGAACGCCGACGCATGCGCGTTTGCGCCGGTCTTCAGGAACGCCGTGAGATCCGCATCCGACCAGCGCCCGAGACCGACGTTGTGCTCGCCGGTCAGGTTGGCGGCGAACCAGCCGTCGAGCGCCGCACCCGTCAGATAGGCGCTGCCGCTTTCATCCAGCGCCTTCTCCTGGAACGCGATGCCGCGCGGCGTGTGGCACGAGCCGCAGTGCCCCAGCCCCTGGATAAGGTAAGCGCCGCGGTTCCACGCCACGTCCTTGCCTGATTTGTCCTGGTAGACGCCCTTCTCCAGAAACACCACGTTCCACAGTTTCAACGGCCAGCGCATGTTGAGCGGCCAGGGAATGTCGGACGCGCGGTTCGCCTGCTTCACCGGCGCAACGCCATTCATGAAGAACGCGTACAGCGCTTTCGTGTCGTCGTCATTGACCTTGGCGTACGACGGATAGGGCATCGCCGGATACAGGTTGTGCCCGTCCTTCGCCACGCCCTCACGCAGGGCCCGCGCAAAATCTTGCTCCGTGTACTGGCCGATGCCGGTGTCCGGATCGGGCGTGATGTTGGTGGTGTAGATCTTGCCCATGGGCGTCGTCATGGGCAGGCCGCCCGCGAACGGCTTGCCGCGCGGCGCCGAATGGCACGCCACGCAATCGCCGAGTTTCGCCAGATAGGCGCCGCGCTGCACTAACGCGTCGTCCGCCGCATGGGCGGCCGACTGCATCGCAAACGGCAGCGCCAGGCTGAGCGCCGCGCCGGCAACCTTCAGTGTCTTGATCATCGTCGGTCTCCGGTCAGGCGGTTTGCAGTTGGCTGCCCACCGGCAACTGCCGCAGCCGTTTGCCGGTGGCGGCGTAGATGGCGTTTGCCAAAGCCGCCGCCAGGGCGGCTGTGCCCGGTTCGCCGATCCCGCCGGGTGCTTCGCTGCTCTTCACGATATGCACGTCGATGCCCGGCGTCTGGTTGATGCGCAGCATCCGGTAATCGGTGAAGTTGCTCTGCTCGACGCGGCCGTCCTTGATCGTGATCTCGCCGTAGAGCGCCGCGGTGATCCCGAAGATGATGCCGCCTTGCACCTGCGCTTCGATCGTGTTCGGATTGACGACCATGCCGCAGTCGACCGCGCAGACCACGCGGTTCACCGTCACCTCGCCCTGATCGACCGTCACGTCCACGACCATCGAGAAGAAGCTGCCGAACGCATGCATCACCGAAACGCCCCGCCCCTGCCCCTGCGGCAGGCTGGTGCTGCCCCAGCCCGCGGCTTTCGTCGCGGTATCGAGCACGTTCAACGCGCGCGGCGTCTTGCCGAGCAGATCACGCCGGTACTTCACCGGATCCACTTTGGCCTGCGCGGCCAGCTCGTCGATGAAGCTTTCCACCACGAAGGTACTGCGCGTGGGTCCCACCCCGCGCCAGAACGCGGTCGGCACCGTGCGCGGCTCCTGGCGCACGTAGTCGACAAGCTGGTTCGGCAGGTCGTATGGCAGGTCGGAGGCCACTTCAACCGCATCGGGGTCAAGACCATGCTGGAACGCCGGCGGTGCAAAGCGCGCCAGGATCGACGAGCCGACAATCCGATGCTGCCACGCAATCGGCTTGCCGTTCGCGTCGAGGCCTGCCGAGATCTTGTCGTAGTAGTACGGCCGGTACATGTCGTGCTGGATATCTTCTTCGCGCGTCCAGAATACCTTGACGGGCGTCCCAAGCTGCCTGGCGATCTTCAACGCCTGGGTCGCCATGTCGAACTCGAGCCGGCGCCCAAAGCCGCCGCCCAGCAGATGGTTATGCACGACGATCTTCTCGGCCGGCAAACCGGTGACCTTCACGGCCGTATCGACGATGCGCGTGGGCACCTGCGTGCCCAGCCAGATATCGCAGCCGTCGGGCCGCACGTGCACCGTGCAGTTCATCGGTTCCATCGTCGCGTGGGCGAGGAACGGTTGCTGATAGACCACATCGACGCGGGTCTTCGCATCGGAGAAGCCCTTCGCGACATCGCCGTCCTTGCGCGCCACGGCGCCCGTGCCATGATCGGCTGCGGCGGCCAGATCGTCGACGATCTGCTTCATCGAGAGATTTGCGCCAGCCCCTTCGTTCCACGTGATATTGAGCGCCGCGAGGCCGCGCTTTGCCGCCCACGTATGGTCGCCGATCACGGCCACTGCATTGTCGGCCTTGACGACCTGGCGCACGCCGGGAATCTTCTTCGCGCTGGAATCGTCGACGCTGCCAAGCGTGCCGCCGAACACCGGGCATGTCGCGATCGCCGCGTAGACCATGTCAGGCACCCGCACGTCGAGACCGAACATCGCGGTGCCATCCACCTTCTCCGGCGAATCGAGGCGCTTGACCGCCGTGCCGATGATCCTGAAGTCCTTCGGATCTTTCAGCGGCACGTTCTGCGGCGCCGGCAGCTTCGCGGCCGCATCGACAAGCTGACCGTAGCCGATACTGCGGCTGCTGGCCGGATGCAGCACCTGCCCCGCTTGCGCGTGACACGTGGCCGGATCCACCTGCCACTGTTGCGCCGCGGCATTGATAAGCAGCACGCGTGCGGTGGCGCCGGCCTTGCGCATCGGCTCCCATGCATAACGGATGGACGTCGAGCCGCCGGTCAACTGGCCACCCAGCAGCGGGTCCATGAAGAGCTTCTCGTTGGGCGGCGCGTGATCGATCGTGACGCTCTCGAGCGGCACCTCGAGTTCTTCGGCGATCAGCATGGGAATCGACGTATAGACGCCCTGGCCCATCTCGACCTTCGGGATCACCAGCGTGACCTTGCCAGCGTTATCGATCTGGATGAAGGCATTCGGCGCGAACACGCCGGCCGGTGCCGGCTCGCTTGCGTCCCCGCCGATCACCGATTTACCCGGCTGCCCCTGGCTCATGGCCGGCATGCTGAAGCCTAGCAGCAGGCCCCCGCCCGCTGCGGCGCCGACCGTGGCGCTGAATTTCAGAAACGTACGGCGCGTGATGCGCGGGCCGCCCGCGTGTTGTTTGGAGCTGTTTTGCGCATCGAGCAATCCTTGCGACATGTCAGGCCTCCTTTGCCGCTTGCTTGATGGCCGCGCGAATGCGGTTGTAGGTGCCGCAGCGGCAAATGTTGCCGGCCATGGCGGCGTCGATGTCCGCATCGGTAGGATTGGGGTTCTGCGCGAGCAGCGACGCCGCCGACATCACCTGTCCTGACTGGCAATAACCGCATTGGACGACGTCGATCTGGCGCCACGCCTGCTGCACTTTCTTGCCCGCAGGCGTCTCGCCGACCGCTTCGATGGTGGTGATCTTCTTGTCGCCGACGGCCGCCACCGGCAATACGCACGAGCGCACCGCGGCCCCGTCCAGATGCACGGTACAGGCGCCGCACTGCGCAATGCCGCAGCCGAACTTCGTGCCCGTCAGACCCACGAGGTCGCGCAAGACCCACAGCAAGGGCATGTCGGGCGGCGCGTCGACGGTATGCGTCTGACCGTTGATATTGAGCGTTGTCATGGGGCGACTCCGATTGTGGGTTATTGTTTGAACGGTTTGTACAACGACATCGGGCTAAACCACCTGGCTCGAGCGAATTTATTCGGCAAGCCGGTCTAATACGCGGTTATGCTGTCACCCGGTTCGAGTCAATGAGCAGCGCCAGGCTTGGGGCGAACCCACCGCGCTTCATGGGGCGAAGAAATTGTAGCGTCGCTTGAAAAAGTTCGTCGGCAGCGTGCCATGCCGCGCAGCGGCGGTATGCGAGCCTGATACTGCAGCCCTCTGGGAAGGTCAAGAGAGCCTGGGGCGGCCCGGCGTTTTCTTGAGAGCAATTTTGCTAGCATGCCCTTGTGCCCGCGTGCCCTTGTGTAGCCCATTCAGAACACCCGCCAGGAGATGCACCATGACCGACCAGCAAGCCATTCAATTCCTGTCGGAAGTTCGCCGGCCTCTGCTGGCCTTGCACAAGTCAATTCTCGATCACGAACGCGTTCTGTATGAGAAAGAGTTCGGCCCCGTCACGCCCGCTGCGTTCCTGCAGGTGCTGATCAACGGCTCGGGGTTCCGCTGGATCACGCCGCTTTCCACCGTGATTGCCAACGTCGACGAAACGCTCGACGACAAGAAGGCCACCGACGTCGAACGGATCGGCGCTGTCGAGGCAGTCATGGGTCTCTTTTCCACGGAACTGCCTAACAATGCTTTTCTGCCGCGTTACCTGCCGTTGCTGCAGGAGAACCCGGCGATCCTGCATGAGCATGGCCGGGTCGCGCAGGTGTTGCGGACGGTCGATGTGAAGTAACTTCGATTGACAGGTGCTTTGCGTCGTTACGGGTGTGCACGCAGATCACGGCATAGTGCCATCTGCACTCCCGAATAATCTCACCACTATGCACGCTGTGATTTCGCATGAAAAACTCGACGCATTCAAACGTCGAAACGCGCCGAACCGGGCGAAACCGCCCTCTGCACGTCCAGCACGATCCTGCTAGGGTAATGCCCATCCCCTCCTCGCGCTGGGCTCACCCCGCGAACTACTGTACCGGAGGCGCACCGCATGCAAGACTGGCCACTCGACCAAAGGTACACGTTTCGCGATCAATCCATCCGCTTTCGCGTCACGGGCAACGGTCCACCGCTGGTCATGATCCATGGCACGCCGTTCTCGTCGTATGTGTGGCATCGCATCGCGCCGCATCTCGCGTCAACCCGTACTGTTTACCTGTACGATCTGGCCGGATACGGTCAGTCTGAAATGCGGGCCGGGCAGGATGTGTCGCTCGGCGTCCAGAACGTGCTGCTCGCCGAATTGCTCGCGCACTGGCAGTTGGAGCGGCCCGATGTCGTCGCGCATGACTTTGGCGGTGCAACCGCGTTGCGCGCTCATCTCATCAATGGTTGCGAATATCGCAGCCTGACGCTGGTCGATCCGGTCGCGGTCGCGCCTTGGGGCTCACCGTTCGTGCGGCATGTGCGGGAACATGGCGAGGCGTTCGCCGGCCTGCCGCCGTACATTCATGAGGCGGTGGTCAAGGCCTACATTCGCGGCGCAATCGCGCGCGCGATTCCGGATGAGGAACTGGCGCCCTATGTGAAGCCGTGGCTCGGTGAGGCAGGCCAGCCCGCTTTCTATCGGCAGATCGCGCAGATGGACCAGCGCTATACCGACGAAGTCGAAGCGCAGTACGCGCAGATTCGCTGCCCTACCCGGATCCTATGGGGCGAAGACGATCAGTGGATTCCGCTTGAGCGCGGCCGGCATCTCGCCAGTCTGATACCCGAGGCGCGCTTTCAGCCGGTGCCGAATGCGGGGCATCTGATGCAGGAAGATGCGCCTGAGGCGATCGTCGCCGCGGTGTTGAGTTGGCTTGATTAAGACCCTTGGTTGACACCCTTGGTTTACACCCTCAGCCCGCCGCATTCAACTTGCGCCACAGCGTCGTCTTGCTGATGCCGAGCGCCTCGCATACCTGGTCGCGGTCGCCATTGAAGGCATCCAGCGCCGCGCGGATCTCGTCCGCTTCGACGCGACGGCTGCGCTGACGCAATGTCAACGCGGCGGCAGCCGCACTCGCCTCGCTGGGCTCGAACAATTCCGGTGCGATCGACTGCAATACGTCGTCCGTCAAACCCGCCTCTTCGTCATCCGAGTCTGCAAGCTCCACGGTAATCCGCTCGATCACATTCTGCAGTTCCCGCACGTTGCCCGGCCATGCGTGACGGCTCAGCGATTCGCTGACTGCCACGAGCACGTCCGCCGCATCACGCACATGGCGAATCCGGGTGGCCAGACGCGGTTCCCGGCGCGCCGCCTGAGCGAGCAATTCGGCTGCAAGCGGCATGATGTCCGCAAGCCGCTCGCGCAGTGGCGGCAGCGCGATGTTCAGGATGTTGAGCCGGTAATAGAGATCGGTGCGGAATTCGCCCGCCTCCACCGCTGCCGTCAACGCCCGATGCGTCGCCGCGACAATCCGCACGTCGATCCGCGTCGGCTCCGTCGAGCCGAGCCGCACCACTTCGCGCTCCTGCAGCACGCGCAGCAAGCGGCTTTGCAAGGGCAACGGCATTTCGCCGATTTCATCGAGGAACAACGTGCCGCGGTGCGCCGCTTCGATCAGCCCGGCTTTGCCGCCGCGTCGTGCACCCGTGAAGGCGCCCTCTTCGTAGCCGAACAGTTCGCTCTCCAGCAAGGCCTCGGGAAACGCTCCGCAATTGAGCGCGACAAACGGGAAGTCGCGCCGCGCGCTCAGTTGATGCAGACTCTGCGCGACCATCTCCTTGCCGGTCCCGCTCTCGCCGCGAATCAGCACGGTGGCGTCCGACTTCGCGTAGCGCCGCACCAGTTGCCGGACCCGTTCAATGGCCGGGCATGCGCCCACCAGATCGTCGAGCTGGTAGCGTGCGGCAAACTGCTGGGCGCGCTGCCGCGAACGCAGCGTACGGTCGAGCCGCTCGACTGCACGCGACTCCTGAAACGTCAGCACCGTACCCGTCGTCACGCCGTTGTCGACGAGCGGTCCGCGATGCACGACGTAACTGATGCCGCGCACCGTTTCCAGCGACTCGCCCTCGACATCCGGCACGGCGTCCGAAAGATCGGGCGCAAGTTCAGGCAGCGAGCGGCCCACCGCCTCCGCCGGCTCGATACCGAGCACCAGCGCAAGACGCAGGTTGATGGCTTCGACGCGGCCTTGCGCATCGAGTGCGACGACGCCGTCGCGCAGGTGCTGCAACACGTTGTCGAGACGATGGCGCCGCACCGCTTCGCCCCAGGTGGCCTGGGCAACCTCGAGCGCGTTATCGAAGGCCGCGCGCACCGAGGCGCGCGAATAGAGGAACACCGCTTCGAGACCAGCCCGCGCGGCGAGATCCGTCACGAGTCCCGGGCCGACGATCGTGCCGACGCCGCGATCGCGCAGATCGAGCACGCATGCTTCGGCGTCTTGCGCCGACTGATACGACGCAAACACCACGTCAATGCCGTAGGCCGCCACGAAGCGGCGCACTTCGGCCGGCGTTTCGCCATACGTGACGAGCGCCACCGACGACGCGTCCCGGCGTGCGCGTGCCAGTGCATGCATCACGTCGAAGCCGGTCGGGGTGATCAGCACAACCGGCACACCCACGCGCGACTTCAGATAGGTGCCGTTGGAGCCGGCGGCGACGACGACGTCCGGGCGGTCCTTGCCCGCGGATTCGATTTCGTTGACGGCGTCCTCATAGCCGCGCGACACCAGGCGCAGATCGGCGCGGGCGTCGTACTCGCCGGCGATATCGCGGAACAGGTCGCGCAGCCTGGTGATGCCGATCGCCCAGACGCGGGGCCGGGAGCCGGGTTCGGGAAGAGGACGGTTCATGACGGGTTGACGGCAGCGGCGCTCAGGAGAGCGGAACGCCTATTATGAGCGCGTCATTTCATTTATGAAATCATAAATTCCATATATGAAACCAACTTGCGTCGCTAACGCGGGTCAAATCCACGAGTAATCAACGACTTAACCCCCGCCCGCAGCGCTGGCCCGCTCCTTGCACTACAGGTTTCCAACTTCACCGGGAGAACACGTGAGCTCAGCATCCAGACAACCCCTCAGCGCCGGCGCGACATTCCGCACGGCAGTCGCAGACGGTCAACCGCTGCAGGTCGTCGGCGCCATCACCGCGTATGCGGCGAAGATGGCCGAGGCGGTCGGCTTCAAGGCGGTTTATCTGTCGGGCGGCGGCGTCGCGGCCAACTCGCTCGGCGTCCCCGATCTCGGCATCAGCACCATGGACGACGTGCTGATCGACGCCCGCCGCATCACCGACGCCACCGGCCTGCCGCTGCTCGTCGACATCGATACCGGCTGGGGCGGCGCCTTCAATATCGCGCGCACGGTGCGCTCGTTCATCAAGGCGGGCGTGGCGGCGGTGCACATCGAAGATCAGGTCGGACAAAAGCGCTGCGGACATCGCCCCGGCAAGGAAGTGGTGGCGAAAGAGGAAATGGTCGACCGGGTGAAAGCCGCCGTCGACGCGCGTACTGACGACCAGTTCGTCATCATGGCGCGCACCGACGCCGCCGCTGCCGAAGGCATCGATGCCGCCATCGAGCGCGCCGTCGCCTACGTCGAGGCCGGTGCGGACATGATTTTCCCGGAAGCGATGCAGACGCTCGACGACTATCGCCGCTTCAAGGCTGCGGTCAAGGTGCCGATTCTCGCGAACCTGACCGAGTTTGGCTCGACGCCGTTCTTCACGACCACCGAGTTGCGCGACGCCAACGTCGATATCGCGCTTTACTGCTGCGGCGCGTATCGCGCGATGAACGCGGCGGCGCTCAATTTCTACGAAACAGTGAAGCGCGACGGCACGCAAAAAGCCGCCGTCGAGACGATGCAGACGCGCGCCGATCTGTACAAATATCTCGGCTACCACGCGTACGAGGACAAGCTCGACGCGCTGTTCGCCGCACACAAGTAAATCCCGCATCCAGGAGTAAGAGGACGACACCATGAGCGAAGCAGACAACAGCACGCCGGCCGCAGGCGCATTCAAACCGAAGAAATCCGTGGCGCTGTCGGGCGTGACGGCGGGCAATACTGCCCTGTGCACGGTCGGCAAGACCGGCAACGACCTGCACTACCGCGGCTACGACATTCTGGATATCGCCAGCACCTGCGAATTCGAGGAA
>DASZIR010000020.1:0-55911 GCA_035948995.1 Paraburkholderia sp. | reverse complement strand
AGCGGCCTTTTGCCATTCACTAGGAACCAGGGAACCTGCCATGCCTGTCATGCACTTTCGGATTCAATGGCCCGATGGCGACGAAGCGAATTGCTATTCGCCGTCCCAGATCGTCAGCGAGTTTTTCACGCCGGGCCATGCGTATTCGCTCGACGATTTCGTCAACCGCTCGCGCGACGCGCTCAACATCGCCTCGGAGCGTGTGCGCCAAAAGTATGGCTTTGCCTGTTCGGCGGCGATGGACCAGCTCGCGCAGATCGAGCGGGACGCAGATCGGTTTCGCGATCATCCGGACGCGACCGTGAAAGTCATCGAACTGATCTGAACCCAGCTTGAATCGATGAACCATTGAACCTGGCGAACCGCGCGGCAGCGCCGCACCGGTGAGCCGATTCTCTACCTGCAAGGACGCATCATGTCGAACACAGCGCACTCCGTGGGCACCGGGCCGCGCGAAAATGGGCACTACAGTGGCCACCGCAGCGGCCACTACAGCGTGCTCGTCGTCGGCGGCGGGCAGGCCGGCCTGTCGATCAGCTACTACCTGAAACAGGCTGGCGTAGACCATCTCGTCATCGAGAAGAATACCGTCACGCATACCTGGCGCAACCAGCGCTGGGACGCGTTCTGTCTCGTCACGCCGAACTGGCAATGTGCCTTGCCGGGTTATCCGTACCCGGGAGACGATCCGCATGGCTTTATGAAGAAGGATGAAATCATCGCGTACCTCGATGGCTTCATCGCCATGGTGAATGCGCCGGTGGTGGAGCACACCCAGGTCAGGCGCGTGAAGCGGCTTGAGGACGGTACCTACGCCGTGGCGACGAGCCAGGGCGACTTTACTGCCGATCACATCGTAGTGGCCTCGGGCGGTTATCACACGCCGATTGTGCCGCGCATGGCCGAACGCCTGCCCGCGCGGATCGAACAACTGCAATCGTCGGAATACCGCAACCCGCAGGCGTTGCCTGAGGGCGCGGTGCTGGTGGTGGGCTCGGGGCAGTCCGGCGCGCAGATCGCCGAGGATCTGCATCTGGCCGGCCGCAAGGTGGTGCTCGCCGTGGGTGAGGCGCCGCGCTGCGCGCGTTTCTATCGCGGACGGGATGTCGTGGACTGGCTGGCGGACATGCAGTACTACGATATGCCGGTGGAGAAGCATCCGTTACGCGAAGGGGTGCGCGACAACACCAATCACTATGTGACCGGCCGCGACGGCGGGCGTGATATCGACCTGCGCAAGTTCGCCGCCGAAGGCATGCAGTTGTACGGACGCCTCGAAGACCTGAAGGACGGGCACCTGCACTTCGCGCCGAACCTCACGGCCAGTCTCGACGAGGCGGACGACACCTATAACCGCATCAATGCGGGCATCGATGCATTCATCGAGAAGAATCGTATCGACGCGCCGCCAGGTGGCGTCTATGAACCGCTATGGCGGCCGCCTCATGAGCGCACGGCGCTCGAACTGGAAGGCAGCGGCATTGGCTCGATTATCTGGTGTATCGGCTTTACGCCGGACTTCAGCTGGATCGACGCGCCGGTGTTCAACGGACGCGGTTATCCGGCGCATACGCGCGGCATCACGCCGGTCGAGGGATTGTATTTCATCGGCTTGCCGTGGCTGCATACGTGGGGCTCGGGGCGCTTCTCGGGTATCGCGCGCGATGCCGAATACGTGGTGCAGGCGATTCTCGCCAGGGAGCGTCAGCGCGCCGCGTCATGCGCGACGATAGCGGCTTGATGAGCGGCATGAGCAGCTTGAGCGTCGGGCACGCGCTGGCCTGCGTTTAAGGCGCAGGCCAGCGCGTTTGGGCTTAGCTACCCAATGCCGGGTCGCTCACGCTATCGCGCCCCGTCTCGACGTGACCACCCAGACGCCGCGTGAAAATCGCGTCCGTATCGACGGTAACGGTCAGGTCATACCAGCCATACGCGTTACGCAGATCGAGGTACACCTCTTCGTTGTCGCCGCCGCGCACCGACTGCTTGATCACCATGCTCGGATCGTACGCATTGGTGATGGTGAACTCGCAGCGCGCGGTGCCGGGATTCTCGAGGCGCAGTTGCAGGTTGCCGTTGGCGACGTCGTAACCTTCGGCCACTTCCGGCCGGGCCGTTTCCGAACCGCTCCACCAGTTCGACGCGGCCACCGGCTTGCCTGCGAAACGGCGCAGGTAGCCATTCGGGCCGTACACCGTGAAGTCGTAGGTACCGTTGGCGTTGAGCGGCAAATAGTCGTCGAGGCGCTTGCCGGCTTCGACGGTATAGGTGCGCGGCGCTGTGCTGCTGTTGGTCGTATAGACGAGGAACACCGCGCCGGCACGCCCGCTGTTGACAAAGCGCATGGCCACCTTGCCTTGGGAACCCTCGCCGTGCAGCCGTACGAACAGCTCGTAGGGCAACGCACGCGCAGGGCGCACGCCGGGTTCCTGTTTCGGCACCGCCTGCACGAGCGGCGGCTGCGGCGTGTAGCTTTGATGGCGCAACTGGTCCGGCGGCACGTAACCGGCCGTGCCCGGCAGCGCCGGCGTCCCATCGTTCGGGTTGGTGAAGTTGAAGGCCGACATCAGGTCGCCGCAGATCGCGCGGCGCCACGGCGTGATATTCGATTCGCCGAGATCGTGGTTCTGGCCGAAGCGCTTTTCGATGAAGCGGATCACGGACGTGTGGTCGAACAGTTGCGAACACACATAGCCGCCCTTCGACCACGGCGACACGACGATCATCGGCACACGCGGCCCGAGGCCGTACGGGCCGTTGGAATACGTGCCGGCCGGATATTGCCCGTTGCCGCCATAGATTTCGTTGGTGGTCTCGACCGTCGAGAGGCCGTTGGCGTTCGAGGCGGGCGCGAACGGCGGCGCCATGTGATCGAAGAAGCCGTCGTTCTCGTCGTAGTTGATGAGCAGCACCGTCTTGCTCCAGACCTCCGGATTCGAGGTGAGGATCTGCAGAACCTGGTCGACGTACCACGCACCGTAGTTGGCCGGCCAGTTCGGGTGCTCCGAGTAGGCTTCCGGCGCGACGATCCACGACACTTGCGGCAGCGTATTGTTTTGCACGTCCTGCTTGAGAACGTCGAAGTAGGTGCCGCCAGCCGAGACGTTGGTACCGGTGCGTGCGCGGTCGTACAGCGGATTGCCTGCCTGCGCATTGCGATACTGGTTGAAGTACAGCAGCGAGTTGTCGCCGTAGTTGCCGATATACGCATTTTGCGTCCAGCCCCACGAGCCGTTGGCATCGAGTCCGGTGCCGATGTCCTGATAGATCTTCCACGAGATGCCTGCGTTTTGCAGGACTTCCGGATAGGTCGACCAGCCGTAGCCGAGTTCCGAGTTATCGATCACCGGGCCGCCGCCCGCGCCGTCGTTGCCCACCCAGCCCGTCCACATGTAGTAGCGGTTCGGATCGGTCGCGGACATGATCGAGCAGTGGTACGCATCGCAGATCGTGAAGGCGTCGGCGAGCGCGTAGTGGAACGGAATGTCGTCGCGCGTCATGTACGCCATCGTGGTGGTGCCCTTGGCGGGCACCCACTGGTCGTAGAGGCCGCCGTTCCAGGCGGTGTGCGTGGTGCTCCAGTCGTGCGCGAGATCCTGCAGGAACTGCAGGCCCAGATTCGGCGCGCTCGGGCGGAACGGCAGCACATAGCCGGCATCGGCGGCGAGCGGCTGATACCACACGGGGTTGCCGGTGGGCAGCGTGATGGCACGGGTGTCGCCGAAACCGCGCACGCCTTTCAGCGTGCCGAAGTAGTGATCGAACGAGCGGTTCTCCTGCATCAGGATGATGATGTGCTCGACGTCACGGATGCTGCCCGTTTCGTTGTTGGCGGGAATCGCGAGCGCGTTGCGAATGCCGAGCGGGAGCATGCTTAACGCGGTGGCGGAACCGGCAGCCTGGGCGGCTGCGCGTAGAAAATCACGGCGATTTCTTGATGTCATGTTGGGCTTCGATCTTCAGGAGATGGAATATGCGCGACGGCAAAGCAAACAGGATCGAACCGGCGCGGGGATCAGACGAACTCAATCAACGGTGTGAATCACGGGTGTTGCAAGGCTGTCGGATGCGGCCGCGCCCACCTGGGACGGTGCGGGCGGCGGTGTCTGGATCGTTTGCGCCGGCGGGGCGGTCTGAGTGGGCCGTGTTTGCTGTGCCGAGGACTGGGACGGCGTAGTGGCGCTGTCCTGATCCGTGCTCGTCGACGTGGTGTCGGGGGCCTTGCTATCGTCGCTGCAGGCGCTGATGAACACGCACAAGGACGCTGCGAACGCGGCCGCCCAGAGCGTGCGTGGCCACGCTCGAAGGCCCGCGGCTAAACGTTTGCGTTCGGGTTGGTGTTCGAACAACGCGCTGCGCGCAGACCTGGGGGACATGGGAGGCCTTTGACGGTAGGGGAGTCGAGCGAGGGTGTGTTCCCTCCTGCTCGTTACCGCCGAAGCATAACTAGTTACCTGTGTAAGATTTATGAACGTTGGGTAAGAAGTTGCGATTGTGCATGTTTGCGCATTTTATAAATGCGTTGTTTACCAGGGTTGCATGGGGCGCGTGGCGTCGGCACGGCGGCACTCCCAGCCCCGCCAACCCCGCCACGCATTAGTCCCGCACAGCGACGATCGCCTCGATCTCCACCGTGATGTTCCCAGGCAGCGAGCCCACTCCAACCGCCGAGCGCGAATGCCGGCCTGCATCGCCGAACACGTCGACAAACAGATCGGAGCAGCCGTTGATCACCAGCGGATGTTCGGTGAAGTCCGGAGTCGCATTGACCATCCCAAGCAGCTTCACGACGCGCTTCACGCGCTGCAGGTCACCCAGCTCGTCGTGCAGCACGGCGAGCAGATTGAGTCCGACGAGTTGCGCGTGCCGATACGCTTCCTCGGCGCTTACCGTCGCGCCAACCTTGCCGGTCATCAGCGAACCCGTTTCGTTGAGCGGCCCCTGGCCCGACAGGAACAGCAGATTGCCTTCGCGTGTGCAGTGAGAAAAATTGCCGATGGGCGTCGGCACTTGAGGAAGCTTCAGGCCGCGCGTGCGCAGCCGTTCATAACAGTTCATCTGGAATCGAATGGGGTTAGGGCGGTCGTTCTGAAGGGGGTAGCGCGTTGCGCTCAGGCAGCCGGTCCCTGCTCGCGATGCCGCCAGCCGAGCCGTGCTTCGATGCGCGCGGCGACGCTTTGCACGGCCCGCGCATAGCGCTCGGTGCCGAGCACCGCTTTCGCCTCCGGCATCACGATCGAAATCGTGAACACGCACGTCCCCGTGTTATCGAGCACGGGGGCGGCGAGGCACGCCACCGAAGCATCGGACTCGCCGATCTGGATCGACAGGCGCGTCTCAAGCGCTTCTCGCGCGATCTGCGCGAGCACTTCGGGCCGCGTTTCGGCACGGCCCGTCGGCGAGGGCTGTGCGTGCCGGGTAAAGAAGGCGATGCGTTCGGCGTCCGGCAAGTGGCCGACCAGCAAACGTCCCGACGCAGTCCAGTTGAGCGGCACCCGGCTGCCTACACGCGACGTGACACGAAAATGCCCCGGACCTTCCGCCATCTGCAGCACGACCATCATGCCTTCTTCGAGTCCGCACACCTGCACGGTCTCTTCGACCTCGGCCGAGAGACGCTGCATTTCCTCGTTCGCCACCGCCAGATAGTCGAGCGAGCTGGCGTAGGTCAACCCATAGCCGTACAGGCGCGAGCCGAGCCAGATGGCGCCGTCGAGGCGGCGTGCCAGCAGGTTCTTCTCGACCAGGTCGTTGATGATCGAATAGACCGTTGAGAGCGGGGCGCCCACCATGCGTGCCACTTCGTAGGCGGTGGCCGGACGGTTCGCTTCCTGGAGTGCATCGAGAATCTGCACCGCGCGCTCGATTGCGCTGGTGCGGGTGCGCGGCGCCTGGGCCGCTGCCGCGTCAGGCGTCTCAGGTGCCGCGTGCGCTACAGCGGCGGCGGGTCGGGGCGTGCGGGCCATCGTGTTCCTTGGATGCCGAATGTTTTTGTCCGGTTGACGCGCAGACATTGTATGCTAGACTGATCCTCAATTACAACATATATTCCATAATTAAGAAATAACGGTTTGGAGGCGCTTCAATGGACATTCGCTCTCGTTTTGGCTTACGCCCTGTCATCAATGCATCGGGCACGATGACGAGCCTGGGTGCGTCCATCGTCAACGCGCCGGTCATCGAGGCGGTGGCGCAGGTTCTGCCGCAGTTCGTCGAGATCGACGACTTGCAGCGCAGGGCCTCGGCAGTCATCGCGCAGGCTTGCGGCAGCGAGGCGGGTTACATCACCGCGTCGTGTTCGGCGGCGATCACCTTGGGCATCGCCGCGACCATGACGGGCGACGACCTGGGGCTGATCGAACAGCTGCCGGATACGGGCGGCTTGCGGAACGAAGTCGTGATCCAGACTGGCCACCTCGTCAATTATGGCGCACCGGTCGATCAGGCGATTCGTCTCGCCGGTGCGCGCGTCGTGCCGGTGGGCGCCGCCACGGAGGCGCACGGCTACCAGCTGGCGAGCGCCATCAACGAGCGCACCACGGCGGCTCTCTACGTCGTCTCGCATCACACCGTGCAGTACGGAATGATCGCACTCGAGGAATTCATCGCGGTGGCGCGTGCGAAAGGCGTGCCGGTGATCGTCGACGCTGCGTCGGAATACGATCTGAAGCGCTTTATCGCAGCCGGGGCGGATCTCGTGCTGTACTCGGCACACAAATTCCTTGGCGGATTGACTGCGGGCATTGTTGCGGGCAGAAAAGCCCTGGTGCGCGCCGCGTACTTTCAGAACGGCGGCATCGGCCGCGGTATGAAGGTCGGCAAGGAAGGCATCGTCGGCGCGATGGCCGCGCTCGAACAGTGGACACAGCGCGATCACGCCGCGATCCGCGCCCGCGAACACGGCTACCTGACGCTCTGGCGCGAAGCGCTGAGCTGCTTCGCCGGCGTGCGCGCCGAGATCGACACCGATCCGACCGGCAATCCGCTCGACCGCCTGAAGCTGCAGATCGACCCGCGGCAAGCCCGCATCACCGCCTGGGATCTCGCCGACGCGCTCGCGCGCCCGCCTGCGGGCGAGGCCCCGGTGATCGTGCGCGACCATGAAGCCGAACAGCATTTCTTTTTCATCGACCCGTGCAACCTGCATCCCGGCGAAGAGCACGTGGTGCTGGCGCGTCTTGTTGCGGAACTCGAACGCGCGCAAGAGGCGCGCGATCCGCGCGTCACGCCGTTTCACCAGCGCGCCGCGCGCCGCGTAGCAGGCCGCCGCAACTGGCCCGACTGAAGGCTGACTGGAGCCTGACTGAGGGCAGACCGGGGCCCGACCGAGGCCCGACCGAAGCGCAAGCCCGCATACCCTGGATGATCGTTGTTTGACCGCTGCACCGGATCGATTCCGGTGTCGCTTCGCCTTCCATGTTTAGTACTACTTATAAAGCCGGGGAAATCCCTAACCACCGGCGTTTGCTTTTCTTTCGACCTGAGGAAACCATGATGCACAAGCAGATTCTTCTTACGGCGCTCGCCGCCGCTGTAGCCGGGCCCGGCGCCGGGGCCGCTCACGCACAAAGCAGCGTCACGCTGTATGGCATCGTCGATGCCGGCTTCACCTATACCAACAATCAAAAAGGTCAGTCCGCGTATCAGGCGACGCAAGGCAACGTGCAGGGCTCGCGCTGGGGCCTGCTGGGCAGCGAAGATCTGGGTGGCGGCAACAAGGTGCTGTTCAAGCTGGAGAACGGTTTTAGCCTCGAAACGGGTGCTGCAGGGCAGGCGGGCCGCATGTTCGGCCGCAGCGCATGGGTAGGCCTGAGCAACCCCACCGCGGGCACGGTGACACTTGGCCGCCAGTACAACAGCGTGCAGGACTATCTGTCGAACCTGCAGATCAACGGCGTCGGCGCGATGAGCCAGTACGGCAACGCGGTCTACGATAACGACGACATCAACAACACGTACCGTACCGACAACGCGGTCAAGTACACGACGCCTACGTTCTCCGGCTTCACCGCGAACGCCATGTACGCGTTTTCGAACACCGCCGGCCAGTTCGCCAACAACCGGGCATGGAGCGTCGGCGCCGACTACGTCCACGGCCCGCTGCGTCTCGACGCGGCGTATTCGCTGGTCGATCAGCCGGCCACCAATACGACCGGCGCGGCGCCTTCGGACAACTACTACAGCACCAGCTCGTCGATCATCAGCAACGTCAAGCGCAACCAGGTGTGGGGCGGCGGCGGTGCTTATGTATTCGGTCCGGCCACGCTGGCGCTGCTATACACGAACTCGCAGTTCCAGTTGATTGCCGGCGGCAGCCTGCGCTTTGCCAACTACGAGGCGAGCTTGCGCTATCAACTGACGCCCGCAACGTTGCTCGCACTCGGCTACATCTACACGAGCCAGAACAGCAGCACCGCCACGGCGCGGGACGCGCACTACAACCAGATCAGTGTCGGTGGCGAATACTTCCTCTCGAAGACCACCGACCTCTATCTGAACGGTATCTATCAGAACGCCGCTGGTTCCAAGGCGTGGATCGAAGGCATTTCGAACCCGTCGAGCAACAGCGGGCAATTCGTGACTGTCGCCGGCATCCGCCACAAGTTCTGAGTACGCAGCCATCGTGTAGCAGGCCCGCAGCAAACAGGGCCGCAGCAAGCGCGCGCGGCGATCACACGCGGCGCGTGCGCCTTGCGCGTAGCTGATCTTATTCACCAGGAGCACAAATGGCGACCGTTCAAGGAAGTCTGTTACTCGTCTACGCATTGATTGCGATCATTGCGCTCGTCGTATTGATTGCGCGCTTCAAGATGAATCCGTTCATCACGCTGATGATGGTGTCGGTGGCGCTGGCGCTGGCGGTCGGCATGCCGATGACGTCGATCCTCAAGTCGTTCGAAACCGGCGTGGGCGGCACCCTCGGCCACATTGCGATCGTGGTTGGGCTCGGCACGATGCTCGGCAAGATGATGGCCGAGTCGGGCGGGGCAGAGGGTATTGCCCGCACGTTGATCGGGCTGTTCGGACCGAAGAATGTCCACTGGGCGATGATGTGCATCGCTTTCCTCGTCGGTCTGCCGGTGTTTTTCGAAGTGGGCTTCGTGCTGCTGATTCCGATTGCCTTTAACGTCGCCCAGCGCACCGGCACGTCGATGATTCGCGTCGGCATTCCGATGGTGGCCGGTCTGTCAGTCGTGCACGGCCTGATTCCACCGCACCCGGCGGCGTTGCTGGCGGTCACCGCGTACAACGCGGACATCGGTCACACGATTTTCTACGCGCTGATTGTCGGCCTTCCGACCGCTGCGATTGCCGGTCCGCTGTTTTCGAAGCTGATCAGCCGCTTCGTGGTACTTGAAGGCGTGAATCCGATGGCGCAGCAGTTCATCGAGCAGGACGCCAAACGTGCACAGCAGGAACTGCCTGGCTTCGGCATCACGTTGCTGACGGTGCTGCTGCCCGTGTTGCTGATGCTGGTGGGTAGCTGGGCCGACCTGATCGTGCCGGCCAAGTCCGTTGCGAACAACATGTTGCACCTGATTGGCCACCCGGACATGGCGCTGCTGCTCGCGGTCCTGCTGAGCTTCTACACGTTCGGTACCGCACGCGGCTTTGGGCGTGAGCAGATCCTCAAGTTCACCAACGAGTGTCTCGCGCCGACCGCAGGCATCACGCTGGTGGTGGGTGCCGGTGCGGGCTTCGGGCGCATCCTGATCGATAGCGGTGCGTCGAAGGCGATCGTCGATGTGGCAACCGGCGCGCATGTGCCGCTGCTGATCCTCGCATGGCTGGTCGCGGCACTGATCCGTGTTGCAACCGGATCGGCTACGGTGGCAATGGCGACTGCCGCGGGCATCATCGCACCGATTGCGGCTGCAGCGGCGAGCGCGGGTGGTGTGCGTCCCGAACTGCTGGTGCTCGCCACCGGCGCCGGTTCGCTGATCCTCTCGCACGTCAACGACGGAGGCTTCTGGCTCGTGAAGGAGTACTTCGGCATGACGGTGCCGCAGACTTTCAAGACGTGGACCGTCTGCGAAACGATCATTTCGTTGACCGCGCTGGTGTTCACGTTGGGACTGTCCGCGGTGATCTGAATCGAAGACGTGGAAGAGGCCGGGGCGCGGACGCGTCGCGGCCTGTTTGCGAATGACGTTCTGCACGTAAGCGGGTGGCGCACTCGCAGTCGCGATTAGTGGAACGTGCTTGCCATCGGTCGACGGGTAAGGTTAGACGCGTCGCGTCGCCTCAAAAAACGCGGCAATCGACGCATTCAGCGCCGCCGGCGCATCGCGATGCGGTGAGTGTCCGCACGCATCCAGCTTGACCAGTTGCGCGTGGGGCACCTGTTCTGCGATCGTATCGATCTGCGCCATGGTGCCGTAATGGTCGTCATGACCCTGGACCGCGAGCAACGGGCAGCGGATCGCCGGCAACGCGTCGACGATGTTCCATGCCCTGAACGCAGGGTTCAGCCAGATATCGTTCCAGCCGTAGAACGCCGAATCGACGTCGGCGTGATGGCGGCTGAGTTTCACGCGCAGATCGGTTTGCTCGTAGGCCGTCTTCGCTTGCGCGATGCTCTCTACCGACACGTCTTCGACGAACACGTGCGGCGCGATTGCCACGGCGCCTGCCAGTGCATCGGGGAACGCAGATGCGTAGAGTAGCGCGATGGAGCCGCCGTCGCTATGGCCGATGACCCACATCCGGGCGCGTTCCGCTGCGTCGAGGCCGAGCGCGTCCAGCAGGGCGGGCAACACATCGCGCGCCTGGGCGGTCATGAAATCCACCGGCCATTTTGTGTCGTGAGGCCGCGGCGTCGAGCGTCCGTAACCAGGCCGCGAATAGACGAGACCACGCAGACCGAGCTGGTTGCATAGTGACTGGGGCCAGTCCCGCCACATCGCGATCGACCCCAGCCCCTCGTGCAGGAACACGGCAACGGGCGCAGCGCTCAGTTCGTGACTCAGTTCGCTATTAAGCCAGCGGTATTCGATGCTCAGCGGACCACGGGTGGCCGTGGCTGGGAGTTGCGCGAATTCGCTATCTGTTGCCGCCACGGCTGTCGTCTCGGGGTTGTGCATGGACCACCTTAAAGCTGTTCGCGTAGTTTGAAGCGTTGAATCTTGCCGGTCGCCGTTTTCGGCAGATCGTCGACGAACACGATATCGCGCGGGTATTTGTGCGGCGCCAGCCGCTCCTTCACAAAGGCCTTCAATTCGTCCGCCAGTGTGCCAGACGCCGCGAAGTCACGCTTCAGCACGACGAACGCACACGTCTTCACGAGCCCGCCGTGATCGACGCCGACGACGGCGGCCTCGAGTACCGCATCGTGTTGCACGAGCACCATTTCCACTTCCACCGGCGATACATACTGGCCGCTCACCTTGAGCATGTCGTCGCTGCGTCCGGCGTACACGTAGCAGCCGTTCGGCAGCCGGCGATACTTGTCGCCGCTTCTGATCCACTCGCCCAGAAAGGTCGCGCGCGTCTTCTCGCGATTGCACCAGTACATCAGCGCCGCGCTCGGCCCCTTGATGTACAGGTCGCCCACTTCACCGTCAGGTATCGCGCGCCCGCTCTCATCGCGCAGTTCGACCTCGTAGCCGGGCACCGGTTTGCCGGTCGTGCCGTATTCGACGCTGCCGGCGCGATTGGACAGAAAGATGTGCAGCATCTCGGTCGAACCGATGCCGTCGAGAATCTCCGCGCCGAAGTGCGCGGTAAAGCGCTCGCCGGTTTCGCGCGGCAGCGCCTCACCGGCCGATGTGCAGATGCGCAGCGCGAGGTCCGCGCGTGCCGGCAGGTTGAGCGAGGCCAGCATGCTGGCGTAGAGCGTCGGTACGCCGTAGAACACCGTGGGCTTGTGCCGCACCAGACGCGCGAAGATCGCATCGGCGGTGGGGCGTTCGGCCATCAGCACCGCCGTGGCGCCAACCGAGAGCGGAAAGGTTAGCGCGTTGCCCAGTCCGTACGCGAAGAACAGCTTGGCCGCGGAAAACACCACGTCGTGTTCGACGATGCCGAGGATCGGCTTCGCATACAACTCGGCGGTCCAGTACAGATTCGCATGCGTGTGGACCGTGCCTTTCGGCTTGCCGGTCGAGCCCGACGAATACAGCCAGAAGGCGATATCGTCGCAGCCGGTCGCGACAGGCTTGAGCGCCGGCGTGGCCGCGTCGAGCAGTTCGCTTAGTACCGGCGCGCGCGGCGGCTCGTCTGCCGCCGGCTGCGCGACGATCAGCTGGCAGCCGTCGTGTTCAGCCTCGGCCAATGCCTGCTCGACAGTGGGCAGCAGCGCGCCCGATGCAATGACCGCGCGAGCGTGGCTATGCGTGAGCATGTAGACGTAATCCGCAGCAGTCAGCAGCGTGTTCGCGACCACGGGTACGACGCCGGCATACAAGGCACCCAGAAACGCGGCCGGCAATTCGGCGGTGTCCAGCATCACGAGCAGCACGCGCTCTTCCGCATGAATGCCGAGCGTGCGCAGGGCGGTGGCGAAACGGCGGGCCCGGTCTTCGAGTTGCCCGTAGGTGGTGATGCTGCTGTCGTCGATGTACGCGGGCTTGTCGGCACGCGCCTGATTGAGGCGAAACAGATGCGTGGCGAAATTGAATTGGGCCGGCGGCGGCTCGACCGTCAAGGCGGGCTGGGGCTGACTAGCAGACGATTCCAGCAGGGCTTCCATGTTTCCTCCAGCGGTGGGGCGGCGCGGGTTCGCGAGGTAGTTGGGTCTCGCGAACCCAGGGGGCTCATGCGAACGCTCGCTCGGGTCATGCATCGGGTCATGCTCGGCGAATGCTCGATCACGGCCGGCTTCCTTGTGGTTGCACGCACAACCAGGCGGTGCGCGCGAGGGTTCGCGCTTAGGTGCCAGCTTAGGTGCCAGCTCAGGTTCCAGGTTACGGCGCGGGTAACTGCGTCATGCTTGCCAGCGTGTCGATCCCCGCACTCGACGTCTGGATCGCCGAGCGCCGGTGATAAAAACTCAACGCCCGCAAGCCGCCCAGTTCTTCGCCGCCGCCGGCCCGGCCAGGGCCGCCGTGCAGCGACATCGGCATGACGTTGCCGTGACCGGTCTGGCTTTGCTGGACGGACGGCGAGATCGCATGCACCCGTCCGTGCGAATCGGCGAGTTCCAGCGCGACGCGCGCGAGATGCGCGTCGTCGTTTGAATAGATCGACGCGACGAGCGAACCCTGGCCGCGGCGCGCGAGGGCGATGGCGCGAGCTTCAGGCAATTCCGGCGAAGCAGCAGGCGAGTAAGGGGCAACGGTGGCAACCGGGCCGAATACTTCGACCTCGTGCAACAGCGTGGCGCGTTCGGGATCGTTGACGACGAACAGGTGCGGCGCAATGCATGCTGCAATGGCAGGGTCGGCGTCGATCAATGGCGTGGCCGAGCCGTCGTAGGCGAGCACTGCTTCTTCGCGCAACGCGGCGATCCCGGCGAGGACGTTTTCATACTGCTCGCGGTTCACAAGGGACCCCATGCGCACACTGTCGTTACGCGGATTGCCGACGGTGACTTTGGCGAGCTTCGTTTTGAGTGCGTCGACCACGGCGTCGAGTACGGCAGCCGGCACGAATGCGCGGCGAATCGCCGTGCATTTCTGGCCGGACTTGACGGTCATCTCCCGCACCACTTCCTTGATGAACAGTTCGAAGACGGGCGAATCGGGCGTTGCGTCCGCACACAGGATTGCGCTGTTCAGGCTATCCGCTTCGACGTTCAGCCGCGCGCCATGCCGCACGAATGCAGGATGCGCACGCAGGGTCGCGGCGGTGGTGGCGGAGCCGGTGAACGACACCACATCGAACGGCGCCACCTGATCGAGCAGCCCGGCAGAACTGCCGCAGATCACCGACAGCGCACCCGCCGGCAGAATGCCGGCATCGACGACATCGGCAACCATCCGTTGCGTGAGCCATGCAGTCGCCGTGGCCGGTTTGACGATCACCGGCACGCCCGACAACAACGCGGGGGCTGCTTTTTCCCACAGCCCCCACGATGGGAAATTGAACGCGTTGATGAAAAGGGCGGCACCGCGCGTGGGCGTGAGCACGTGCTGCACGCTGAACGACTGGTCTTTGCTGAGCGAGGCAGCAGGGCCGTCACGCAGCGCGTGCACGTCGCCCAGCGCCGCACCGAGCTTCGCGTAGTAGGAGAGCGTGAAAATGCCGCCGTCGATATCGACCGCGGAATCGTTGCGCGTCGTTCCGGCATTCGACGTGGCGATTGCGTAGTAGTCCTCGCGTTTCGCTTGCAGCAACTTGACGACCTCGGCGAGGCGCGCGGCGCGTGCTGCATAGGTCAGCGCGCGTAACGCGGCGCCCCCTTGTTCGCGGGCGAAATCGAAGGCGTGCGGGAGATCGAGCCCCTGGCTGGACACGCGTACCAGCGCCTCACCCGTCACCGGGTCGGTCAGCGTGACGCCTTCGCCGGCACCGGCGAACCATTGGCCCGCCACGTAGTTCTTCAGTAGTTCAGTCATGGCGGGATGTCTCAGGCAGGGGTTCGGGGGTGAATTCGATCGCGCCTTGCGGCAGCAGATACAGCACGAGCGCCCGGCCGTTGGCAACGGTCGGACGATGCGCGCTGCCGGGGCCGTACACGCACCAGCCGGCCGGATGACCGTCGAAGGTCGCGCCTTCGGTGAGCGGCATGATCAGATCGATCTCGCCGTGCGCATGGACGTGGTGCGGCCCGGCAATATCGTTCATGTCGACCACGTCGACTGAAAAGCCGTGGGTGTCGGGCGTGGCCTTGAAGATGCGTCCATAGCGCAGGCCGCCGCCTTCGCGGTTGCACAGCCAGCCTTCGGCGACCCCGGTGCGGCAAGCTTCGGCGAGCGCGTGGAAGCTCGGGTGGGGTGCGCCGGGCGCGTCTGTGGCACCGTCCGCGGACGTGGTGGCCGTCGTGCCGGTTGCGCGCGTTGTGCCCGTTGCGTCGTGGGCCGGCCACGTCGCGTTCAGCCACGAAGCCAGTGCGCCGTCGAGCGGCCGGCCGGCGAGCTGCGCGGTGACGCCCGCGATCAGCCGCTGGAAATCTTGAGGGGACATGCAAGCCTCCAGTGACGGCGCACACGCACCTTATTTCATGCGCGCGTCCCGTCCGTCTCCGATGCGCAGCGAGAAAAAGCACGCGGCGTTGTTATTGGATCAATATTTGGCGAAAATTAACCGTTCATCTAGTGCCTGTCAAGCACTATAGTACATGTGTTGCGGTATTGGGAGTGTCAAACATGAATCAGAATTACCCTGTGGCACCGCTCGACGGGCACCAGGCCGACGACGGATCCCGTCAGGAGCGTGGCGAGAAGGAAGAGCGCGATCCGTTTCTGACGGCGATGGGCGAGCGCGTGCGCCTGCTGCGCGCACGTCGCGGCATGACGCGCAAGACGCTGGCCACTGAAACGGGCCTGTCCGAGCGGCACCTGGCCAATCTGGAGTCGGGCGTCGGCAACGCCTCGGTGCTGGTGTTGCGGCAGATCGCGGCCACCCTCAATTGCCCGCTCGCCGAGGTGATCGGCGATGAAACGACCTCGTCGGCCGAGTGGCTGCTGATCCGCGAACTGCTGCAGGGCCGTGACCAGGCCGCGTTGCAGCACGCCCGCATCGCGCTCGCCGAGATGTTCGCGCAGGCGCCGCGCGATCCCCATCGCAAGGACCGTATCGCCTTGATCGGCCTGCGCGGAGCGGGTAAATCGACGCTCGGGCGGATGCTCGCGCAGGAGCGCAAGGTGCCGTTCGTCGAGCTGACGCGTGTGATCGAGCAACTGGCGGGCTGTCCGCCGTCGGAAATCCATTCGCTGTATGGGGCAGCCGCCTACCGACGCTACGAGCACCGGGCGCTCGAGGCGGTGATCGAGGAGCATGAGCGCGCCGTGATCGCGTCGCCGGGCGGCCTCGTCTCCGAGTCCGGCACCTTCAACGCGCTGCTCGCGCACTGCTACACCGTGTGGCTGCAGGCCACGCCGGAAGAGCACATGCGGCGCGTCGTGGCGCAGGGCGACCTGCGCCCCATCTCCGGTAACAAGGAGGCGATGGACGACCTCAAGCGCATTCTGGCCGGCCGCAGCGAACTGTATGGCCGCGCCGACATGACCTTCGACACCAGCGAGAAAACCCTCGCCGACGCCTATCTGCAACTGCGTGACCGGCTCGCTGCGCGGCTGGCGGCGGAAACTGTCGAGGACGCGGGGGCGGCCTGAGCGCGTCCCGGCGTGATCCTCGGCTAAGGGTTTATCCGCAAACATGCATTAAAGTGCTTTACGTGGGCGTTACAATGCACTATTGTTCAAAAAACAGGTTGGCATTGTCCAGGAGACGCCCATGTCCGCAGCGCAAACGCTCATTGCCCCGGTCGACTATCGCACCGATCCCTCGCAGTACAAGCACTGGAAACTGACGTTCAACGGCCCGGTGGCGACGCTCGGCATCGATATCGCCGAGGACGGCGGGATTCGCGACGGCTACAGGCTGAAGCTGAATTCCTATGACCTCGGCGTCGATATCGAACTGCACGACGCCATCCAGCGCATCCGTTTCGAGCATCCCGAAGTCAAAACCGTGGTCGTGACGAGCCTGAAGGACCGCGTGTTCTGCTCGGGTGCGAACATCTTCATGCTGGGCCTGTCGACGCATGCGTGGAAGGTCAACTTCTGCAAGTTCACCAACGAAACGCGCAACGGCCTCGAAGACTCGTCGCGTTACTCGGGTCTGAAGTTTCTCGCTGCGGTGAACGGGGCTTGCGCGGGCGGCGGCTATGAACTGGCGCTGGCATGCGACGAGATCTATCTGGTCGACGACCGCTCGTCATCGGTGTCCCTGCCGGAAGTGCCGCTGCTCGGCGTACTGCCCGGCACCGGCGGCCTCACGCGGGTCACCGACAAGCGCCGCGTGCGCCACGACCGTGCGGACATCTTCTGCACGGTGGTCGAAGGCATTCGCGGTGAACGGGCGAAGGAATGGCGCCTGGTCGATGAGGTCGTGAAGCCCAACCAGTTCGATCAGGCCATCCAGGCACGCGCACTGGAACTCGCTGCGCAAAGCGATCGTCCTTCTGACGCCAGGGGCGTTGCGTTGACGCGGATCGATCGCACGGACCGCGAGGACGGCATCGGCTATCAGACGCTGGACATCACCATCGACCGTGCGAAGCGCATCGCGACCTTCACCGCGAAAGCGCCTGCCGGCGCGCAACCCACGGACATCGACGCCATCGTCGCGGCAGGCGCGCACTGGTGGCCGCTGCAATTCGCCCGCGAGCTCGACGACGCGATCCTGTCGATGCGCACCAACGAACTCGACATCGGCACGTGGATCTTCAAGACCGAGGGCGACGCACGCCACGTGCTGGCCGCCGACGCCACGCTGATACAACACAAGGATCACTGGTTCGTGCGCGAAACGATCGGCCTGCTGCGCCGTACGCTGGCCCGTATCGACGTGTCGTCGCGTTCGTTGTTCGCGCTGATCGAACCGGGTTCCTGCTTCGCCGGCACGTTTGCGGAGCTCGCGTTCGCCGCGGACCGCACTTACATGGCCGCGCTGCCCAGCAATGAAGACGAAGCACCGGCCATTACGCTGTCGGAAGTCAACTTCGGTCTTTATCCGATGGTCACGCATCAGGCGCGGCTTGCGCGCCGCTTCTATGAAGAGGCCGCACCGCTCGACGCCGTGCGCGCGAAGATCGGTCAGGCCGTCAAGCCGGTGGAAGCCGAGCGTCTCGGTCTCGTGACCGCGTCGCCGGACGACATCGACTGGGCCGACGAAATCCGCATCGCGCTGGAAGAACGCACGGCGATGTCGCCGGACGCGTTGACCGGTCTCGAGGCCAACCTGCGTTTTAACGGCCCTGAAACCATGGAGACCCGCATCTTCGGCCGCCTGACCGCATGGCAGAACTGGATTTTCAACCGGCCGAATGCCGTGGGCGAGAAGGGTGCGCTCAAGGTGTACGGCAAGGGCAGCAAGGCGCAATTCGACGTCTCGCGGGTTTAAGCAAACCGGCACTGCCTGCCGTCCGTCTGCACGCATCGCACCGATCAGCGCCTCTCACATCAAGCACGGCTGTTTCCCGACCAAGGAACCGAACATGTCAACGATCAATTACAGCGAAAAG
The DNA here is from genome assembly GCA_035948995.1 of Paraburkholderia sp. Classification (GTDB taxonomy): domain Bacteria; phylum Pseudomonadota; class Gammaproteobacteria; order Burkholderiales; family Burkholderiaceae; genus Paraburkholderia. The sequence goes on along the minus strand of DASZIR010000020.1, from coordinate 37,781 downwards.
ATCCCGAACAACGTCAACCTCGCCGACGACCGCGCACTGCAACGCGCGCTCGAACAATGGCAGCCGAATTTCCTGGCGTGGTGGGGCGATATGGGTCCTGACGGCTCGCACAACTACGACGTCTATCTGCGCACGGCAGTGAGCGTCGATGCGGGCGGCTGGGCGCATTTCGATCATGTGAAGATGCCCGATTATCGCTGGGGCATTTTTCTCACGCCGGGCGAGCAGGACCGCAAGATCCAGTTCGGCGAGCACAAGGGTGAAGCCGCATGGCAGGACGTGCCGGGCGAGCATCGTGCGAACCTGCGCCGCATCATCGTTACGCAGGGCGATACGGAGCCGGCCTCGGTGGAGCAGCAGCGCCACCTCGGCTTGACCGCACCGTCGATGTACGACCTGCGCAACCTGTTTCAGGTCAACGTCGAAGAAGGCCGTCACCTGTGGGCGATGGTGTACCTGCTGCATCGTTACTTCGGCCGCGACGGGCGTGAAGAAGCGGAAGCGCTGCTCGGACGCCGTTCCGGTGACGACGACAATCCGCGCATTCTCGGCGCGTTCAACGAAAAAACGCCGGACTGGCTCGCGTTCTACATGTTCACGTACTTCACGGATCGCGACGGCAAGTTCCAGTTGTCGGCACTGGCTGAATCGGGCTTCGATCCGCTGGCGCGCACCACGAAGTTCATGCTGACCGAAGAGGCGCATCACATGTTCGTCGGCGAATCGGGCGTCTCGCGCGTGGTCCAGCGCACCGCTCAGGTGATGAACGAACTGAAGACCGATGACGTCAACAGGCTTCGCGCGGCCGGCGTGATCGATCTGGGCACCATCCAGCGCTATCTGAACTTCCATTACTCGGTGACGATCGACCTGTTCGGCGCTGACCATTCATCGAACGCTGCAACGTTTTATAGCTCGGGCCTGAAGGGCCGCTACGAAGAAGGCAAGCGTGACGACGATCATCAACTGGTCGGCCAGAGCTACCGTTTGCTCGACGTGCAGGACGGCAACCTGGTTGAACGCGAAGTGCCGATGCTCAACGCGATGAACGAAGTGCTGCGAGACGATTACATCAAGGATTCGGTGGCGGGGGTGAACCGCTGGAACAAGGTGCTGGAGAAGGCAGGCATCGATTTCCGCCTGAGCGTGCCGCACAAGGCGTTCAATCGCCAGATCGGTACGTTCGCCGGTACGCGGGTGTCGCCTGATGGCCGCGTGATCAGCGAGACCGAATGGGCCGCCAACGAAGCGAAATGGCTGCCGACAGCAGAAGACCGCGCCTATGTCGCCTCGCTGATGGGCCGCGTGACGGAGCCCGGCAAGTTTGCCAACTGGATTGCGCCGCCGGCGATGGGTGTCAATCGTCAGCCGGTCGATTTCGAATACGTGCGCTTCAACTGAACGGGCGCGGCGCGCCATCCTGCGTGGGTGGCGCGTGGCAACAAAGCGTGGCAACAAAGCGCGGAAACAATGGTGGAGGTAGGCATGAACGGCCCAGTATCGATCGATATTCTCAGGCAGCATCTGATCGATCCGGAAATCTGCATTCGCTGCAACACGTGCGAAGAGACTTGCCCGGTCGATGCGATCACGCACAACGAAAACAACTATGTCGTGAAGGCGGACATCTGTAACGGTTGCATGGCCTGCGTGCCGCCGTGTCCGACCGGCGCGATCGACAACTGGCGCATGGTGCTGAAACCCGACGCGTACAGCATCGACGAGCAGTTCGGCTGGGACGTGTTGCCGGAGCAGGGCACGATGGCGGTGGCCGCGCCGGCTGATTCAGGCGCTTCAACCGCAGCAGACGATGCTTCGCTCGAAGCGCCTGGCATCGAAGTGGATGGGGTGCGCGGTTCGACCGTGCCGCCCTGGTCCGCTGCCAAGCCGTACGTGAACCTCTACACGCACAAGGCGCCCACCACGGCGACCGTCGTGGGCAACTACCGGCTCACGGATGCCTCGACCGAAAGCGACATCCATCACATCGTGCTGGACTTTGGCTCGATGCCGTTTCCGGTTCTCGAAGGGCAATCGATCGGCATTTTGCCGCCCGGTGCGTCGGCGGATGGGCGCACCCATCACGCTCGCCAGTATTCGATCGCGAGCCCACGCGACGGCGAGCGGCCCGGCTACAACAACGTCTCGCTGACGGTGAAACGCGTCACGCAGGATCACGGCGGCAGCGCCACGACCGGCGTGTGCTCGAACTACCTGTGCGATCTGAAGAAGGGCGATGTGGTCAACGTGATCGGACCGTTCGGCGGCACCTTCCTGATGCCGAATCATCCGAACTCGCACCTGCTGATGATCTGCACCGGCACCGGTTCGGCGCCGATGCGGGCCATGACGGAATACCGCCGGCGCCGCCGGCTGAAAGGCGCCACCGGTAAGCTGATGCTGTTCTTCGGCGCGCGCACCAAAGAGGAACTGCCGTACTTCGGACCGCTGACGAATCTGCCGAAGGACTTCATCGATACGAACCTGGCCTTCTCACGCACGCCGGGCCACCCGAAGCGTTATGTGCAGGACGCGATGCGCGAGCGGGCGGTCGATGTCGCACACCTGCTCAAGGACGACAACACGCACATCTATGTCTGCGGCCTCAAGGGTATGGAAGACGGTGTGCTGCAGGCGCTCAAGGAGATCGGCGAACTGCACGGTCTCGATTGGGAAGTCCTGTGGGCTCGCCTGAAGCGGGAAGGGCGGTTGCATCTCGAGACATATTGATCCGCCAGACTATCTTCAGCTCTGAAGGAACCCCGTTGCGCAAGCAGGCGAATGGCGGCGACGACGTGCTTGCGCTAACCCAATGGCGTCGCACGCCGTCGCGCCGCTTGCCTTGACCTCAGGCGCTCCTGTCCCGCCGCGCTGGCGACACCGCGCCACACGCGCGAATCATCAGTTGCACCACTTCCTCCGTCGACGCATCGAACGCCTTCTGCGTCAGCGCGCGCTTGCCTCCTAGCGCGAGAATCTGTGCATCGAAATCCGCGTAATGCTGCGTGGTTGCCCAGATCATGTACATCAAGGTCTGCGCATTGACGGGCGCCAGCAGCCCGCGCGCGATCCAGTCGTCGATCACCTTGACGCGGCTTTCGAGCCAGGGCTTCACGCGTTGCATGAGAATGTCCTGCATATGCTCCGCGCCGTGGATGATCTCGTTGGCCCACACTTTCGAGCCGAGCGGCCGCCGCCGCGACAACTCCATCTTCGCGCGCACGTAGCCGCTGATCGCTTCCACCGGATCGTCGCTGCCCTCAAAGGTATCCGCGGCCCGGTGCCAGTCCTCGAACAGGTCTTCGAGCACGCGGCGATACAGCGCGAGCTTGGTCGGGAAGTAGTAGTGCAGGTTGGCTTTCGGCAAGCCTGCACGTTCGGCGATCATCGCCGTGCTGGTGCCTTCCAGACCCCGCTCGGCGAACACGGCTTCCGCGCAGGCCAGTAAATGGGCCTCGTTCGTTTCGCGGATGTGCGCCTTGCGCCGCCGCAAAGGCGTTGGGTTTTCGTCGTTTTCCGCAGTGTCGCTTGCCACTTCGTCATGTCTCATTGTTGGCCTCGCACGGCGCGCATGCCGCGTCGCGCTTCATTCTAGTCGTTTGAGCGAATTCGGACACGTCGCATGCACCGACTTCAAAACGACATGTTGCATCGCAATGGCACGCTTCTCGCTATGTTCTGCACCGTACGAAAGGTGTTGATTTGGCGGAGTAAATCGTCTACAACCTGTCCAACTGGACAGGATTGGATGAGCGGCCGGGACCCCAGGGTTAGCCCTTTGGCGGACGCGGGTGAAAGTATCGTGAGCGTGCACCGCAGCCGTGCGGAAACGCCCCATAATCCGCCAGGGATGCACCAGTTTCAGGTGATGCGCAGGGTGTTGTAACGCGCTGTGACGGCAGGTGATGTCAAGCCGCCGGCGCGAACGGGTCGAATGGATGCGTTCGAGGTGCTGTTGGCAAGTGCGATGACAGCACGTGCCAGGACACCGCGAGCGTGGTGAAAGATGCAAGGTCGGTTCATCGAAAGGAGCGAGACGAATGAACGCGGTATCCGAAGCGTTAAAGCATGCTGAACCCGATACGTCGATCAAGGTCGACGGCAAGCGTCTGTGGGACAGCCTGATGACGATGGCCAAGATCGGCGCAACGCCTAAGGGCGGTGTCTGCCGTCTGGCACTGACCGATCTCGACAAGGAAGGGCGTGACCTGATCGTGAGCTGGGCGAAGGAGGCGGGCTGCACGGTGACGGTCGATCAGATGGGCAATGTCTTCATGCGCCGCGCCGGGCGCAACCCGAATGCGCTGCCGGTCGTCACCGGCTCGCATGCGGATTCGCAGCCGACCGGCGGCCGTTTCGACGGCATCTACGGTGTGCTGGGCGGGCTCGAAGTGATCCGCACCCTGAACGATCACGGCATCGAGACCGAGCATCCGGTCGAGGTGGTGATCTGGACCAACGAGGAAGGCTCGCGCTTTGCCCCGGCGATGGTCGCCTCGGGTGTGTTCGCCGGCGTGTTCACGCTGGAATACGGCTTGTCGCGCAAGGACGTGGACGGCAAGACGATCGGCGAAGAACTCAAGCGCATCGGCTATGCCGGCGACGTGCCGTGCGGCGGCCGTCCCTTGCATGCCGCGTTCGAATTGCACATCGAACAAGGGCCGATTCTCGAAGCGGAGCATAAGACCATTGGTGTCGTCACCGACGCGCAAGGCCAGCGCTGGTACGAAATCACGCTGACGGGCCAGGAGGCGCATGCAGGCCCCACGCCGATGCCGCGCCGGCGCGATGCGCTGCTGGGCGCAGCGCGGGTGGTCGATCTGGTCAACCGTATCGGGCTGGACCACGCGCCGTTCGGCTGCGCGACGGTGGGCATGATGCAGGTGTATCCGAACTCGCGCAATGTGATTCCGGGGCGGGTGTTTTTCACGGTTGATTTCCGTCATCCGGACGATGCGGTCCTCGCCAGAATGGACGCCGCGTTGCGCGAAGGCGTTGAACGCATCGCAGGCGCCATCGGCCTTGAAACCCAGCTCGAACAGATTTTCTATTACGCGCCGGTCGCCTTTGACGCCGCTTGCGTGAAGTCCGTGCGCGCCGCGGCGCAACGCTTCGGTTATCCGCATCGCGACATGGTGTCGGGCGCGGGACACGACGCCTGCTATCTGTCGCAGGTCGCGCCGACGTCGATGGTGTTCGTGCCGTGCGTCGACGGCATCAGTCACAACGAGATCGAGGACGCCACGCTCGAATGGATCGAAGCGGGCGCCAATGTGTTGCTGCACGCCATGCTGGGGCGTGCATGCGAACCGGCTTCATGAACTTGCAAGGGTGACAGGGGCGCTTCGTTAAGTACCAGGTTGAGTTCTGCTTTGAAAACCTTATCGGCGCCTTTAGAAAAAGCCTGACTGTATTGCCTATATAAAACAAGCCGTCCCGACTGCGCTCGAAGTGCAGCCGGCGGGCACGGCTACGTCCTCACTTTGAAGAAGGAACGTGTATGGCCATCAAGCATACCGGCGACATTGCCCCACAGCGTCTCTCGCCCGAGCAGCTTTCATGCGAATTCAGCGACATCGCGCCCTTGCTCGACGCAGGCGCCGCGGCGGTGGCCGCGAGCCGCTGTCACTACTGCTACGACGCGCCGTGCGTGCAGGCGTGCCCGACGCAGATCGACATTCCCAGCTTCATCCGCAAGATCGGCAACGGCAATCTGAAGGGCGCCGCCGTCGACATTCTGTCGGCCAATCCGCTGGGCGGCATGTGCGCGCGGGTGTGCCCGACCGAGATTCTTTGCGAAGGTGCATGCGTGCGCAACCATCAGGACGAAAAGCCGGTGGCGATCGGCGCGCTGCAACGTCATGCGACCGACTGGGCGATGGCGCGCGGCGAAGTGCTGTTCAAGCGCGCAGCCGAGACCGGGCGTCATGTTGCCGTGGTCGGTGCCGGCCCGGCGGGGCTAGCCTGTGCGCATCGTCTCGCACTCGCGGGCCATCGCGTGACGATCTTCGACGCGCATGACAAGGCGGGCGGCCTCAACGAATACGGCATCGCGGCCTACAAGACCGTTGACGATTTTGCGCAGCGCGAAGTGGCGTGGCTGTGCTCGGTGGGCGGGATCGAAGTGAAAGCCGGCATGGCGCTCGGGCGTGACGTGAGCCTCGACGCGTTGCGCCAGCAACACGATGCGGTGTTTCTGGCGATCGGCCTGACAGGCGTGCGCGAGCTGGCGCTGGAAGGTGAAGACCTCGGCGGCGTGATGAATGCGGTGGATTTCATCGAACAGGTGCGGCAGGCGAGTGATCTTGCGAGCGTGCCGGTGGGACGGCGCGTCGTCGTGATCGGTGGCGGCAATACGGCGGTGGATGCGGCTGTGCAAAGCCACAAGCTCGGCGCGACCACGGTGACGATGGTGTACCGCCGCGGCGTCGAAACGATGAGCGCCACGTGGGCCGAGCGCGAGTTCGCGCAGACCCAGGGCGTGACGCTGATCACGCATGCGAAGCCGGTGCGGTTGATTGGCAGTGACGCGAGCGTGACAGGTGTCGAATTCGAACGCACGTCCGCGGACGGCAGTGAGCGCTTCACTTTAGAGGCGGACATGGTGCTCAAGGCGATCGGCCAGACGCTGCTGGCGGTGGGCGTTGAGCGCGAACTGCTGACGCTCGACGGTAACCGGATCGCTGTCGACGCAAACGGTCAGACCTCATTGCCGGATGTCTGGGCGGGCGGCGATTGTGCGGCGACGGGCGGTGTCGATCTGACGGTGCAGGCGGTGCAGGACGGCAAGCTCGCTGCGGCCGCAATCGACGCGCAGTTTGTCCGCGCGGCAGTCAAGGCTGCCTGAAACAAGGCCCTGACCTGAAACCACCCATCCGACATCACGATAAAACAAAGTCCCCAAGGAGCCGAACATGGCCGATCTGCGCTGTACGATTGCCGGCATCACTTCGCCGAACCCTTTCTGGCTTGCGTCCGCGCCGCCGACCGACAAAGCCTATAACGTCAACCGCGCCTTCGAAGCAGGCTGGGGCGGGGTAGTCTGGAAAACGCTCGGCCTCGACCCGCATGTGGTCAACGTCAGTTCGCGTTACGGCGCGGTGCAATGGAACGGCCAGCGCATGGCGGGCCTGAACAACATCGAACTGATCACCGACCGCCCGCTCGACGTCAATCTGCGCGAGATCGCCCAGGTCAAGCGCGACTGGCCGGACCGCGCGCTGATCGTCTCGCTGATGGTGCCGTGCAACGAACGCGACTGGAAATGGATCCTGCCGCTCGTCGAAGACACCGGCGCCGACGCGGTCGAACTGAACTTCGGCTGTCCGCACGGCATGAGCGAGCGCGGTATGGGCGCGGCGGTCGGCCAGGTGCCCGAATACGTGGAGATGGTCACGCGCTGGGTCAAGGAAGGCACGAAACTGCCGTGCCTCGTGAAGCTGACGCCTAACATCAGCGACATCCGCACGGGTTCGCGCGCGGCCTATAAGGGCGGCGCGGATGGCGTGTCGCTCATCAACACGATCAACTCGATTGTCGGTGTCGATCTGGATGTGATGGCGCCCATGCCGATCGTCGACGGCAAGGGCACGCACGGCGGCTACTGCGGACCGGCGGTGAAGCCGATCGCCTTGAACATGGTGGCCGAGATTGCCCGCGACGTCGAAACGCCGAATCTGCCGATCTCCGGCATCGGTGGCATTTCGACGTGGCGCGATGCGGCGGAATTCATCGTGCTGGGCGCGGGCAGCGTGCAGGTCTGTACGGCAGCGATGCACTACGGTTTCCGGATCATCTCCGATCTGGCCGACGGCCTGTCGAACTGGATGGACGAGAAAGGCTACGCGACACTCGATGACATCCGTGGCCGCGCGGTACCCAACGTCACCGACTGGAAGTACCTGAATCTCAAGTACGACATCAAGGCGCGCATCGATCAGGACAAGTGCATCCAGTGCGGGCTGTGCCATATCGCCTGCGAAGACACCGCGCATCAGGCCATCACGCGCGAAAAGGATGGCGTACGCCATTTTGAAGTGGTGGACTCCGAATGTGTTGGGTGTAATTTATGCATGCACATATGCCCGGTCGAACAATGCATCACGATGGAGCGCGTCGACGCCGGCGAATACGCGAACTGGACCACGCATCCGAACAACCCGACGCGCGTGGACGCGGGTGCAGCAGAAGCGGCACCGCAGGCCACCGCCAAAGCGGCCTGACGGGCAGCACGCGCAGCAAACGGTGCGCCTCACCTGAACTTGTTCCCATCCGGCCTGAAGCCTCCTGAGTCCCGAGAAGAGGCGCAGGCCACAACGACGAAGTGGAGATCCCTCAATGAAGCAGACAGCGCAAACCGTCGATCCACAGCTAGGGGCCGGCGCGCAGGGCAGCAGTCTTTACAACGACGACCTGGCGCCGACCGGCGTCGCGCAGCGCACGTGGAAGTGGTATCACTTCGCGGCGCTGTGGGTGGGGATGGTGATGAACATTGCGTCGTACATGCTGGCTGCCGGCTTGACCGAGCAGGGCATGTCGCCGTGGCAGGCGGTGGTGACCGTGCTGCTCGGCAACCTGATCGTGCTGGTGCCGATGCTGCTGATCGGCCACGCCGGCGCGAAGCATGGCATTCCGTATGCGGTGCTGGTGCGTTCGTCGTTCGGCACGCAAGGCGCGAAATTGCCGGCCATGCTGCGGGCGGTTGTCGCGTGCGGCTGGTACGGCATTCAGACGTGGTTGGGCGGCAGCGCGATCTATACGCTGCTCAATATCCTGACCGGTAACGCGCTGCACGGCGAGGCGCTGCCGTTCCTCGACATTTCGCTCGCACAACTGGCGTGTTTTCTCGTCTTCTGGGCGTTGCAGATTTACTTCATTCTGCACGGCACCGATTCGATCCGCTGGCTCGAAAGCTGGTCCGCGCCGATCAAGGTGGTGATGTGTATCGCGCTCGTGTGGTGGGCCACGTCGAAGGCGGGCGGCCTCGGCACGATGCTGTCGGCACCGTCGCAGTTCGCGGCCGGTGGCAAGAAGGAGGGGCTTTTCTGGGTGACGTTCTGGCCGAGCTTGACCGCGATGGTCGGCTTCTGGGCCACGCTCGCGCTGAACATTCCGGACTTCACGCGCTTTGCCCGCTCGCAGCGCGATCAGGTGATCGGCCAGTCGATCGGCCTGCCGGCGCCTATGGCGCTGCTGTCGGTGATCTCCGTGGTGGTGACGTCCGCGACGGTGGTGATCTACGGCAAGGCGATCTGGGACCCGATCGACCTGACGAGCCGCATGACCGGCATCGGCGTAGGCATCGCGCTGGTGATCCTGACGCTCGATACGATGTGCTGCAACCTCGCGGCCAACCTCGTCGGGCCGGCTTACGACTTTTCCAGCTTGTGGCCCAAGGGCATTACATATCGCGTGGGCGGCATGATTACCGCGACCATCGCGATCGTGATGATGCCGTGGAAGATTCTCGCTACCACCCAAGGTTATATTTTCACGTGGCTGGTGGGTTATTCGGCATTGCTCGGGCCGGTGGCGGGTATCCTGATGGTCGATTACTTCCTGATTCGCGGCACGCGGCTCGACCCGCGCGAGCTGTTCGACGAAAACGGCGAATACAGCTATACGGGCGGCTGGAATATCGGCGCGGTGGTGGCGCTGCTGGTGGGTGTGTTGCCGAATCTGCCGGGCTTTTTGCATACGGCTTTTCCGGCTGCGTTTCCCAACGTACCGGCGTTTTTCAACACGCTCTACACGTATGCGTGGTTTGTCGGGCTCGCGCTGGCGTCCATCGTCTACAGCGCGTGGATGAAGTTGAGCAAGGGACCGAGTGCGCGGGTGGCCAGCGCATGAGGCACGCGGCGGGCGGCACGCGGGCACAACGCTCGCGCCCGCTGCAGTGACAGCGGCAATGAACGTAGCAGTCAATGAGGAGGCAGCAAGATGACGACCCTGATTCGCGGCGGCACGGTAATCGACGCGGACCGTAGCTGGCGGGCGGACGTGTTGTGTGCGGACCCGCAGGACGGCGGCACGATCCTGCAGATCGGCCCGGACCTGGAGGTGCCGGCGGGCGCGGCCATTGTCGATGCACATGGGCAGTATGTGATGCCCGGCGGCATCGATCCGCATACGCACATGGAGTTACCCTTCATGGGCACGACGGCCAGCGACGATTTCTATACGGGTACCGCAGCGGGCCTGTCGGGCGGCACCACCAGCATTATCGACTTCGTGATTCCGAGTCCGCGCCAGTCGCTGATGGAAGCGTTTCAATCCTGGCGCGGCTGGGCCGAGAAGGCTGCCGCGGACTACGGCTTCCACGTCGCGGTGACATGGTGGGACGAAACCGTGCATCGCGACATGGGCACGCTCGTGCACGAACATGGGGTGTCGAGCTTCAAGCACTTCATGGCGTACAAGAACGCGATCATGGCCGACGACGAGGTGCTGGTGAACAGCTTTGCGCGTTCGCTCGAACTCGGTGCACTGCCCACCGTGCATGCGGAAAACGGCGAGCTGGTGTTTCAACTGCAGCGTCAGTTGCTGGCGCGCGGCATTACCGGGCCGGAAGCGCATCCGCTTTCGCGGCCGCCGGAAGTGGAGGGCGAGGCGGCGAATCGCGCAATCCGCATTGCGCAGGTGCTGGGCGTGCCGGTTTATATCGTGCACGTTTCATCGAAAGACGCGGTCGATGCCATCGCGCGCGCCCGTAGCGAAGGCTTGCGGGTGTTCGGCGAAGTCTTGCCGGGGCACCTCGTCATCGACGAAGCCGTCTATCGCGATCCGGACTGGACCCGCGCAGCGGCACATGTCATGAGCCCGCCGTTCCGCTCGAGTGAGCATCGCGAAGCGTTGTGGAGTGGGTTGCAAGCCGGCCAACTGCATACTACGGCGACCGACCATTGCGTATTCTGCGCGTCGCAGAAGGCGATGGGCCGCGAGGACTTTACGAAGATTCCGAACGGTTGCGGCGGGGTCGAGGACCGCATGTCGGTGCTCTGGCATCACGGCGTGAACCAGGGGCGCCTGACGCCCAACGAGTTCGTGCGTATTACGTCGACCAACGCGGCGCAAATCTTCAACCTGTATCCGCGCAAAGGGGCCGTGCAGGTTGGGGCGGACGCCGATCTGGTCGTGTGGGATCCGAGCGCGAGCAAGACGATCTCGGTCAAGACACACCATCAGAAGGTGGACTTCAACGTGTTCGAAGGCATGACGGTGCAGGGCGTGGCGACGCATACGCTCACACGCGGTGCGCTTGCCTGGACCGACGGTGATTTGCGGGCAGTGCGTGGCGCAGGGCAGTATCTGAAGCGGCCGCCTAACGCCGCTTACTTCGATGCGATCCGGGTGGCGAACAAGCTTAAGGAGCCGCATGCCGTTGAACGGTAATCGCGAGGGCGAGCGCGCCGGCCGCGAAACGGTGGCCCGGCGCGCTTGAGCTCACCTGGCTTGGAGGGCTGCTTATGTGGCGCAAGCGGCTGTTTCGATCCTGTGCGAATCAATGCTGTCTTCGCCCTCGGTGAGACCATCAAGCCGCCGCCATCGACGGGCAGGATTTGTCCTGTCGCGTAGCCGTTGAGCATGAGGTACACATAGGCCTTCGCGGCCTTCGCCGGCGCCGCGCCGCGGGGCACGGACAGGGGCGCCACGATCGACTGCAGCATTGCCTCCGGCATCGTCTGCTTCACGTGGTCGGTGAGGACGATGCCCGGGCACACGGCGTTGACCCGCACCGGCATGAGATCCATCGCCAGGCCGCGGGCCAGGTATTCGGCCGCTCCCCCCAAAGCGGTCGGCAGGGGCGCGCCTTTCCTCGGCCGATGCGTGAGCATGCCGCTCGTGAGCGTGATCGAGCCGTTCTGGGCGATCGTCCGGCAGCCGTGTTTGACCGCCGCGAGTACACCCCCAGAAGCGTACCTCCAGGAGCTCCCGCGCCGCTTCCAGGTCAAGGTCGCGGGAGGAAGCGAAGAACATCGATCCGCCCCAATCGCCGGCCGTTATCGCCAGATGATCGAACCCGCCGAGCGCTCCGAAGAAACCGGCAACGCTGGCCTCGTCGCGCAGATCGACGGTACGCCCCGTCGCACCTGGCAGGCGCTCAACGGCCGCATTGACGTTCGCCTCGGTGCTCGAGCCGATGACCACTGCGGCGCCCTGAGCGCGGGCGAGTTCAGCAACGGCGAAGCCGATTCCCGATGCGCCGCCGATCGCAACCACGCGCTTTCCGTCGAGTGACATGCCTGTGTCGGTCATTCCGATTCTCCTATGCATTTGACAGTTGAGGCCTTGGTTGCGAATGCCGGGAAAGCCGTCGCCTCCACGCTGATCCTGGGTTGCTGCGCGCTTTCGTCGAACGTCAGGGATGCGCGTAGTAGCCCGGCTGGTCGATGTCGGTGAGAAGCTCTGGGCCGGTTGGTGCCCAGTCCAGCATGGCACGGGTCCGTGTGCTTGATGTCGGCAGGTCCGCGCCGATGAACATGCCGAACCATCCGAAATGCTCCGCTGCCTCGTCGTGGGACCTGGCGACGACGGGTAGGCCGAGCCGGCGGCCGATCACCTCCGCGATAGCCTTGAACGGCACGCCCTCTTCGGCGATCGCATGATAGGGGCCATCAATGGCGCCGCGCTCAAGCGCGAGCCGGAAGACGCGGGCAGCATCGAAGCGATGCACGGCGGGCCAGCGGTTGAGGCCGTCGCCCACATAGGCCGACACGCCCTTCTCGCGCGCGATGTGGATGAGCATGGGCACAAACCCATGATCGCCCTCACCGTGGACGGACGGCGGCAGCCGCACAGCGGTCGCCCGCACGCCGCGGGTCGCGAGGGCCTGCGCCGCAGCCTCCGACGCGCGAGGATAGTCGCCGGACGGCGCGGGAGGACGGTCCTCCTCGGTCGCCGTGCGGCCACTGCGCAGTAACGCAACGCCGGACGTGGCGAGCAACGGGCGCTCGCTGCCTTCGAGTACGCCGCCAAGCGCCTCGATCGCGCGCCTGTCCTCCTCCGCGCTCAGCGCAATCCGGGAAAAATCGTGATTGAAGGCGGTGTGGATGACCCCGTCAGCGGCCGCCGCTCCCCGGCGCAGACTGTCTAGGTCGGTAAGCAACCCATGGACCGGCTCGGCGCCGGCCGCGGCGAGCGCGGCCGCTCCTTGCTCCGAGCGGGTGAGGCCGAGGACCTGATGGCCGTTCGCGATCAGTTCGCGGACGACAGCGGAGCCGACGAAGCCGGTCGCTCCCGTGACAAAGACGCGCATGTGAGGATCTCCCAATCCGATTGATTGAGAGCAATGTAGGAGGCAAAATCATCCTGTTAAAGTGGTGACATTATCCGGGTATACGTCCTAACAGGTTACGCATGGCCCACGTGAACGACGACGAGAGCGACAATCGGCTCGGTAACTATCTGAAGAACAGGCGGACCAGGCTCGATCCCGCGTCCTTCGGCATTTCCGGTGGCCGGCGGCGGACGGCTGGACTACGCCGGGAAGAGGTGGCGCAGCGCGCCAATATCAGCGCGGCCTGGTACACCTGGCTGGAGCAGGGGCGCGGCGGCAATCCGTCAGCGGACGTGCTGGACCGCATTGCGAAGGCACTGATGCTGACCGAGGTCGAGCGCGAACATCTGTTTCTGCTCGGGCTCGGCCGTCCGCCCGAAGTCCGCTATCGCGGCGGCGACGCGATGACGCCGCGACTGCAGCGCCTGCTCGATGCACTGCCCTATAGCCCGGCGGTCGTCAGGACGGCGACCTGGGACGTCGTCGCGTGGAACCGCGCGGCCGCGGCCGTGTTCACCGACTACGGCTCCCTGCCACCCGAACAGCGCAACGTCCTGCGCATGATGTTCTGCGATCCGCGCGTGCGCGCCGCGCAGTTCGATTGGGAAAGCGTGGCCCGCATCGTGGTGGGCAACTTCCGGATCGATGCTGCTCGCGCAGGCGCCGAAGCCGAGGTCGAGCCGCTCGTCCAGGACTTGTGTCGCTTGAGTCCCGAGTTCGCGGCCATGTGGCGTGACAATGACGTGCAGACCCACGGCGACGGGGTGAAGCATCTGCGCCACCCCGTGCTCGGGCCGATCGCACTCGAATACTCATCCTTCGCGGTCGACGGGCGGCCGGATCTTCAGATGGTCGTCTACAACCCCGCGACACCGCTCGATCAGGAGCACATCAGGTCTCTGATCGAGAGAACGCCGGCAATCGCCGCGGAGTGAGCCCGGAGCATCCCGGGCGATCGCGTTATTCAGATTGGATGATTCAGATCGGCCGCCAGTTGTGAAGCGATGCTATTCGCGCCTTCCGTCAGATCGCTTTTGATGTCATCTGCCGCGACATTCAGCTTTCCATAGTTGAACGTTTTCCGATAGATCGCGTTGCCGGCGTCGAGCGGGTCGGATTCATTCGGCTTCTTCCGGAACTGCTGCAACGCGCTGGATTTCGGATACATCACTGCGTTAGCGGAGATATAAAGATTTCCCGATTGCAACTGATAGCCGACATCGATGAAGAGGACCGCGCTTGCTGAAGAGTTGTCGTACACGATTCTTCTCTGCGTGCTTGAACCGACAGTATCTACGTCGAGCGGCGCACTGAATTTAACCTGCTGGACTGTGCCGACCGCATCGTTGGAGGCCTGCTTCATCACCGTCCGGAAGTCGTAATCATGAAGTTGCTCGAGAATCGGCGCCGCGTTTTTTTCAGCGGCAGATCGACGAGCCGCGTCAATACCGGCCACGATCAGCGCCCCCAGGAGTCCCGCTCCGCCCGCGTTGGTGGGGGCGATGGTGACCAGCAAGCCGCTTTGCGGGATAACCAGGGTGCCGGCGACGTTTCCAAGTTCGTGCTGTTCCTGTGTGGTCAGAGACAGGGGCGGAGTTGTCGCACATCCTGCCAATGCAGCGGAACACAGGAACAGCGAGAGCTTTTTCAGATTCATTACTTTCCCTATCTTATGGCGAGGGTTAATTTCGGTAGAAGGTGGGTTTATCGATCCCATCTCGTATCAAACTGGCTTGAACTTGATGGAATATCGCGCCAGGCACGCCGAGCGCCCATTCCAGGTGGATTCGATAAACCTGCAGTTCTTTAACGGCAATGTCTGGATTGACTTTAATGCGCTCTGGGACGAGCGCGAGATTGTCGAATATGTGTCGCGAAATACGCCCCCCGTAATGCACACATCGAGGTCAGGCAGAACGTCTTCAATCTCGCGCGTCCTGCCCGTGACGGTACGCTGCGGTGCCGCATCGGGTATCGCCTGCGGCCGAATCGCCCATCGTCCTCGGGCTGTACGCCGTTCGCGCAGTCTGCGCGTGGACGGCGCTGCGGGTGTGTCTGTCGCAGCATCGCTGGAAATGCGATATCGAAAGCGGGAAATCTTGTTTGTGACGTGCGCGGTGCTTCGCTAGCATGCACGTCATCGAGCGCATCGGATCTGGCCGGGTTTCATCGGACCGGAACGGGGTTGGATTCGTCACGCGCTTCTGCAGGATTTTCCAGAACCCGCCATGTCCAGCCTGTCCATATCTTCGTTGCCCGAACCCGTTACAGATGTGACACGCCGGCTCGCACTCGCTATCGCTCATGCCACGCCGCTTGACGATGACGCTGCAATCGCCGCCGCACGGCGCGGCGTGCTCGATTTTCTCGCGGCGGCCTTCGCGGGCGCCGACGACAGCGGTTATCGCAAGCTTCTTGCGGTGATCGTCACGGGCAGCCGCGGCGAGGCCGCCGTGATCGGCCATCGGGACGGCGTCAGCGCGCTCGACGCCTCATTGCTCAACGGCTATGCGGGTCATGCGCTTGACTACGACGATGTTCACAGCGGCGTGCGCGGTCATCCCAGTACGGTGCTGTTGCCTGCGCTGTTCGCGCTCGCGCAAACGCAACGCAGCAGTGCAAACGACTTGCTCGCGGCTTATGTGGTCGGTGTGGAGACCATGGCTCGTCTGGGTCATGCGCTTGGCAGCCGTCATTACGAACAGGGTTTTCACAACACCTCGACGCTCGGCGCGCTAGGCGCTGCGGCGGCTGCGTCGTTCCTGTTGCGTCTGGACGTTGCCGCGGTTGAAAACGCACTGGGCCTCGCAGCAACCCAGGCAGCCGGTCTGCGCCTGCAATTCGGCAGCGAAGCGAAACCGTTGCATGCCGGCCAGGCCGCGCGTGCCGGACTGATTGCTGCACAACTCGCAGCGGCCGGTTTGCAAGGATCGCCCGCGGCCCTCGATGGTCCAACCGGCTTCTTCGCCGTGTTCGGTGCCGGCGCGTCACAGCCGCAGCGTGTACTCGAAGGCTGGGGCGCGCCCTGGCAAATCGTTACCCCCGGTTTGTACTTCAAGTCGTGGCCTTGCTGCACGGCCACGCACTATGCGCTGCACGCCGCGCTGACCTTGCGTACGGCGCATCGGCTGACGCCTGACGAGATCGACCACATTGTTGTGACCTTTCCGCCTGGCGGCGATACACCGCTTGCCAAAGTCTTACCCACGACCGGGCTCGAAGCGCGGTTTAGCGTCGAATATGCCGTGGCCGCCGCGTTGACGGATGGTGTCGCGGGTGTCGCCACCTTCGCCGACGTGCCGGTGCGTGCCGAACTGGCCGCGCTCGCTGCACGCGTGACGTGCAAGCACGACGAAACGGCGCCGCGCGCATCGACCGATCCGGCGACCCGCTTTTCCACGCTCGAGATCACGCTGAAAAACGGCACGTCGGTCAGCCACAAGACCGTGCGTCTTTACAGCGCCGAAGACCTGGACGCCAAATTCGCCGATGCAGTCGATCATGACGCGGCATTCGCGACATTGCCCGCCGCGGTGGACACGATGCAGAGCGCGGACGATCTCGCCTTCATTTTCCAGGCCTTCGCCAATATCAAAGCATGAGTACCCTTCATCTCGCAGCAAGCAAAACGCAAATGAAAAGGCAAATGCGCCTTGGCCTGTTCATTCAGGGCGCAGGCCACCACGTCGCCGGCTGGCGCCATCCCGACGGGCAGGCCGGCAGCGAGAATCTGGCGCTGATGCAGCGCATCACCCAGACTGCCGAGCGCGCGAAGTTCGATATGGTGTTTCTTGCGGATGGCCTGACGAGCGGGCCCGATGCGCATCCGTCGATGGCGATGCGCTTCGAGCCCCTGTGCCTGCTGTCGGCGCTCGCGATGGGCACGCGCCACATCGGCCTTGCTGCGACGGCATCGACCACCTATAGCGAGCCGTACCACGTCGCGCGCGCGTTCGCATCGCTCGATCATCTGAGCCAGGGGCGCGCGGCATGGAATGTCGTGACTACCTCGTACGACCGCACCGCGGCGAATTTCACGCGCGGCAATCACCCGGATCACGCACTGCGCTACGAGATGGCCGGTGAGTTCGTCGATGTCGTCAAAGGCCTGTGGGATAGCTGGGACGACGACGCGCTGGTGCGCGACAAGGCAAGCGGCGTCTATTTCGATCCTGCCAAGGTGCATACCTTGGGCCATGCGGGCCGTTTCTTCTCGGTGAACGGGCCGCTCAACGCCTCGCGTCCGCCGCAAGGGCATCCTGTGGTGATTCAGGCGGGCTCGTCGGGCCCAGGCCAGGATCTGGCTGCACGCACTGCAGAAGTGGTGTTTACCGCCCAGCAGACGCTCGACGAAGCGCGCATTTTCTATCGCGACCTCAAAGGCCGGCTCGCGAAGTTTGGCCGGGCCGGCGAGCAACTGCATGTGATGCCGGGCGTGTTTCCCGTGATCGGCAGGACCGAGCAGGAAGCCAAGGACAAGTACGCGCAATTGCAGCAGTGGACCGACACGTCCGGCGCATTGACGCTGTTGTCCGACCGCCTGGGCCATGACGTGTCGAAGTATTCGCTCGATGGGCCGTTGCCGGAGTTGCCGGAATCGGATCAGTTGAAAAGCCGCGCCAAGCTGCTGACCGATCTGGCGCGCCGTGAAAACCTGACCTTGCGTGAGTTGTATCACCTGGTGGCGGGGGCACGGGGGCATCGGATCGTGTGGGGCACAGCGACCCAGGTTGCGGACGCGCTGGAAGAATGGTTCGTCGGCGAAGGGGCGGACGGCTTCAACATCATGCCGCCGTATTTCCCCGGCGGTCTCGATGACTTCGTCGAACTGGTGGTGCCGGAATTGCAGCGACGCGGTTTGTTCCGGACGGAATACTCGGGTACGACCTTGCGCGACCATCTGGGCTTGCCACGTCCGCCGAGCCGGTACGCTGCCGCGCGCTAACGCGCTCAAAAAGCGCGACTGAAATGTGCGCATGAAACGGGAAGCGGCGACGCGCCACAGTGTGCGCCGCTTTCCGGGCCTCCAAAGCTAAATCGCGAACTTGCGCAGATCCAGCGGAATCGTCACAGGCGCTGCGTGATTGCGTTCGCCGTTGCGCTCGTCACTTGCTGCCGCGAGCGAGCGGGTCAGGAACGCTCGCGTGCGCGGACTCGCCGGCGCACGGAACAGACGCTCCGCGGGACCATGTTCGACGATCACGCCGGCCTCGGTGAAATAGACCGCATCGCTGACTTCCTCCGCAAAGCGCATCTCGTGCGTGACGAGCACGCAGGTCATGCCGTCTTTCACCAGATCGCGGATCACCGTCAGCACTTCGCCGACCGTCTCCGGATCGAGCGCGGAGGTCACTTCGTCGAACAGGATCAGGTCCGGTTGCATGGCGAGCGCTCGTGCAATCGCGACGCGCTGTTGCTGCCCGCCTGAGAGTTCGCCGGGATACGCATGCGCCTTGTCGGCAAGGCGCACCTTCTTGAGCAGGTCGTAGGCAGCGCGTGTGGCGCTTGCCTTGTCGCGGCCGAGAATGCGCACGGGGGCGACCACCAGATTATCCAGCACGCTTAGATGCGGAAACAGGTTGTACTGCTGAAACACGAAGCCCACCCGCTTGCGCAACTCGATTTCGTCGCGTTCGGAGGTGAGCTGATCGACCCGCGTGCCGTCCACTTCGATCGCGCCGCTGTGCGGTTTCAGCAACCCTGTGATGCAGCGCAGGATCGTCGACTTGCCGGACCCGGAGGGGCCGATGATCGACACGGCCTGGCCGCGGAAGACGTCGAGGTCGATTCCGTTGAGCACAGGATTCGCGCCAAACGACAGGTGCACGTTACGCAAGCTGACGAGCGGACGGGCAGGCGAGAGAGGTTCAGCTGAAGGCATAGCGTTTTTCGAGGTGTCGCGTGAAACGCGCAATCGGATAGCAGTAAACGAAGAACAGCCCGAGCACGGTGAAGTAGACGAGTACGGTGAAGTCCGCCCGCCCCACGGTATTGCTTGCGACCTGCGCGGTATCGAGCAGGTCGTGCACGCCGACCAGCGACGCGAGCGAAGTGCCCATCGTGATGCTGGCGTACAGGTTCATCCACGGCGGCAGCATGCGATTCACGCACTGCGGCAGGATGATCGAGCGGAACACCTGAGCGCGGCTGAAGGCGAGCGAACGCGCGGCATCCCACTGCGCATGCGGAATCGACTGGATCGCGCCGCGAAAAATTTCGGCCACATTGGCGCTGGCGGGCAGCGCGAGGCCCAGCGTCACCTTGAACCAGTCGGGGAAGGGCAGCACGTGATGGCCGATCGGGATCTCGAACGGAAACACGTAGGTCGAGAAGTAGATCAGCACCAGCAGCGGCGCATTGCGAAATACCTGCACGTACCAGCGTGTCGCTGCGCGCGCAACGCGGAGCGGCGAAAGCAGCAGCGGGCCGAGTGCAAGTCCCGCCACGGTGCCGAGCGCAATGGCGAGCAGACTGATTTCGATGTTGACCCATAGCGCCTTGCCGAGCGCGGGCGCCCAGGTGATGAGTGCGCCGAGCGTGACGTTGTGCGCGTGGCTGGCAATCTCGCGCTCGAACAGGGCAAGCAGCGCACCCACGGCGATGACGGCGAGCATCGCGCCCGGCTGGCGGCGTGTCGCCGCGGCCTGGAAAAAGAGGGGCTCAGTGGCCATAGCCGGGCATCCTCAAACGGCTCTCGAGCCAACGGCCCGTGCGGTTGACCACGAAGGTCAGTGCGCCGAAGAACAGCAGGATCAGGATCATCAGTTCGAGCACGTTGTCGCGCTGGGTCCAGATCATGATCGACGCATAGGTCACGTCGCCCACCGCGATTGCGGAGGCGATGGTGGTCATCTTCACCAGATCGACCATGTTGTTGACGAGCGCGGGCAATGCGAAGCGCACCGCGAGCGGCAGTTGCACGCCCCACAGTCTCTGGCGACGGCTGTAGCCGAGCGATTGCGCGGCTTCGAGCGTCGCGCGCGGCACTGCCTCGATGCCGGCGCGCAGCGCTTCGGCGTGAAACGCGCCCTTGTGCAGCGCGATGACCACCACGCTCCAGATGAACGGCGTCAACGGGTCGCCGCCCAGTTCGCGTAGCGCCTGACTGAGCAACATGTTGAGCACGAGGAACGCGCAGAAGAGTTGAACCAGGGTAGGCGTATTGCGGGTGATCTCGATGAACACGCGCGCAGGACGTGCCAGCATCGCGCGCGGCGAGGTCAGCATGGCGGCCAGCAGCACGCCCGCAATCAGGCTGAAGAACGCGGTCACCACCGCCAGCTCGATTGTCACGAGCATGCCGTGGACGAATGAAGCGCGCTCGTCGGCGGCGAGCACGAAGCTATAGTCGAGCCCAAGCTTGTTGAGCGCGCCGACCACCGTTTCGAGCAGCCCCTGGCTCATGCGGGTTGAGCCTTGAATCTGGCGTGCAGGTCGAGCACCGCTTGCGACGGCTGCATGCCGTTCTTGCGCTCGGTGTCGATCAGCCAGCCGGAGCGATGCCAGTCTTCAACGATCTTCTCGAACGCGTTCTGCGTATCGGATTCGCCCTTGCGTACCCAGATCACGGAGGGCGACGGAATCAGGTCGTTCGACACAGGGATGGTGTAGTCCTTCCAGTCCGGATTGTGCGCGACCAGCAGGCGCAGCGTCGGCGCGACGTGGACGGCGGCGACGCAGTTGTTGCCGCGCAGCGCCAGCAGCGATTCGGGCTGGCCGCGGAACGCCTTGACCTGCGCACCGTATTCCTCGGCGAGCGGCTTGGCGTAGTTGCTGCCTTGCGAGACGCATACGGCCTTGCCGCGCACGTCATTCCACGTCTTGATGCCGCTGTCCTTGCGGGTGATCAGCGCACCGCCGATTTCCTCGAACGGCGTCGGCGGGTACGAAAAAATCCCGGCGCGCTCCTTGGTCACTTCCATGTTGGCGATCAACGCGTCGACCTTGCCCTGTTGCAGGAACTGCACACGGTTGGACGGTTGCACCGGGGTCATTTCGAGCTCGACACCAAGGCGTTTGGCGAGGTTCTCGGCGAGATCGACGTTAAACCCAACCGGTTTTTGCGTGGCCGGATCGAGCGAGCCGAACGGCGGCCCGGACAGGATCACGCCGACCACGAGCTTGTGGCGTTCGTGGATGCGATCGAGCGTGCTGTCGGCATGAGCGACGTTTGCACCGAATGCGGCGGCTAGTGCGAGGGTGGCCTGCGCGAGCGCGCCAAGCCATGGCCGGTGAGGACGTTGTTTGAGCATGCTGCGGATAAGGCGCCTGGACATAGCGGAAGGTCGGTCGTGTGGATAGCGGTGCACCTGCTGAGGGCGGCGCATTGCGCGGCACGGACGGCTCAACGCAACACAACGCAACGCAACGCAACGCGGCAAGCCCGCAGGGGGAGCGTCAGGCGCTATTCTCGGCAAGCGCTACGCAATCTGGAACTAAGCTTTTTTCATACCGTTATCTGATTCGCGCATTTGTGCAGACAGCTCGACTGCAATGACGTCGATATGAGCGCTTTGGCATCGGTCGCATTCGTGGGGCGGCGTGATGCGGCTCGCGGCCCGCAGCCCGGCACCCACAGCCCGGAGCCGGCAGTGAAGGGCGTCTGCCGCGGCGGCCCGGCCCGCCACGCTGCCATCAATGCGGCTTCACGAACCTCAGGGTCATGCGGTCCGATTCGCCGATCGCGGCATAGCGTGCCTTGTCGACTGCGCCGCCCTCGTAGGTGGGGGGCAATGACCACACACCGTTCGGGTAGTCTTTGGTGTCACGCGGATTGCTGTTGATCTCGCTGCTGCCATCGAGTTCGAACCCCGCCGCGCGCGCGTGTTCGATGACATAGGCTTCGGTCACGTAGCCACTGTCGATCATCTGCTGGAGCGACGTGCCCGGCGCCGCGCGATGCTCCTCGACGCCGAGTATTCCGCCCGGTTTGAGCGCCCGGTAGAACGCCCGCAGGTTTGCGTCGATCTGTCCGTCCTTGATCCAGTTGTGGATATTGCGGAACGTGAACACGCGGTCGACGCTGCCGTTCGCATCGAAGCCGCTGAATTGCCCTGCCTGCAGCGTGCCGACGGTGACGTTGCCGTAGATGGCTGGTGTCGCCCCGAGCTTGCGGGCAAACGTGGCGCGGCCAGCCTGTTCTTCCGCAGCGGCGGCCGGCGACGGACTCTCGTATTGCGCCTCATAGAGCGTGCCCTGATCGTGCAGGTAGGGCGCGAGAATGTCCGTGTACCAGCCGCCACCCGGCGCGATTTCGAGCACCGTTTGCGTCGGTGCGATCTCGAAGAATTGCAGCGTGGCCTGCGGATGGCGATAGACGTCACGCGCCTTCGCGGCGTCGCTGCGCTGCGGGCCGGCGACCGCGGCGTCGAGCGCGCTCGAGCTCGCGCTGGTCGGAGGCAACGCACAGGCCGCGAGCAGAACGGCGGCGGTGAAGCTGGCGAGCGTGTAGCGCAGGGTGCGAAGCATCGGCGTGGCGGGGTGGGTCATGGTATCGGGTGATGGGTTGACGTGGACCGCGGGGCAAGCGGCAATAGACGTAACGATAAGCGCTTGCGACGCGCTTTGCACGCAATCGGTTCGGCCGCAAAGAGATCGGCGCGATGTGCGGTTGCATGGACCTCGCCGGGTTCTGCAAGTGTGGCGGATTCAGCGTATGTTATGTCGCGAGTCTGCCGTTCGCTGTCAACGTGACTTATCGACGTAACTTGTCGACGTAACTGAGCCACGTAACTAAGCCAGGCGACGCATCCGATAGCGGATCAAGGAACGAATCCCATTCTCGCGTTGTGCGTATGCCGACGCGCGTTCGTCGATTCAAGCGGAGAGCCCTGCATGCCTGTTCAGCCACGTCAATTGCGCCTCGGCGCCTTCATGCGTCCCGTGACGATTCACACCGGCGCATGGCGCTATCCCGGCGCCTATCCGGATGCCAATTTCAACTTTGCGCATATGAAGCGCTTCGCGCAGACACTCGAGCGCGGCCGCTTCGACGCGTTCTTCATGGCCGATCACCTTGCGGTGCTCAACATGCCGGTGCAGGCTTTAAAGCGCAGTCACACCGTGACGTCGTTCGAGCCGCTGACCTTGCTGCCGGCGCTTGCGGCCGTGACCGAACGCCTCGGCCTGATCGCGACCGCTTCCACAACTTTCGATGCGCCGTATCACGTGGCACGCCGCTTCGCCTCGCTCGATCACATCAGCGGCGGCCGTGCGGGCTGGAATCTCGTGACCACTTCGAATCCGGATGCGGCGCTCAACTTCGGTCTTGAAGAGCACGTCGCGCATGATGAACGATATCGCCGGGCGCGCGAGTTCTTCGATGTCGTGACAGGGCTCTGGGACAGCTGGGCCGACGACGCGCTGATTCGCGATGTCGAGTCCGGCATCTTCTTCGATCCGGAAAAGCTGCACGTGCTCGATCACAAGGGCGAATACTTTTCGGTACGCGGTCCGCTCAACATTGCACGCCCGGTGCAGGGCTGGCCGGTGATCGTTCAGGCGGGCTCCTCGGAAGCCGGACGGCAGATCGCCGCCGAGACCGCCGAGGCCGTGTTCACCGCGCAAGCGACGCTGGCAGAAGGCCAACGTTTTTACGCGGACGTGAAAGGCCGCATGGAGAACCTGGGGCGCTCGCGTGAGCATCTGAAGGTGTTGCCCGCCGTGTTTGTGGTGGTGGGCGACTCGCTCGACGAGGCGCTGGAAAAGCGCGCCCGTCTCGACACGTTGGTGCATTACGACAGTGGCATCGCATCGTTGTCCATTGCGCTCGGACACGACGTGTCGGGCTTCGACCCGGACGGCCCGCTGCCCGGGATTCCCGAGACCAATGCGAGCCGCAGCGCCCGCCAGCGTGTGGTGGATTGGGCGAAGCACGACAACCTGACGATTCGTCAACTCGCGCAGCGCATCGGCGGCTTTTCGGGGCTTGAGATGGTCGGCACGCCTGCGATGATCGCCGATCAGATGGAGCAGTGGCTCGTCGAGGAGGGCTCGGATGGCTTCAACGTGATGTTCCCGTATCTGCCCGGCGGACTCGACGATTTCGTCGACAAGGTGATTCCCGAGTTGCAGCGCCGGGGCATCTTTCGCCGTGAATATGAAGGGGCGACGCTACGCGAAAATCTGGGCTTGCCGCGGCCGGAAAACCGCTTCTTCCGCCGCTGATAGCCCCCTTGAAACGAGGTGAAGCCGAGGTGAAGCGAAACCGTTCCCTGCGAGTCTGGGCCTCCCCGCGCGATTCTGTGCTTCCAGGCGGGCGGCACGTGAAACCAGTTGCCGACCCCCCGCGTATAAGCACTGTGAGCGCTGCGCTCACATTCAGCAGGACCGCCGTCGCCCGCGTATGCTGGTAAGCAATGTCCGGTCGATTTCCGGCTGGCGAGGCGCCAGTCGTACGCGGTCCCATTCACCTTGTCGGAGGTAACATGAAACTGACGTCGAAGCTAGTGCAGGCCCTATTGTGTGCGGTCGCGTTGGGCGCCGCGGCTCACGCGAGTGCGCAGGGCCTGTCCCCGCAGGACGATATGAATGCGCCGCAAAACGGCACGCAATTGATGCCGAACGCCCCGCGTGGCAGCGAATATCCGACCCACGGTAATCAGCAGGCTGGTGAAATGAACCTCAATCCCGTCGACCCGCGCGCCCAGCTCGTCAATGGACTGCCGAACAACTCGCAGGCAGGCGGTTATGGCTCCCCGCTGGCCGGTGTGCGGAGTTACGTGCAACAGGCCCCGGCGAATTGAAGGTGTGTGGGCTGGCTGCCGGTACGCGCGTCGCGGCCCGTACGCTACAATGCCGGCAGCCTGAAAAACGGAAGATCAATGAAGATCCGCACTCTATGTATCGCATGCGTAACGACCGCCGCCGTGCTGCTCGCGGGGTGTACGGCCGTCTACAAGAACACGGACGCGTGTGAGCAGATGATGCGCAGCAAACTGGCTGACGTGTCGTCTGACCAGTTGCCTGACGCGCCCATCGACAAGCTGACCATCGACCATACCG
Organism: Paraburkholderia sp.; assembly: GCA_035948995.1. Taxonomy (GTDB): domain Bacteria; phylum Pseudomonadota; class Gammaproteobacteria; order Burkholderiales; family Burkholderiaceae; genus Paraburkholderia. Next base: position 12,502 of record DASZIR010000020.1, on the reverse strand, counting down.
GAACGGGGATCGGCGGCGCACGTGTCGTCGTCGAAGGCTCCCTGTCACATATGCAGACGGCTTCGGAAGTCGCGGCGGCCTCCGCTCCGGCGTCGGCGCCGGCGGCTGCCTCGGCAACGCGGGCGGCGTCGGCCGTGCCGGCGACGGCTGGCATGGCATCGGGCGCGGCTGCGTCGAGCGCCGCTGCCTCGGGCGCCGCCGGGTCCGTCGCGGCTGCGTCGGGCGCTTCCGCGACGCTGGCGGCAGCGAAACCCGTCAAACCCGTCAAGCCGAAGAAGGTGACCAAGGCTGCGGCGGTTGAGTGCACATTCACCGGCCTCAATCTGGCCTCGTTTCGCTGGCTGGCGCCTGCGGAGCTCGTGAAGACCAGCGACGGCGCTGCCAGCGACACCGCGGAATAAAGCCGCTGTGGGTGCTCTCGCCCGCCGGGCGCGCCGCGTGCTACGATTTTCGTGTGGCACGCATTACGCACAGGGGAGGTCAGAATGGACGGTTTCGTCAGGCATCAGATAGAGGGCGCCTCGGTCGACATCGATGTGGCGCCGGTCAGCCCACACGGCTTCTGCGCCCGCTTCCGCATCTTCCGCGACGCCGCCGACCAGCCCGACTGGCACCATGTGCACGTCTCGGGCAGCGTGTTCGACACGGCGGAAGAAGCGCAAGAGGCTGCCCGTTCGATGGCCCTCGAGCGGGTTCTCGCGCGCGGGTCGTCGTAACGCGGTGCCGCGTTACGACGCGTAGTATCTGCGTGGCCCTGTCACTCGCGCCGCTCAGCGGCACGCTTGTTCGTGCCTGAAGCTTACGCGCTCGTGACAGCGTCAGGGGCCGCAGCCTTACGGCTTGTGTGTTCCCCGACGAGCTGCAATACCCGCTCGCCGAATACTTCCGGCCGTCCCTCGAAGAACCGCCCGACTGCTTTGGGTTCGATCAACCGCCACCGCAGGGCCTCGCGTTCTTCATGCTGCGCAATCATGCGCAAGGCGGCTTCGATGTAGGCTTCGACGGTCTCCGCCGTGGTCCACGAGGGCATGCCGGCACGCGCAAACAGGGCGCCGTCGATATGTTCGAATACCTCCGGACCGGTCTTGCAGATGCCCCGGAACGCCGAGCGTGAAGGCATCGACAATGCCGTTTGTATTGCCGAACGGGAAGGGGCTGGGAAACAGGTCTGAGTGGTCGACCCGCGCCAGGTAGGATGTGTAATCGTGAAAGCCGTGCGTCACCGCGCCAGGCACCGCGCGGGCGATCACGCGGCGCATTCGCAGCAGCGGCAAGGCGTTGCTGTTGCCGGTCATGAAATGGAACTCGACCGGCGTGCTCGCGCGTTCCTGAATCTGCTGGCAGGCGTCGAGAAAGGCGGGATTGAGCGTCATTGGGCTCGCCGTGACGATGATCTGGACCGTCTCACGCCGCTGCGGCACGCGCGGCACGATATCGGGCAGCGCGCGCGACGCGCGGTACGGCTGACCGTCTTTGGGCAGTTTCAGCAACCGTTCGCTGGAACATGAGGGATCGCCGACGTAGTCTTCCTCGACGCTGGCGTAGTCGATCCTGTCCGAATGCGTGGTGGCCGGATGGCCGAGCGCGGCAGTCTGCAGCGGGGCGATGCGCAGGTTGGACATGAATACCGTGAGCACGAACATGCCGACGCTCGGCATGTACAGCACACCCGGCTGCTCGGCCTCGGCGAAATCGCGGATCGTCTTCAGGCATTCGCCGATATGTTCGGGCGGTTCGAGCTCGATGAAGCGATCGAAGACCGCCCGTCCGGCGTCGTCGATGGCGTAGCCGAAACCGAAACCGACCACTTCGAAATGCTCGCGCGCGGCCTCGATGGTGCGCGAGTGGGTACGGTAGATCGAATGCGCGCCGCTGAACCATTCCAGCACCACCACCATCAACAGTTTCTTGCCGCGCCGCGCGCGTCCTTTGGCCGGTGCCCTGGCTGACGCCGGCTTCGGTTTAGGCATGGGCAGGTCGCTCAGGCCCAGTTGATCCAGTTTGCGGCGCACCAGCACATTGATGTCCTGCTTGATTGCATGGCGCTGCGGCGTGTGCGCATAGCTGCTGAACATGTAGGCGTTGTGCAGTACCGCTGATGGCAGGTCATCCAGATCGTCGATTTGCCGCAGCTTGCCCGGCAGCCATTGCAGCAGCGCTTCGCGCTTGCCGTGTGCATTCTCCGAACCCTGGAAGACCGGCGCGAGCAAGACGAGGGCGAGGCGCGCCGCGGTGGTCTTGTCGTACGCCCAGAGCGCGGCGAAATCGAGTTCCAGCTTCGACTCGACGGAGTAGAGCACGCACAGTTTTTCGATAAGGCGGTCGCCGGGCAAAAACCGCCTGTCCGCCGCGCCGCGCGGATTCAGATGGCGGATGACGTGGTCGGCGTTGCCTGGCGCCGTGGCGGAGAACAGCGCGCCGATCCATTCGTGCAGTGTCAGAAACAGGCTGAAGCATTCGGTGGTGGGGTGAAAATCCGGGTTGGAGAACAGAGTCGAAACCGCACTCGCCAGGCGTGTGCACAAGCGCTCGTGTTGCTCGTCGGGCGACAGGCCCTCCATGCCGGAAGCACGGAAGTTCGTATCCAGATCGCCGCGCTTGTGTTGAAGGAGCGCCAGCGCCACGATGAGCTTGATCGAGGCTTGATCGTGCGGCTGCGTATAGACAAGTTGCTCGAATTCATCGAGCGAAAAGGCGAATGCCATGATGTCGATTCTTCGAAGATATGCAGGACTAACAATATTGAGATGGTGTGAGTCCAGAATCGAATTATCGGGGCTGAGCAGTACCAGATATCCTCGCTCTGCGAATTTCGGAAATTTCCGTGTTGGAAAATCTTGAGCACGGCCGGTTTGTGTCTTGGCTGGGAGTAGGAGAGTGGAACGCGCACGTAGGAGTGCGTCCGTTCGCAGCATTGACTCAGCCTTGCGCCTGCGGGCGGAGGGCTGAGCTTGCTGAGGCGCGTTCAGAACGCGTAGCAGGGGCCGGCGCCGGCCGAAGTGAGGCGCGATTCAATGGCGGTGTAGATGCGTCGCCCGAAGAAGAACGGCAAGCCCCAGCCGAAACTGTTGCTGGCAATACCGGCGAGATCGTCGAACGCGCCGCCGGGCACGATATCGGCCTGGGTGCCGATGCCGAAGATCAGCGACCCCGTCACTGAGGGCGCGTCGGCGTCGGCGACCGCGGGCAGATCGATGACGACGCCGTTGTTGTCGAGCGCGAATTCGCTCACCGGGTTCGTGACCTGCTGGGCGAGCGGCTGGGCGCTCGCCTGACAGGCACCCGTTGCGTCGCAGCTGTAATACCAGCGCGGCAGGGCGGAATTGACGCAGGCGCTGCCGCAATCCGCCGCAAACAGGCCGACGCCGAGAATGCCTTTGCTGCGCAGGCTGGAGACGGTCTGCATTCCGAGGCCCGTGCTCGCGCAGTCTGACGGCACGCTGGGCACGGCAGGGTCGGCGATCAGTTGGATCGGGATCGACGCGGCGAGCTGGCTGGCTACGCTGTCGCGAGAATGCGCAGCCCTTGGGAGCCGGTGTCGACCTGGACGTTGTCGACGGTCGCGCAATTGCTGGTGCCGGGCACGCATACCGTGACGCTCGTGGTGGGCATATTGCGGGTCAGGCCGGGCGCCGCGCTTACCGCGATGGGCTGGGTGTTGGGCGTGCTGGACTGGGGAATGGCTGCAGGGCTGCTGACCGGGGCGGTGGCGCGCGGCGCGCTGGCTGCGCTGGACGCTGCAGCGGGGGCGCCGCCGCTCGCGCTGCTGGTTGCGCCGCCTCCACCTCCGCCTCCGCAAGCGGCGAGCACCTTGCAAGGCAGGCCGCCAATGAGCAGCACGGACACAGGCCGGATCGGCATGGGTGGCCTCCGTCAGTGCAGGTCGTCAGGGGTGACGCCGGCGGGCAGGGCGCCCGGCAGCCAGGCGCGTCCCACATAGCTGCGCATCTGCCCGCCCAACTCGACCACGACATCGGGCTGGGCGAACCCGGGGGCGTGCAGGTCGCGCCCTGTGGCGAGATTGACTGCCGCGCCCGCCCGGTATGAGGCGTCGTCGGCGCCGAGCAATGACTGCAGGTCGGGCATGGTCGGTCCCTGCCACGTTTAGGCGAAGATCTGGCCGCTCGTCGACGCGTATTCGTTGATGGTCGTGCCGCCCGCGTCGACGCTCCTGCGCACGCGCACCGCGCCGTTCGGCAGTGAAAGCGGGCCGGTGCCTGGCGCGGCTGATGTGGCGGTTGTGGCGGTTGTGGCGGCCGTGGTGCCGCCCAACTCCGCGTGCACGGTCGTGACGAGTGCTAACAGGGACAGCACCGCCGATATCATGGCGCTTCGGTAAGAAGGGGTAATGGTCATGGTCGATGCCCCGCAATTGGCCTCAGAGGTTTTTTTAGGATGGTTAATTCAAGATATCACTGAGGTTTCCTGACCAACGCTCACTGCATCGAGCCTGACGGTGGGGAATCTCAAAAACAGGTTGCGGTGCGGCCGGAAAAGCTCCGGAAAAACTCCGGAAAAACAATCGGATAGCCGTTCTGTCAGGACAGTCCGACATGGGTGGGGAGAACGTTGTGAATTGTTAAATTGGCGCGCTGCGCAGGGTGGTCAAGCTGGCTCGTCCGGCTCGTTTCGAAGGACAGCACAAAATCACTCCAAAACATCGTGGACCGGCTCGGCGGACGGTGCATGTGCTGCGCGGAAACCCGCTTGCGACGGCACGGAGCGGGGTCCAAACGGCAGTGAAACGGGACCCGCGGACGGCTCCCAAACCGGCTTTTTGCACATGAGCGCCCGGGATCGGTAAAATAACGGGTTGATCCACGGAAACTTGCCGTGGCGTAGCGGAAGGATTCCCTGAACATGACTGATCTTCGTCTCACCAAGCGGTATGCAGTATTGCTGATGGCAGGCGGGCTGGTCGCCGGCTGCGGTACCTCGTCGCCGACCCAGATTGACTACAAGAGCGATTCCAAATCGAAGCAAGTGTCACTGGCTGTACCGCCGAACATGATCGAAGAGACGTCCGATCAGCGTTCGCTACCGCCGCAAGGCGGCCAAACCTCGCTGTCCGCTCTCCAGCAGGTTCAGGCGAAGGCGCCGGTTTCCGACCTGAGCGTCGTGCCACCGGTGAGCGGCATGCATATCCAGCGTGATGGCACGGAAAGCTGGCTGGTGCTCGACAGCAAGACGCCGGATCAGGCCTGGCCGCAAATCCGCCGTTTCTGGCAGGAGCAGGGCTTCCTGCTCGTGGTCGACCAGCGCGACAAGGGCGTGATGGAGACCGACTGGAACGAAACCCACGCCCAGATCAATGAAGGCCTGATTCGCGATACGCTGTCGAAGGCCATGGGCAACTCGTACGTGGCCTCGGAGCGCAACAAGTACCGTACCCGTCTCGAAGCGGGGCCGAGCGGCGGTACCTATGTGTTCATCAGCCAGAAGGGCATGCAGGAAGCCCTGAGCGGCCCGAACAGCGAATCGACCCAATGGCAACCGAAGCCGAACGATCCGGGTCTCGAGACCGAATACCTGAAGCGCCTGATGGCATCGCTCGCGCTGGCCGACTCGCGCACCACCGCGGGCGACACGCAGAGCGCGGCCTTGTCGCCGGCTGGCGCGCAAGTGGCGCCGGGTGCTGCCACGGCAGGGGCGAACTCCGCCGCCGCCAAAACGGCCGCGGAAAACGTCGCACTGGCGGCTCAGCAGCCCACGCCTGACCAGAGCGCGACGTCGAACACCTCGGCACAATACACCTCCACCGAGCTCACGCTGGGCGAGCCGTATGACCGCGCATGGGTGCGCGTGGGCATTGCGCTGGACCGCAGCAACTTCACGGTCGACAATCGCGACCGTTCACGCGGCCTGTATTTCGTGCGCTACGTGGACCCGAAGGACATGTCCTCGGCAGAACAGGGCTTCTGGAGCCAGGTGTTCCACGGCAAGACCGAGAAGGTCGCCAAGCTGTACCTCGTGAACGTGCGGGCTGTCACGCCGGACCAGACGCGAGTGGCGGTCGTCGACGACAAGGGCAATATCGACTCGTCGGGCCCGGCCAAGCAGATCATGAGCCTCGTGGTCGATCAGTTGCGCTGATCCGTCCGCTGCTGGGCTGTCAAAAACCCGCCTGGATTGGCTTCCAGGCGGGTTTTTTTACGCCCGCCACGGGGCCGGCGGACATGCCTGTTGAGTTTGCACGGAGTTTGCTTGAGCGGTCGAACCCAACGCAAGCGGAGACCTACCATGTTCGACGTCATTCCCTACTGGATGTGGGCCGCCAGCCTGCTCGTTCTCGCGCTGGTATGCGGCGAGGCGCTCTCGGCGCACGCCCGTCACGCGGGACACCGCGCCAGGTGGCGCGTGCGCTGAACGCTTCACCTTACGGAACTGCCTGCGGCGGGTTGCAAACTCTTCGGGCACGGCCTGCACGGTTTGGGAATGGAGCGGCAGGCCTTCCTTCGTGGCCCCGCGGGTATAGGCTGCGAAGTCGAAGCCTGACATGAAACGGCGTTCGCGCAGCCAAACCTTGAAGCCGGGTTCGTTGCAGTAATTCCAGACCTCATTGACGTGGAAAGCCATCTCGCGCAGCCATGACGCGTGCCTGTCCTTGATGCGCAGGCGCAGGACTCGCGTGGTGATGGTCGGATCGGGCTGGGCGGCACGGGGCATCAGGGCGTAGGCTGGGCGAGCACAAATACTGTATGGATATACATATAGCACACTCGCCCAGGAAAGCAACCGCAGAATGCCGGCTGACCGCCGGGCCGCGCTATTCATCCCTGCCGTGAACGGCAGGGTCTTTCGCGCTTAAGCCTGATAAATCATGAACGGCCAGAAGCTGAAGTTCATCCCCATCGAACCGAACAGCGCGCCTGAAAACGTCCTGATCCGCAGCACAGAAAAATCGAACATCGGCCGGGGGCTGCGCTTTTCGATCCACAGAAACGCGCTAAAACTCCACGCCGCTACCGCAATGATGCTCATGGCGGCGAGGCTGCCAAAGCCGAGATCCGGTCCTCGCGTAATGAAATAGACAAGCCCGAAACATGCCACCGAAAGCGTGACGACGCCGGGGACGTCCAGATGCTGCGCATGCGGATCGCGCGATTCCTGCACGCCGGCAAACACCAGACCCAGCGCCACGATCGAGACGAAAAGGTGAATGAGGAAGACCCACTGCCAGTTTGAAACAGCAACGATCACACCCCCGATAATGGGACCAAATCCGAGGCCAATGCCGAGGATGATTCCCCAGGCACCAAACGCCCTGCTGCGTTCGCGCCCTTCCTGGAACTGGTGCGAGAGCACGGCCACCTGGCAGATCAGCATCGCGCCTCCGCCCATGCCTTGCAGAAACCGGCTGACGATCAGCACGGATACGCTTTGCGCGAGCCCGCAGGGCAACGAGGTGATCGCGAACAACACAATGCTGGCAACGTAAATGCGCCTTCGTCCAAACCGTTCTGCGAGCGCCCCGGTTGCCATCAGCACGGTTGTGCATGCAATCGTATAGGCGTTCATGATCCATTGAATTTCCTTGAAATCGCCATGCAGCACGTTTTCAAGCGTTGGGAGAATCGTCGGCACACTTGATATTTCGAGGCCGAACATCAGCGAGGTCAGGCAAACCGCGGCCAGTGCGAGCGCGTTCCTGGGAGGGCGTAAGAGCGTCATGGATATCGCCAGGATAGTGAATGGGTTCGATCGCGCATCCGCATCGGTGCCGGTGAGCCTGTGAACCGGATGACTAACGGACGATTTGCGGACGACACGATCGGCGGGACTTCGAGGATTAATATATAGGGAACCCGTTTCCCGATTGACGCGACTTTTTCCCGTGAATTATTCCTGTACGGACCCAATATGAATGACAGGCTCGATGGTGTGACGACCTTCGTTCAGGTTGTCGATGCGGGCAGCTTTACGCTCGCGGCTGAGCGCATGCATCTCACCCGTTCAGCGATCGGCAAAGTGATTACTCGGCTCGAGGCCCGCCTCGGTGTGCGCCTGCTGAACCGCACGACGCGCAGCCAGACGCTGACCGAGGCGGGTCAGACCTACTACGACCGCTGTGTGCGCGCGCTAGCCGAACTGGATGCCGCGCAAGCCGATCTCGAGAGCGAACAAACCGCGCCGCGTGGCCGCCTGCGGGTGAGCGTGCCGATTGCGTTCGGTCATCATTGCGCCCGTGCTGTTTGGACTGGCCCGTAAGCACGCGCTGTTGCAGATCGACATCTCCTTCACCGACCGGGCCATCGATCTCATTGAGGAAGGCTTCGACCTCGCGGTGCGCATCGGTGAGTTGCACGACAGCACGAGCCTAACTGCGCGCCGCCTCGGTGTGCAGCACATGAGCATTGGCGCCGCGCCCTCGTATCTGGCGCAGCACGGCAAGCCGGTCGACCTCGACGATCTCCACGAGCACGCCGGCATCGCTTATTCGCGCGGGGGTGTGGTGTCGCCATGGCGCGTGCTCGATGCGGACGGCGAAACACGGGAGCTGCGCATCGCGCCGCAACTGAGCCTCGACGACATCCAGGCAATCGCCGGAGCCGGCATTGCCGGGTTTGGGCTGGTGCAGTTGCCGTGCTGGCTGCTGACGCGCTATGTGGAGACCGGTGAACTCGCGTTGGTGAGGGAGCGCTGCGGCGTGCGACCGCAGGACATCCATGCGGTCTGGCCAAAGACGCGCTATCTGCCGTTGAAGACCCGCTTCGCGATCGACGCTCTGGTTGACGAAATTCCGGCGATGATTCCCGCTTGACGTCACGCTCTCGCGCCCGGTCGACGCTTCGATCCGACGAGCGATCCGTCACAGGTGGCGCTCGAGCGCAAGCGAAGCCTTTGACGACTCAACGAGGCAGCGCGCCTCGAATCGCGGCGAGCCAGAGCGCCACCGCGTGCGCGCCGGGATCGGCGAAGCCGAGCGCACGGTCGCCGACGTAGCTGGAGCGTCCACGCCGCGGGCTCATCGACGCCGTTTGTGCGGCGCCGGATATCGCAGCGTCGAGCGCTGCGGTCAGTACATCGTTGGCATTGGCCGACTTCGCGAGTGTCGCCTGCAAGGCAACGACCGCCGGCAGCAGTGCGTCGACCATGGTGCGATCGCCGGCATGAGCACCGCCGAGTTCCATCAGCGCCTCGACACCCGCGCCGAACGCTTCGGCCCAGCGCTTCGCAGCGGGACCGGTGGATTGATCGAGCACGCTCCCCGCGCGCAATAGCATGACGGCATAGAGCGGTCCCGAGGTGCCGCCTACGACACGCCGCACGGTCGCGGACATCGCGCGCAACACCGCACCCGGTGTCGTTTCAGCCGGATAGGTCGCGATTTCCTGCAGGATGCCGCGCGCGCCACGCGCCAGACTGATGCCCAGATCGCCGTCACCGACGTGCTGATCCATCTCGGTCAGGACCGGCTCCGCCTCGATAAGACAGGCGCACACTGCGTCGATCACGCGCCGCAACGTCGACTCGCGAGCTAGCCGCACACCGCTGGCCTCGCCCGGCGCAACGGGCACCTGCCTGACCGAAGCCTGCGCGACACGGCCGCTCAATGCGGGCCAGGCAGAGGTATGCGAGGCAGCGTCGAGCCAGGCAAGCCGCTGATCGTCCACGCGCAAGAGCGTGAGCGAGACGCCTGCCATTTCAAGCGCGCTCAGGAAGGTGCCCGCCCACGCGCGCTCTACCTGAATTCGACGCGCGGCCAGATAGCGAAGCGCCGAACCGGCGACGATGCCGAGTTCGCTCGAGGGCGTGCCACCCAGATTGTTCACGAGCAATGCGACCCGCTCGCCGGGTTGCAGCGCCAGGTCGTCGATGATCTTCGCGAGCAGCCGCTCGACTATCGCATCGGCTGGCTCGAGCGCACCGCGCTCGACGCCGGGCTCGCCATGAATCCCAAGACCCCATTCGATCTCGCCGTCAGCCAGTTCGAAGCCGGCCTTACCGGCGGCCGGCACCGTGCAGGGCGTAAGCGCAACGCCCATGGTGCCGAGCATGGCCGCAGCCTCCCGCGCGGCCTGCGCCACTTCGCCGAGGGGACGTCCTTCGGCGGCAGCCGCGCCTGCGATCTTGTGAACCAGGACCGTGCCCGCGAGGCCTCGCCGTCCGGCGTGTTCGCCGCTGGCCGAAAGCGCGACGTCGTCCGAGACGATCACCATCTCCACCGCAGTCCCTTCGGCACGGGCAAGCTCCGCCGCCAGGCCGAAGTTAAAGCGGTCGCCTGTATAGTTTTTGACGATGAGCAGCACGCCTGCGGGACCCGCGACCGCGCGGATCGCGTCGAGCACGGCATCGGTGGAAGGCGACGTGAACACCTCACCGGCGACTGCCGCGCTTAGCATGCCCGGACCCACGTAACCGGCGTGCGCCGGTTCGTGACCGGCGCCACCGCCCGAAATCAGCGCGACCTCGCCTCGCTGGGCTGCGGTATGCGCATCAGCGCGGACGATGATCGTGCCGCCCTCGAGCAACGAGAGACCGGGATTGAGCGCGGCGAGTCCATCCAGCATCTCGGGCACGACCATGGAGACATCGTTGATGAGCTTTTTCATGTGCGCCAGCTTCCTTGCAAGCAGCAGGCTCCTTGTCACGAGTCCGTTGCGGTTGGGGTTGCGAGACATTTTCGAAGCATAACCGAGGCTCTGACTTTACCGTGCTTTTGCTGGCAGAGAGGGCAGGACAGAAACGGAGCCGATTGACGCGCGGTTGGCGTCGAGCGTGGCAACGAGATTCTGCGTTTCGTGCGAAAACGCGTCCACGTCTTGCCATAAAAAGACCGGGGAAAATAGGGAAGATGCGGGGGAAAAGCAGGGAAGATGCGAGACACAAGAACAGACAGAAGCTAAAGCCATTGGAGCGTGAATGGCAGCGGCTTCCGTCTGCGTCGATGATGCGTTGGTAGGCTCGATTGGACTCGAACCAACGACCCCCACCATGTCAAGGTGGTGCTCTAACCAGCTGAGCTACGAGCCTTTAGAGGCGCGAATTATAGAGACTCCGTATGCTCAGCACAAGTGTCGAAATTCACTTAACTTTGAACTGTGTTCATTTAAGTCTGAACGTTGCGGTGCAGCAAGGCTCTGCAGAGTCGAAATCTCGACGGCAGCAACCTTTGCGGCGTCGCTCGCGACGCGCCAAGTCGGTAGACGCCCTATCGCTCGGACGTCCCAGCGGTAACCAGCCGGCTCAGTTCGGCCATCAAGAGACGTTCGTTCGGCCTCGACCGAGACGCTTCAACGGCGGCTCCGCCTTGATTCTGTTGAAAAAGTCGCTGTATGGCTTTTGCAATACGCTCGTGAAAAAATCGGCCTCTCAGAGAGGCGTACAAACCGCTCGCGAACGCCTATAAAGGGTAAGAGGACCCCTGAAAACCTCGCGAGAAAGACGGTCAGCGACTTTTTCAACAGTATCCCCTGAAACCAGCCACCCAGCCGCACGACTCCATTGTCGGCCGATCGGCCCAAACGGACAGCCCGTTTCGTGCGGGTATACAGGCCGGGTGCGGGACGTCGACGACGCCTTTTGCGTATCACCGACGGCGGACGCGACAGCCCATTGTTTCCGAACCTGTACCGCACCAGATAACCCAATCGGCCGCACGGCGTCTGCGTCGCCGACATCGCTTGCCGACTTGGCGCATACACCCTGGCGCCCAAGCTGGCGAGGCGGCCCTTTCCTATCTGGCACACGGCGCGCACGCAGGACGTCTTTCAGCTGCTCTTGGTCTACATCCTGCGTGCCCACGCGGGAAGCGAGCGACCACCCAGTCGGGTCACGCCGGCGACGAAATTCATTCGCCTTCCCGCGTTGCGTCAGCACGCCCTCATTACAACGCCGGCGGCAAAAGCTTCCGATCGATGAATGACTGAAGAGCACCGCAGAATGCGTCCCGAGTGTCAACCGCAGCGTTGAATCCGGCTTTGCGAAGCTTGATTGTGCTGACAAAAGCGACGGGGCCCGCAGGGGCTCCAGATGCAAACGCAAAGTCGGCATGTTGATCGCCCTGTCCGACAAACGAACGAAGATCACCACTCGCAAGGCCGTACTTGGCGACGATCTTCGCCCAGACGTCGGCGTTGTCGCGAATGTACTGCGCCACACTGGTAGGCTCGTCGCCTCCCACATTCACGCCTAGCGTCTTCGCCATCGCCGGCCACACACTTCGCCATTCGAAGACATCGCCGTTGGTGACGTTGAAGATCTCGTTCGCCGCTTGCGGAGATTGCGCCGCCCACACCATCACCTGGCCGAGGAGATCGGCGTCGGCCATTTCCCAGACGAATGACGGGCCGCCGGGAAAGCTGAATGCCTCGCCCTTCTCGCGGCGGATAGCCGCATACACACCGATGGCCGGGAGGACGTTGAGAGACCCGGGCGTCTTCCCGGTGACGAGTTGAGGGCGCAACACCGTGTAAGTGAAATTGTGCTTCTCAGCCGCGTCGCGAACATAGTCCTGCTGATCGAAGAAGAAGTTCGCGTGATTGTCGCGCGGATCGCTCTC
>DASZIR010000019.1:0-7017 GCA_035948995.1 Paraburkholderia sp. | reverse complement strand
CGTTCACGTATTTCGGCCAGAAATCCATAGCGGCCATACGAACTTCGCAAACGCATTCGTACCGTCGTTTCCACCCAGCCCAACGTGAAGTTGACCCGCCGGCACGTGTGCCTCGTACCCGACGCGTGTTGTGCAGCAACCGAAGGTCGATGACCGTCGTACACGCAACTGTCCTGGAGACCGCATTAGCCCAGTATCCCGTGCATGGGTTTCACGCACCACGCCAGAGGTGGCGATTTTATGGTCAAGCAGCCAGCACCGCTCGTGTTCCCGGCCAAACGCGAGTGACGTCGTTCTCCAATCCCATCAAGCCCCCTGGCGGCAGATCGATCTCGGCTCGCCTGATCTCAACGTTCAACAAAATTTCTGACTGCAGTGAACGTAGCCGGCATGGTGATGTTCCAGCTCTGGTCGAGCGCGTTAACCGATGGCCAATCGACTGCTGCGATAGCGCCGAGCACACCGAACGTAATAATGATTTTCATCTTGCTGCCTGCTTGAATGGGGGGGCCGTGCTGGCTTCGCGGTACAGATCCGCACTCTGCCTTGAACAGGTTCCACTCCTGTTGTCGCCCAGGTCAATGGCGAGCTATAGCGAAGCCCGCATGGCTGGCCAGCGGCCTGGAACTCGCGCGCAACGGCTGCGATAACGTCGACTTACGCGTGCCTGCCTGGAACCTCCCCGTTACGCCGCCGGAAGTCCGCGACCGATATCTTCAGGACCCTTCATGCCCCGGACGCTGGGCTGGGCACCGCCGTCCTCGTAGCGATAGAACCTTCCCAAGGTTCCTCTCCGTCGGAATGAGCGAGGCCACCGATGCGCTTCGAAATACCAGGCTCGCATCGGCAACTCCGTACAGTGTCGTCGACGATTGTGCGCGTACCAGGCTTCGACTTGCAACCCATGTGGCCGCAGCGACTGTCGCGGGACTCCCAGCAACCTGAGTGAATCCCATGCAGTTGAGCCGTTCGAGTTGCGGCCGGACAATACCCCCACGTCCACATCACTGGCCGCCGAACGGTTTCTTGACGGTCAGCCTGTTGGTCACGGAGGTCACGCCGGGAACGCCTTGAGCGATCTCGGCGACCTTGTCGATCTGCGACGCGTCCACGACCGTGCCGTTGAGCGTCACCGCGCCGCCCTTCGCAACGACACTGATGTCGCCCGCGGCGATCTCCTTGTGCCTGACGATGGCGGCGTAGACCTTTCTGCGCAGCGCACGATTGGCCGCGCGGGTGTCCGTGGCTGTCATGCCGCCCGAGGCGGCGACGGCGGTTGCTTTCGAAGCGGCGCTCGCTTCGCTTGCGCCCGGCTGCGCCCAGGCATGAAAGGATGCGAGCGCGAACAGTACGGCGCCAGCGATCCTGAGTGTCCTCTTTGTCGTCATGGAATGCTCGAGTTGTTGTGTGGAGTGGAATCAGAAGCTGTGGCGAATGCCGATCATTGCCGCCGTGGTCGACCTGCCTTCCGGAACCGGCGCGCCGTAGGTGATCGTCTGGCTCATGTCGCCGTGGTTGTCGACGTAGCCGACCTGCGCGTAGGCGAGGGTGCTCCTGGACAGGTTGTATTCGGCGCCCAGCGCGTATTCAGCCGAATGATTGGCCCCGACGTTCCTGTCGTGCAGGTAATAGAAGCCCGACGTGACCTTGAAGACCGGGCTGAACTTGTAGCCGAGCCCGCCGGAGAACATTTCCAGGTTGAACCCTTTCGGCCCGCTGGTATTCGCGGGATCCCTGGCGCGGCTGTATGACGACGATACGGAGAAGCCGTGGAACGTGTACTGCGCGCCCAGATAGTAGAACTGGTTGTTGTTCAGGCCGGTCGACGGCGCGGTGACAATGGTACCGGTGGACGTCGTCGTGAACGGATTGGTGTCATGTCCGTTGTAGTACACAGCCGCGAGGTTCAGGCCGTAGTTCGAGTACTGCAGCACGGCCGATTCGCGTGTGCCGCCCTGGAACTGGCCCGCGACGCCGCCCGGCGCATACTCGAGCGCCAGCGATGTGCCATAGAACTTTGGCGACCGGTAGACGATCGCGTTGTCGTCATAGAGCGCGCCGATCGGGCCGTTCGTGCTGGTGCCCTGCCAGCGCGCAGCCTGGTTCAGGCCGAGCCAGCCGGTCAGGACCGAGCCGAAGTACTGGGCGTTGCGAACGTCGGTGTCGGCCATCGCGTAGATCATCGGCACGATCTGCCGGCCCAGGTCGAGGGAGCCGTACGGAGTCGAAACGCCCACAGTCGTCTGCTGGTTGAACATCGCGGTGGCGCCCGGCGTGTCGGCCAATCCGGTTTTCCCGGTGGCGCTGTTGAACGCCCCTTGCAGCTTGAAGTTGACCGTATAGCCGCCGCCAATGTCCTCGGTGCCTTTCAAGCCCCAGATGCTCGAATAGATGCCGCCGTCCTTGAGCTCGTAGACATGCCCGAGATTGACTTTGGACTGGAAGTTCGCCGCATTCGCGCTCTGATAGAGGAAACCGGAATCAATGACGCCATACAGCGTCACGGACGACTGCGCGTACGCCGAAGTTCCGATTGCGGCCAACGCGGCCACAGCAATTCCTTTCAATTTCATTTTGCCTCCTAATTAATTTATGTGCTCAACCCGTAACTGCCAGATCCATCTTCACAACGTACTCCGTCGCTGCCATCCGACGACAGTGACGGATAGCCCTCAAACTGCCCTCACAGGCAGTTTTGCAGCACCTTGCCGGTAGCACGACGAAACACCGCATCGGCAGACACGACGGCGTCCGGTGTCTGCCCTCGGTACCGCGCGCAGCATGTTCAGTCGGCGCCCAGGACCATCACCATGTACGCCGACATGACGATACCGCCGGCCTGAACCAGACACGATCGCGCATTCTTCACCTGGCGTTCCCCGGCCTCGCCGCGCAACTGCCGGACCGCCTCGATCATCAACTGCATGCCGAACTGTCCGGAGTGGTTGAATGACAGCCCGCCCCCCGACGTGTTGAGCGGGAACCCGCCGCCCGGCGCGATCCGGCCGTCGCGCACGAACGCGCCTGCCTCGCCCGGCGCGCAGAAGCCCAAGGCCTCCAGGCCGTGCAGGACGTTGATCGTGAACGCATCGTAGATCTGCACGACGTCCATGTCGCCGCGGCTCGTCTGCGCCATCGCAAGCGCGTTGGCGCCGCACGTTGCGAGAACACCGTCGTCGAGCCAGTCGTGACTGGAGAGCGGTGTGACATGGTGCAGATACGCGTCGTCGAAGCCGCGTACCACAACCGGGCGCTTCCTCAGGTCGCGCGCGCGGTCTGCGCGCGTCACGATCATCGCTCCGGCACCGTCGGTCACCTGGCAGATGTCGTACTTGCGCAGCGGGTCGGACACCATCGGCGCAGCCAGGTACGCCTCCATCGTGAGGTCCTCACGGGCCGCCGCGTCAGGATTGAGCTGTGCCCATTTGCGGGCGGCCAGCGCGACTTCGCCAAAGTCCTCCGGCTTCGTGCCGTAGCGGTGCATGTGCAGTTGCGCCTGCATCGCATAGAAACCGATCGGACTCAGCATCCCGTAGGGCTGGATGAACTGTCCATTGGGCGAGCGTGGGTCGGTAGCATGGCCGCCCGTCCGCCGGCTGCGGTCCAGCCTCTGCGTACTGCCGTAGGTAATCAGCGCTACGTTGCACAGGCCGGCCTCGATGGCGCCGATCGCGTGGACGAGGTTCGTGATGTTCGACTGGCCGCCCACTAGGGTGCTGTCAACGTAGCGTGGCTTCAGGCCGAGGTATTCGGTAACCAGCAGCCCGGCCGCGCGGTCGTCCCAGTAGGCGAACACGCCATCGATGTCGTGCGGCGCGAGGCCTGCATCGAGCATCGCGCCGCGCGCGGCGCGGCATTGCAGGCTGAGCGCCGTGTCTCCGGGGCCGGCCTTGCCGAGTCCGGCCTCGTCGATGCCGACGATCGCATAGCGATGAGCGAGTGCGTGCTTGTTCATCGCCGCCTACCTCTTTGCGCCGAACTGCGCGCGGATGTCCTTCTTGAGCACCTTGCCGACCGCGCTGCGCGGCAGCGCTTCCCAGAACACCACCCGCTTGGGTGCCTTGGTGCTGCCCAGGCGCTGCCTGCACATCGTGATCAGCTCGTCGGCGCTGACCGACTGGCCGGGCTTGAGCTCGACCACTGCGGTCACGCACTCGCCCCAGTCCTCGTCGGGGATGCCGACCACGGCACAGTCCTGCACCGCCGGGTGACCCCAGATCACCTGTTCGATCTCGCCGGGATAGATGTTGAACCCGCCGGAGATGATCATGTCCTTCTTGCGATCGACGACGTACAGGTAGCCGTCGGCGTCGAATTCCCCAATATCGCCGGTGTGATGCCAACCGAACTGGTGCGCATCGGCATTGGCTTGCGGGTTGTTGAAGTACCCCGGCGACACCAGATCGCCCCTGGCCACGATCTCGCCGCGCTCGCCCACGCCGACGATCTGCCCGTCATCGTCCATCAGCGCCACTTCGCAGGCGCCCGATGGCCGGCCCGCGGAACTCAGGCGCTTCAGGTGCCCCGGATCGTCGCCGACGTCATGGTCAGAGCGCGACAGGCAGGTGATAACCCCCGGTACTTCTGCCTGTCCATAGGCCTGGAAGAACACCGGCCCCCACAAGGCCAGCGCCTCACGCAGCTTCTCCACCGACATCGGCGCGGCGCCGTACATCACGCATTCGAGTGACGAGCAGTCCCGACGCCGGGCGTCCGGATGCGCGAGCAACCGGTAGATCATGGTCGGCGTGAGGAACAGGTGGGTGACCTTCTCGCGCTCGATCGCCTCGAGGATGCCGCCGGCGTCAGGCGACGACGCGAGCACGTTGCGTGCGCCGAAGATCGCCATCGCCATCGTGGTGGCACCCGCCGCATGCGTGAGCGGCGCGACCACCAGATGCACGGGCTCCTTCACCGGCGCGGCGAACTGGTTCTGGATGCGATAGGCCGTCAGCAGCGAGCGATGGGTCTGCATGATGGCTTTAGGTCTGCCGGTGGTGCCGCCGGACGACTTGATCTGCGCCACTGCGTCGAGCGGCTTGCGCACAGCGACGCGGCGGCCGGCGTGGGCGCGGCTCCAGCCGGCGATGCACGGCCCGCCTTCCTTGACCGGTTCGTCAAGGCCGATCACAACCTTCAGCGTCGGTACGCCTTCGCGAATGCGCGCCAGGTGCGGTGTGAACTGCGCGTGACACACGAGCGCACTCACCTCGGTGAAATGCATGAACCAGATCAGGTCGTCGATGGCGTCGCGCCCGTTCAGCGGCACGTAAGTGGCGCCGGAGCGAAGGATACCGAGCATCGCGACGAAGCCGATCAGATTATTCGGCGTCAGGATACCGACATGGGCGTCGCCGAGACCGAGCTCGCCGAGAGCGAAGGCGACCGCATGCGAATCGCTCTCCACCTCTGCGTATGTGAGCCGGGTATTCGAATCCTGGAGGCAGACGCGGTCGGGAAACTTCGCCGCGCCGGCATCGAACGAGTCTGTAATCATGAAGCCACCGAAAGTTTGAATTGAGGAAGCGTGATGTCGTCGCTGATCGACTCGAACACCACTTCGACCGGCGCGCCGACACTGAGCTGATCAAGGTCGGAATCGACGATCTGGGTGAGCATGCGCACACCCTCGGCCAGGTCGATCATCGCGATCGCGTAAGGCACCTTGTCGGCCATCGCCGGGTTGGCGGCAATGTGGCAGATCGTGTAGGTGTAGATCCGTCCGCGGCCACAGGCATCGATCCATTCCATCTCGTCGCACAGGCAGGCGGTGCAGAACGGTCGGGGGTAGAACTGGTGCCGTGCACATGCGGTGCAGCGCTGTATCGCGAGCCTGCCCGCCCTGGCTGCGGCCCAGAACGGCGCGGTCTCCGTGGTCGGTTGGGGCAGCGGCCGGCTCATGTGCGGGCTCCAAAGGTCGCGCCAGTGACCTGGACGCGTCGTCGAATCCGTCCGAGGCCTGCGACCAGATCGGCGAGCGGATTGCGCACGCTGAACTCGTCACCGTTGCCCGTGGGTGCCAGGCCGTCGATCTTCTCGTCGCCGTACATGTAGCGCAGCAGCACGCCGTCGTCGTCCAGCTTCGGGTAGCGCTTGCGAAGACCCGGCACTACCGGCTCGAGCGGCGGCGGCGTGAGCGCGACATCGCGGGAGCCGTTCTGGAGGATACGGTCCTTGACGTCGGGGTCCACGGGCAAGGGCAACTCGCCGAAATAGCCGCAGACGTACTTCTTCACTTCGTCAGGCACCACCTTGTAGCGCTCGTTGTTGAGGACGTTCATTACCGCCTGTGCCGCAACGATCGCGGGATAAGGCGTGACCATGATCGGCGAGCCTAGCTCCACGCGCACGCGGCCAATCTCTTCGAGCACCGCAGGCAGCTTGTCGGCGATGCCAGCCTGCCTGAGCTGCGATTCCAGATTGCTCATCGCGCCACCCGCATACTGGGTGACGTAGTGGCTGGGTTCGTACTCGGCAGGCACGCCGACCGGTTGCTGCTCCCGTTGCGCAAGTGCGCCGAGGTAGTCTCCAACCTCGTCGAGCAAACCGTCGTTGACCACGACATCAAAGCCAATCTCGCGCAGATTGCGCGCAATCATCTGGCTGGCCGGCAGCGAGTTGCCGTTGGCCAGCGGATCGACCGCCGTCAGGATGCTGTCCGCGCCGTGCACTGCGGCCTCGATCGCAAGCCATGGCCCGAGCCCGGTCAGGCAGTGAGTGTTGAATTCCAGCCGCTTCTCGCCGATCGCCTGCTTTAGCGCCGGCACGAGCGTGCGGACCCGGTCGATCGTGAGGATGCCGGCTGCATCGCCGAGCGCGACGGCCTGCACGCCGAAACGCTCGACGCCTTCGCGCGCTTTCCTCGCATACAGCGCATCGTCATAGCCGGGCGCGATGTTGTAGCCGAGTCCGAGCGTCACATTGGCGCCGAGCCGATGCGCCGTGCCGATACTCGAGGCGAGATTGTCCGAGCACAGCAGGGCATCGAAAACTGCAATTTCTCGGATGCCGTTGGCG
>DASZIR010000018.1:0-23157 GCA_035948995.1 Paraburkholderia sp. | reverse complement strand
GCTTCATGCGGGTGCTGACGCCCGGCTTCGTTGACCGCTACGCGGGGCGCATGCTGAACGTCCATCCGTCGCTGCTGCCGAGCTTTGCCGGCCTCAAAACGCATCAGCAGGCGCTTGACGCCGGCGTGCGGCTGCACGGCGCATCCGTTCATTTTGTCACGTCGCAGCTCGATCATGGGCCTATCGTGGTCCAGTCCGCCGTGCCGGTGCTGCAAGGCGACGACGCCGTGGCGCTGGCCGGGCGCGTACTCGAAACCGAACACATTATTTACCCACGCGCGGTGCGCTGGTTCGTTGAAGGGCGCCTCGCGCTCGACGGACTGCGCGTCACGCTGACGCCGCCGGAGCCGCAATGGCTCTTTGCCGACATCAATAGCAACAAGATCGCCGGAGAGGGCGTATGAGACTGCATGGATTTCTGATTGGACAAACTGAAACGCTGCTCGCGGATGTGCTGAAGCTCGCCGGCCCGGCCGACGCAGCCACCAGCCGCTTTTTCCGCGCCCACCCGAAGCTCGGGCACGGCGAGCGCGGCGTGATCGCCGAAGCGGTGTTCGCGGTATTGCGGCGCCGGATGGAGTTCGCGCATCTGGCCGAAAGCGGCACCGGCAGCCCGGCACGCCGGATGGCCTTGCTCGGCCTGATGCAGACGGCAGGGCGCACGGCGCTCAAGCCGTTTGTCTCCGAGGGCGAGTCCACCTGGCTCGAACACGTCGCGAAGATCGACCCGGAGAGCCTGCCGCTGCGGATTCGTATGAATCTGCCGGACTGGATCTATCAGGCGCTGTCCAAGCGCTTCGAAGCTGAAGAACTGGCGCAGCTGGCCGCCGCGCTGAACTACCCGGCGCCGCTGGATCTGCGCGCCAACCCGATCAAGGCGACCCGCGACGAGGTCCTTGGCGCGCTTTCGAAGGCCGGCATCGAGGCAGGCGCGACGCCGTTCGCGCCGTTCGGCGTGCGCGTGGTCGGCAAGCCGCCGCTCACCAAGCTCGACGCGTTCCAGAACGGCTGGGTCGAGGTGCAGGACGAGGGCAGCCAGTTGCTGTGTTCGCTGGTTGCACCGAAGCGCGGCGAAATGATCGTCGATTTCTGCGCGGGCGCGGGCGGCAAGACGCTTTCGCTGGGCGCGATGATGCGTTCCACCGGCCGTCTCTACGCGTTCGACATTTCCGAGCGGCGCCTTGCCAAGCTCAAGCCGCGCCTCGCGCGCAGCGGACTGTCGAACGTCAACCCGGTGCTGATCGACAGCGAGCACGACGCGAAGATCAAGCGTCTGGCGGGCAAGATCGACCGCGTGCTGGTGGACGCGCCGTGCAGCGGGCTGGGCACGCTGCGGCGCAATCCGGACCTGAAATGGCGCCAGTCGCCGGAATCGGTCGCCGAGCTGGCGCCGAAACAGCTGTCGATCCTCACGAGCGCCGCGCGCCTCGTGAAGGTGGGCGGCCGTCTCGTCTACGCGACCTGCAGCATTCTGGAAGCGGAGAACGAAGCCATCGTCACGCAATTCCTCGCCAATCATGCTGGTTTCGCGCTGGTGCCGGCGCGCGATGTGTTGGCGGAGCAGCGCATCGAGCTCGAAATGGGCGACTATCTGTCGCTGTGGCCTCACCGCCACGCCACCGACGGCTTCTTCGCCGCCGTGCTGGAACGCCGCGCCTAAGCGGCAGGGGCGCGCCGGCTGCCGTGTGAGGCGGCGTGGCGCGCCTGGCGCACCTAAGAAACCATGGAGAATCGGATCTTTTTTCACCTGTTCGGCGACGTCGCGCACGACTTCGGCCAGCCGGTGATGCTCTGGCAAGTGGGCGTGCTGCTCGGCACGCTGGCACTGGCGTGGGGGCTCGCGTGGCTGCTTCGGCGCACGCTCGATCTGCGCCGTCAGACCCGCTATCAGGCGCTGCGCTTTGGCGCGGAGAGCCTGAACCGCGCATTCTTTCCGCTGCTCGGCGCAGCCCTCGTTTGGATCGCGCGGGCGATCACCGGTCCCTTCATGCACACGGCGCTGCTCGATCTGGCGCTCGTGCCGCTGTTCGGTATCGGCCTGATCTACGTGTTGTTTTTCTTCGCGCGGCGCGTCTTCGGCAGCGACGGCGAAGCGCATACGTGGCTGTTCCTCGTCGAAAAGGTCGTTTCGCTGATCGTCTGGATCGGCATGGTGCTCACGGTCATGGGCATACAGGACGACGTGCTCGACTGGATGGGCAGCGTGCACTTTCGGGTCGCCAACGCGCACATGACCCTGCTGTCGCTGTCGACCGGGCTGCTGTGGGTCTGCGTGACGATGGTCGTGGCGATGTGGCTCGGCTCCGCCTTCGAAGAGCGCCTGATGCGCTCGCGCACGCTCGATGCGAACCTGAAGGTAGTGGTGGCGCGGGTCGGCCGGGCGCTGTTCGTGCTCGCGGCAGTGCTGATCAGCCTGTCGCTGGTCGGCATCGACATCACGGTGCTGGGCGTATTCGGCGGCGCGCTGGGCGTGGGGCTGGGCTTCGGGCTGCAGAAGATTGCCAGCAACTATGTGTCGGGCTTCATCATCCTGATCGACCGCTCGCTGCGGATCGGCGACACGATCAACGTCAGTGGCCTGCAGGGCATGGTCACGCAGATCCGCACGCGCTATACGGTCGTGCGCGGTCTGGACGGCATCGAAACGCTGATTCCGAACGAAAAGCTGATCACCGACGTCGTACAGAACCAGTCGTCTTATCTGACGCGCGGCCACGCGAAGATTGCGGTGCAGGTGGCTTATACCTCGGACGTCGAGCAGGCGATGGCGCTGCTGGCGCAAGCCGCGCAGGGCGTGGAGCGGGTGCTGCAGGATCCTGCGCCGACGCCTTACTTCGTCAGCTTCGGAGCCGACGGCATCAATCTCGAACTGGGCTTCTGGATCGAGGAAGCAGCGACGGGCACGTCCGGCGTGCGCTCGGCAGTCAACCGCAACATCTGGCGCCTGTTCACGGAACACGGCATCTCGATCCCGTTGGCGCAGCGCGAGGTGCGGATCGTCGGCGCGGGCGACATTCTGTCGCGACCGGTAGATCTGACCGATGAAGCCGCCAGCGAGCCCGGCAGCGCCGCCTGAAGCGGCACCGGGGCAGCCCGCAGGGGCTAAATAAATGGCGTCAGCGTGTTTGCCCTGGTTGATCTGCCACAAAAAATCCCTAATTGTTACAAACACTTGGAACGGTTCAAGTAGAATAACGTCCAATCCGATCGTACGCTTTCACTTTCTTGACACCGCGTTTTACGCGCTGTCTTTGCGGTGTCCTGTCACTCTCGTTCCACAGGTAAATTGCCTTGTTGAATTCCTTGCTTGATTTCCTTGCCCACGGTCTGTTGCGCTTCTCCTGGTGGCAACTCGTGGTGTACACGCTCGTGGTGACGCACATCACGATCATCGGCGTAACGGTGTATCTGCACCGTTGCCAGGCGCACCGTGCGCTCGACCTGCATCCGGCCGTGAGTCATTTTTTCCGCTTCTGGCTGTGGATGACCACTGGCATGCTCACTGGTCAATGGGCCGCGATTCACCGTAAGCACCACGCCAAGTGCGAGACGGAAGAAGATCCGCACAGCCCGCAGACGCGCGGCATCTGGAAGGTGCTGCTCGAAGGCGCCGAGTTGTATCGCACTGAAGCGAAGAACGAAGAAACGATGCGCAAGTTCAGTCACGGCACGCCGAACGACTGGATGGAGCGCAACGTCTACACGAAATACCCGATTCTCGGCGTGAGCCTGATGATGGTGCTCAACGTCGCGCTGTTCGGTCTCGTCGGTCTGACGGTGTGGGCTGTTCAGATGATCTGGATCCCGTTCTGGGCCGCCGGCGTGGTCAACGGTCTCGCGCACTTCTGGGGCTATCGCAACTTCAACTCGTCGGATGCGAGCACGAACATTCTCCCGTGGGGCATCCTGATCGGCGGCGAAGAGCTGCATAACAACCACCATACGTACGCGACGTCGGCGAAGCTGTCGAACAAGTGGTACGAGTTCGACATCGGCTGGATGTATATCCGCATCATGTCGGCGTTCCGTCTCGCCAAGGTGAAGAAGGTTGCGCCTACGCCGCGCCTGACAACCGGCAAGCTGGTGCTCGACCAGGACACGCTGCAGGCCGTGCTCGCGAACCGGTACGAAGTGATGGCCCGCTACGGCAAGGCGCTCAAGCGCGCTTACCGTCAGGAACTGGCGCATCTGAAGGAAGTGGGCGCGCGTGAAAAGTATCAGGTGATGCGTGGCGCGCGCAGCTGGTTCCACAAGGAAGAGGCGGGTCTCGATGAACCGCAGAAGCGTCAGTTGCCGCAAATCTTCGCGAACAGCCAGAAGCTGCGCACCTATATCGAGTTGCGCAACGAGCTGTCAGCCATGTGGGAACGGTCGAACGCTTCGCGCGAACAGTTGCTCGTGCAATTGCAGGATTGGTGCCATCGTGCCGAACAAAGCGGTATCAAGGCTCTGCAGGAGTTTGCGATGCGTCTGCGTCGCTATGCGTGAGTACGAAAACAAGCACGAAATCTATTAAGATTCAGGTACGTCACAAAACCCCGCGTTGGCGGGGTTTTGCTTTTTTGGGCCGCCGAAACGTCGGGCGCGACGGGTATGACGCACGGCGCTGGGCGGCGAATCAGCAGGGCAGAGGGGATCATGAATCAGCAGGCGATCAGGATCAGGAGCGTCGAATACGACCGGCCGCAGGCACAGGGCGTGAGCTGCGGTATCGGGCAGGCCTGGGCCAAGGTGCCCGACGTGCCGTCGGCAGACGAGAAGGTTGCGTTGAAGGCGCGCATCCGCGCATTGCTTGCGCGTGAGAAGGCCGTACTCGTCGCGCACTACTACGTGGATGCGGAACTGCAGGAGCTTGCCGACGAGACCGGCGGCTGCGTTGCCGATTCCCTCGAGATGGCGCGTTTCGGTCGCGATCACGAGGCGCAGACACTGGTCGTTGCCGGTGTGCGCTTCATGGGCGAGACCTCGAAGATTCTCAGTCCCGGCAAGCGGGTGTTGATGCCTGATCTGGACGCGACCTGCTCGCTCGATCTGGGCTGCCCGGTCGATGAGTTCTCGGCATTCTGTGACGCGCATCCGGACCGTACGGTGGTCGTGTATGCGAACACCAGCGCGGCTGTGAAGGCGCGGGCGGACTGGATGGTGACGTCGTCCATCGGACTGGAAATTGTTGCTGACCTGCATGCGCGCGGCGAAAAGATCATCTGGGCGCCGGACCGGCATCTCGGCAGCTATATCCAGAAGAAGACCGGCGCGGACATGCTGCTGTGGCAGGGCTCGTGCCTCGTGCACGATGAATTCAAGGGTATCGAACTCGATCTGCTGCGCGCTCAGTATCCGGATGCGAAGGTGCTCGTGCACCCCGAATCGCCGGAAAGCGTGGTCGCGCAGGCGGATGTGGTGGGTTCGACCACGCAACTGATTGATGCCGCACAGCGCCTCGATGCAACGCATTTCATCGTTGCGACAGACCTCGGCATCCTGTACAAGATGCGGCTTGCCGCGCCTGGCAAGACTTTTATCGAGGCGCCCACGGCTGGCAACAGCGCGACCTGCAAGAGTTGCGCGCATTGCCCATGGATGGCGATGAACGGCCTGGCGAACCTGGCCGACGTACTGGAGCGTGGTCACAACGAGATCTTCGTCGATCCTGCAGTGGGCGAGCGTGCACGGCTGCCGATCGACCGGATGCTCGACTTCGCTGCGCGTCACAAGAAGCGCGTGCAAGCGAGCGGCGATCTCGCGAAGGACACGGCGCTGTTTTCGAACGTGGGGGCAGCGTAATGGGGGCGGTAGAAACGTATCAGGCTGACGCGGTCTCGCCGCTCTTTGCGGAGGTTCGGGCGCAGTATGGCGCGGCATTCGATGCAGCGGTGGCGCGCAACGTTGCTGACGCACTTGCGGAAGATGTGGGGGCGGGCGATCAGACCGGCCGCCTCGTTCCCGCCGAAGAGGTACGCGACGCGCGGATCATCGTGCGTGAAGACGCAGTGCTGTGCGGCGTGCCCTGGTTCAACGAAGTGATGCGTCGCGTCGACCCGCGTATCGACGTGAAGTGGCGCTATCGTGAAGGCGAGCGCATGGCGGCCGACACGGCGGTCTGTGAACTGCGCGGCCCGGCGCGTGCGTTGCTTACCGCCGAGCGCAACGCGCTGAATTTCCTGCAGATGCTCTCTGGTGTCGCGAGCGCCACCCGGCGCTACGTCGACGCGATTGCCCATACGCAGGCACGCATTCTCGATACGCGCAAGACCTTGCCTGGGCTGCGGCTCGCGCAGAAGTACGCGGTGCGGGTAGGCGGCGGTGCAAACCAGCGGCTCGCGCTGTATGACGGGATTCTGATCAAGGAAAACCACATCGCGGCAGCCGGTGGCGTGGGCGCGGCGATGGACGCTGCGCTGGCGTTGGACGCGGGCGTATCCATCCAGATCGAGGTGGAGACGCTGGAACAACTCGAGACCGCGTTGGCGCATCGTGCGCAGTCCATTCTGCTCGACAACTTCTCGTTCGATGCAATGCGCGATGCTGTGCGGATCACGGCGGGGCGCGCAGTGCTCGAAGTGTCCGGTGGCGTGAACTTCGAGACGGTGCGTACGATCGCCGCAACCGGTGTCGACCGGATTTCGATTGGCGCGTTGACAAAGGACGTGCGCGCGACGGATTACTCGATGCGCATCGTCTGATTGTTCTGCTTTGTCTGGATCGCACGGCGCGCATACGCGCCGCTGCAGTAAAAAGGCCATCACATGCGCGCGATGGCCTTTTTACTTTTGCCGCGATTTTTGCCGGGATGCGGGCTGTGCCTCAGACGTTGCGGTTGCGGACGTGCTCGGGAGACAGCACCGTAGGCAGGGCTTTCGGCAGTGCAGCGGGCCAGTCGCGGCTGAAATGAAGCCCGCGGCTTTCGCGCCGCGAACGTGCGCTCTCGACGATCAGTGACGCCACGTCGACCAGATTACGCAGCTCGAGCAGGTCGCGGCTCACCTTGAAGTTCGCGTAGTACTCGTGGATCTCGTCGCGCAACAGCGCAAGACGATGCCTGGCTCGCGCGAGCCGCTTGTCGGTCCTGACGATGCCGACGTAATTCCACATCAGGCGGCGCAGTTCGTCCCAGTTGTGCGCGACGACCACTTCTTCGTCCGGGTCGGACACGCGGCTTTCGTCCCAGTCCGGCAGCGGCGCATGGACGGCCGCGCTGAAGCCTTCAGCTTCGATCGCGGCAGCGGCGGAGCGGCCAATCACGAGGCACTCCAGCAGGGAATTGCTGGCCAGCCGGTTGGCGCCGTGCAGCCCCGTGCAGGAGGTCTCGCCGACCGCATAGAGACCCGCCAAGTCGGTGCGGCCGGCCAGATCCGTGACGACGCCGCCGCACGTGTAGTGCGCGGCCGGGACAACCGGGATGGGCTCTTTGGTGATGTCGATGCCGAATTCGAGGCAGCGCGCGAGGATGGTGGGGAAGTGCTCTTGCAGAAACGCCGCGGGCTGATGGCTGATATCGAGGTAGACACAGTCGATACCGCGTTTCTTGATCTCGAAGTCGATCGCGCGCGCGACGATGTCGCGCGGCGCCAGCTCGGCCCGTTCGTCGTGCTGCGGCATGAAGCGCGTGCCGTCGGGCAGCTTCAGAATGCCGCCCTCGCCGCGCACCGCTTCGGAAATCAGGAAAGATTTGGCATACGGGTGGAACAGGCAGGTTGGATGGAACTGGATGAATTCCATGTTCGATACGCGGCAGCCTGCGCGCCAGGCCATCGCGATACCGTCGCCGGTCGCGGTGTCGGGGTTCGTGGTGTACAGGTAGACCTTGCCCGCACCGCCTGTTGCGAGCACGGTATGGGGCGCCTCAATGGTGACCGTACGGCCGCTTTGCAGGTCGAGCGCGTACAGCCCGTGGCAGCGCCGCCCTGGCAGTCCGAGGCGGTCGGACGTGATCAGGTCGATCGCGTAGTGGTCTTCGAGCAGCGTGATATTCGGATGGCGGCGCACGCGCTCGCTGAGCGTCGCGACGACGGCATGGCCGGTTGCATCCGCTGCGTGAATGATGCGGCGATGGCTGTGTCCGCCTTCGCGGGTCAGGTGAAAACCGAGTTCAGCGGCGTCGTCTTTCGTGAACGGCACACCCTGGGCGATCAGCCACTCGATAGCCGCGCGCCCGTGCTCGACGATGAAACGCGTCGCCGCTTCGTCACACAGGCCACCGCCGGCAATCAGCGTGTCGCTGACGTGGTTCTCGATGCTGTCCGCCGAATCGAGCACGGCGGCGATGCCGCCTTGTGCCCAGTCGCTCGCGCCTTCGGTCATCGATCGTTTGGCAACCACCGCCACCCGCCTTGTCTCCGCGAGATTCAGTGCAACACTCAGACCCGCCAGGCCACTACCGACAATTGCAACATCAAAATTCATTTCCTGCGTCTCCATCGCTTGATAAGTTATTGCGACGGGTGTCGCCGCTTACCGGTAAACGGGAAAGGATACGCGTCGGAGGACGTGAGGGAAAGCTGGCCGGACGGCCAATGGCGACAGCATGGAAAAAAGAGGGCGCACAAACAGACGGACAAACAAAGGAACAAACAAAAAGCCCCGCATGAATGCGGGGCTTCTGGTCTTCGTCAACAGACAGGAGACAAGATCTTATTTGATCTTGGTTTCCTTGTACGGCACATGCTTGCGGACGACGGGATCAAACTTGCTGATCTCCATCTTTTCCGGCATGTTGCGCTTGTTTTTCGTCGTGGTGTAGAAGTGACCCGTGCCTGCGGTCGATTCCAGCTTGATCTTGTCGCGTGCGCCTTTCGCCATGATTTACTCCTTAGGCCTGGCCGCGTGCGCGCAGGTCTGCGAGCACAGCGTCAATACCGTTCTTGTCGATCAGGCGCAGGCCGGCGTTCGAAACGCGCAGACGCACCCAACGGTTTTCGCTTTCCACCCAGATACGGCGGTTTTGCAGGTTCGGCAGGAACCGGCGCTTGGTTTTGTTGTTCGCGTGGGAAACGTTGTTGCCGCTCATCGGCGCTTTCCCAGTTACTTGGCATACGCGTGCCATATGAGAGCACTCCTAATACGCTTAAATTCTGAGTTCGGACGCCGTGAAAGTTTCCCGGAAGGGGCGCGATGATTATTACTCAGTCGCTGATCTACCGGAATGCCTTTGATGGCTTCGGAACAGGGTTGGAAACAGGCAAACCGGAATTCTAGCAGAAAAAAAGCCGATAAATCAAACCTTATTTGCGATCCGGAACATCGGGCGACGCGGCGGCGCACCGGCAATATGGCTCGTCAACCCGCGCCGGCAGCCGCGAGATTCATGACCAGCCGGCTCTTGCGAACGGGAAGGTCTCGTGCGCGCTGATGACAAGGTGGTCGACCCGATGCGCATCGATCAGCGCGAGCGTGTCGCGCAACACCTGCGTGAGACGCCTGTCGCAGGTGCTCGGTTTGACGGCGCCGGACGGGTGATTGTGCGCCACGATCATGCTGGCTGCATTGGCCGGGAGCGCGCGCCGGACGATTTCCCGTGGATAGACCGCCATGCGCGTAAGCGAGCCGCGCGAACTCTCTTCGGTGCTGATCAGGCGGTGCCGCGCGTCCAGAAAAAGACAGACGAATACTTCGTAGGGCCGCAAGCCGACCAGCAGGCGCAAATAGTCTTCGACCGCCTCGGGCGAGTCGATCAGCGGTTTCTCGCGCATTCTTTCGACGAGCGAGCGCCGGGCCAGTTCAAGGATGGCGAGCAGTTGCGCCGTCCTGGCCGGGCCGATGCCGGGTAGCTCGTCGAAATCCGCCGGGGTGGCGTCGAGCATGGCGCGCGGCGAGCCAAAGCGCTTCAGCGGAGCGTGGGCGATGCCGGACACGTTGTGCCCCCCGGCAGCCCGGAGCCGGGGACGAGCGCGACCCGTTCGGCGTCCGTCACGGCACCTGGCCCGAAATCGAGCAAGCGTTCGCGCGGCATGTCACGCTTGCCGCGGGCGCGTTTGTGCGCGGCCGGCTTGGCTGGGGGTGCCCTGGGCGCGGCAGGCACGGTCGGCGCCGCCTTCCTTACAGCCGGCACCATGCGCGCCCCCGCCCTGGACCCGCTTGGGGCAAGCGCACGAGACCGGCGCGCGCGAGCGGCCGCCGCAGCCGGCGTGTCCCCAGCAGGTGGCGCCGTCAACTCCGTGCAGGCGTAATAATCCATGCCATTGTTCTCCGGTTCGAGGGCGGAAAAGTCCTTACTCCCAGTAGCGGCGCATCTGACGCACCCACGCCGCCGCTTGATATGTGGCTTACAATAGAGCCTTTGCGCACGGCACCACGACGGTTTGCCACCTGCACAAGCGGCGCCCACGGCGCCCACGTGCGGCGCGTCCCGACTGAACGAGTACTGCATGAGCATCATCGACATCTCTGAAGTGAAACCCGGTTCGCATGTCACGCTCCATTACCGGCTTTCGCTTGCCGATGGCGCCGAAGTCATCAACACCTTCACCGAGAAACCCGCCACGCTCCTGCTGGGTGCGGGCCATCTGGCGCCGCCGCTGGAAGACATTCTGCTGGGATTGAAGGTCGGTCACCATTCGACCTTTCAGCTAGCGCCGGGACAGGCATTCGGCCCGCGCAATCCGGATCTGATCCAGCGGGTGTCGCTTGCCACGCTGCGTGAAAACAGCATGATCGGTGAGGATTTTTCGCCGGGCGATCTCGTCGAATTCAACGCACCGGGTGGCGGACGCTACGCGGGTGTGCTGAAGGAAGTTGGCGAAACGTCGGCCCTGTTCGATTTCAATCACCCGCTCGCCGGCCAGGCGTTGGCGTTCGAAGTGAAAATCATCGGGATTCTGTAAACATGAGCACCACGGATACGATTCTGACTGAAGCCGAGATCCTGCTGGCGCAACCGCGCGGATTCTGCGCGGGTGTCGATCGGGCCATCGAAATCGTCGAACGCGCGATCAAGCTGCATGGCTCGCCGATTTACGTACGTCATGAAATCGTTCACAACGCCTACGTTGTCGAGGATCTGCGCAAGAAGGGCGCGATCTTCATCGAGCAGCTAGAGGAAGTGCCGGCCGGCAACACGGTCATTTTCAGCGCACATGGCGTGTCGAAGACCGTGCGGGCGGAAGCCGAGTCGCGCGGCCTGCGGGTGTACGACGCGACCTGTCCGCTCGTCACCAAGGTGCACATCGAGGTGGCGAAAATGCGCCAGGAAGGCTTCGACATCGTGATGATCGGTCACAAGGGCCATCCGGAAGTCGAAGGAACCATGGGGCAGGCGGGCGAAGGCATGTATCTCGTCGAAGACATCGGCGACGTGCAGGCTTTGAACCTCGCCGATCCGCAGCGCATCGCGTTTGTCACGCAAACCACCTTGTCGGTCGACGACGCGGCCGAGATCATCGCTGCGCTGAAAGCCAAGTATCCGGCGATCCGCGAGCCGAAAAAGCAGGACATCTGCTACGCGACGCAAAACCGTCAGGATGCGGTCAAGTTCATGGCACCGCAGTGTGACGTGGTGATCGTGGTGGGGAGTCCAAACAGTTCGAATTCGAACCGCCTGCGTGAAGTGGCCGAAAAGCGCGGCATTCCTTCGTATATGGTTGACTCGCCCGACCAGATCGATCCGGCATGGATCGTCGGCAAGCGCCGCATCGGCGTGACCGCGGGTGCATCGGCGCCCGAGGTGCTGGCGCAGGCTGTGATTGCCCGTTTGCGTGAGCTCGGCGTGCGCAATGTACGCGCGCTCGAAGGCATCGAGGAAAACATCGCGTTTCCGCTGCCGCGCGGGCTGGGTGTGCCTGCCTGACATTTTGCTAACGGTTCTGAAACGAAAGCGCGCCACCGGCGCGCTTTTTTTATTCCTCCGCCCTCCCTGCACATCCAAAAATTAAGCGACAGATCATAGGAATGGCCCCGGTTGCGGCGGCTGGAACGCAACTTTTTTGGGTCTTCGGGTGTTTATTTTTTGAGTCCGCCATTGATCGGTCCCCGTTTTAAACGGTGATATCCGCCACACGTGATTTTTGATGCACTAACATTGTGCATCTCGATGGCGAGTTAAAGAAACGTATTACCTGACGCTGAACACGGTGAAATCAGGCGTCGACCCTGATCGCTGCAACACTTGATGCTGCTGGGGTCAACGATGGTGCAACTGATGCACGCAAATTAGTCGCAACCGGGTTGCGCCTTTTGCTCGTTATTAGTCTCAAAATATGGTTGCAATGCAGGAAAACCCTGCCGTTTCAACAATATTGCCCGTCGCATAATTGGAGTTACAATGCGCGCGTTCTCAAGGCCTCCGGGTCTCGAACATTGGATTTAGCAAGGCGCTGGAGACCTACTTAATGCGAGTCAAGTTTGCTTACGCCGTGTCCGTCGCGGCCGCGCTTGCGATGTTGACCGCGTGCAGCAAGAAGAACGATGGCGAGGCGGGCACGGGCGCATCGGCTGCCACAACGGCAGCGGCAGCAGCGCCGGCTAGCAGCGCGACGATTGTCAGGATTGGTCATGCGGCCCCATTGACGGGAAACATTGCTCATCTCGGGAAGGACAACGAAAACGGGGCGCGATTGGCGGTTGAGGAAATCAACACTCAGGGGCTGACCATCGACGGCCAGAAGATCCAGCTGGAGCTCGACGCACAGGACGATGCGGCCGATCCGAAGACGGGGACGCAGGTCGCGCAGAAGCTGGTCGACGATCACGTCGTCGGCGTGGTCGGCCATCTGAATTCAGGTGTGTCGATTCCGGCGTCGAAGATCTACAGCGACGCGGCCGTCGTGCAGATCTCGCCGTCCTCGACCAACCCGGCGTACACGCAACAAGGTTTCAAGACGACTTACCGGGTAGTGGCGACCGACGCGCAGCAAGGCCCGGCGCTCGCGGGCTACGCAATCAAGGAACTGGGCGCGAAGCGCATCGCGGTGGTGGACGATGCGACCGCATACGGCAAAGGACTCGCGGACGAGTTCGCAAGGACCGCACAGGCGAGCGGCGCAAAAATTGTCGCACGGGAAGCGACGAATGATCAGGCCACGGATTTCCGGGCCATTCTCACCAAGATTAAGAGTGTTCAGCCGGACGTGATCATGTTCGGCGGTATGGACGCGACGGGCGGGCCGTTTACGAAGCAGGCGGCGGCGCTCGGTATCAGGGCAAAAATCCTTGGCGGCGACGGCGTGTGTACCGACAAGGTGGGGGAGCTGGCGGGATCCGCCGTGCAAAACCTGGTCTGCTCGGAGGCGGGACTTGCGCTTTCGAAGATGGACAAGGGAGCGGACTTCGAAAAGAAGTACGAAGACCGTTTCCACACGCCGGTGCAGATTTACGCGCCGTTCACGTATGACGCTGTGTACGTGATCGTCGATGCAATGAAGCGCGCCAATTCAATCGACGCGCCCAAGGTGCTGGCTGCGATGCCGTCCACCGATTACAACGGGGTAATCGGCCACATCGCATTCGACGACAAGGGTGATTTGAAAGAGGGCGCCATTACGCTGTACGACTTCAAGGACGGCAAAAAAGCGGTTCTCGACGTCGTAAAGATGTGATGACAAGACGTACAGCCTGACGGCACCGGCCCACCCAACGGTGTTGTTTTTGCCTCCGTTTCCGGCGAGTCAGCAACTGCATCCCGGTTGCATGACGAGCAGGCAGCGGATAACCCTTACCGGTCTTTTACATCAGTACCCGCAGTGCCGTTGCGATTCCGTACAGCATCACCGCCCACCGGCTGATGAAGAACGAGAATCCAGTCGCACGGGCTAAGGAGCATTAAATGGATATCTTCATCCAGCAGATCCTCAACGGACTGGTGCTTGGCAGCGTTTACGCCATCATCGCACTGGGCTATACGATGGTTTACGGCATCTTGGGCATCATCAACTTCGCGCACGGCGATGTGTTGATGGTGGGCGCGATGGTTGCGCTCTCTGCCATTGGGGTGCTGCAGAACCACTTTCCTGGGCTCGGCAATGTGCCGACGCTCATCATCGGGTTGATCATCGCAGCAGTCGTCTGCTCGCTGGTCGGCTACACGATCGAGCGCGTGGCCTACCGGCCGTTGCGCAAGGCACCGCGTCTGGCACCGCTCATCACCGCCATCGGCGTGTCGATCCTGCTGCAGACGCTCGCGATGATGATCTGGTCGCGCAACCCGCTGCCGTTCCCGCAACTGCTACCCACCAATCCGATCAACGTGATCAAGGCCACCGACACGACGCCAGGCGCCGTGATCTCGATGACTGAAATCGTGATCATCGTGGTGGCGTTCCTCGTGATGGGCGGTCTGCTGCTGCTCGTGCACAAGACGAAGCTCGGCCGCGCCATGCGCGCCATTGCCGAGAATCCGAACGTCGCGAGCCTGATGGGCGTGAACCCGAACTTCGTGATCTCCGCGACCTTCATGATCGGCTCGGCGCTGGCCGCTCTGGCTGGTGTGATGATCGCGTCGGAATACGGCAATGCCCACTTCTATATGGGCTTCATCCCCGGCATGAAGGCCTTTACTGCAGCCGTGCTCGGCGGTATCGGCAATCTGGGCGGGGCGATGGTGGGCGGCGTGCTGCTCGGCCTCATTGAACAGCTTGGCGCGGGCTATATCGGCAACCTCACGGGCGGGGTATTCGGCAGTAACTACCAGGACGTGTTCGCATTCATCGTGCTGATCATCGTGCTGGTGTTCCGTCCGTCGGGCCTCTTGGGCGAACGTGTTGCGGATCGCGCGTAAGGAGTAACAGACATGACCTCAATTCAACCGATCGAGCCGTCCACGACGCTCATCCCCGAGAAGAACATGACGAGGACCCTCACGGTCGGCGTCATCACTGCAGTCCTCGTCATCGCCGCGCCGATGCTGATCGGCGCAGTCGGCGGCAATTACTGGGTGCGCGTGCTCGACTTCGCGATGCTGTACGTGATGCTCGCGCTAGGCCTCAATGTGGTGGTGGGCTTCGCCGGCCTGCTCGACCTGGGCTACATCGCGTTCTACGCGGTGGGCGCCTATGTGGCAGCGCTGCTGAGTTCGCCGCACCTGATGATCTTCCCCTGGATCGCACACCTGTTCCCGAACGGCCTGCATACGCCGTTCTGGATCATCGTGCCGTGCGCGATGGGCCTCGCGGCCATGTTCGGGATCCTGCTCGGTGCGCCGACGCTGCGCCTGCGTGGCGACTACCTCGCCATCGTGACGCTGGGCTTCGGGGAAATCGTGCGGATCTTCATGAACAACCTCGACCGTCCGGTGAACATCACCAACGGGCCGCAGGGGATCACGGGCATCGACCCGGTGACGATCGCCGGTTTCAATCTGTCGCAGACCCACACGTTGCTCGGCTTCACCTTCACGACGGTATACATGTATTACTACCTGTTCGTGCTGTGTGCGCTGCTCGTGATCTGGACCTGTACGCGTCTGCAGCATTCGCGTATCGGCCGTGCATGGGCCGCGATCCGCGAAGACGAAATCGCCGCCAAGGCGATGGGCATCAACACCCGTAACGTGAAGCTGCTGGCGTTTGCGATGGGCGCGTCGTTCGGCGGCCTGTCGGGCGCGATGTTCGCGGGCTTCCAGGGCTTCGTGTCGCCGGAATCGTTCACCTTCTGGGAATCGGTCGTGGTGCTGGCCTGCGTGGTCCTGGGCGGCATGGGCCATATCCCGGGCGTGATTCTCGGCGCGGTGCTGCTCGCCGTGTTCCCGGAATTCCTGCGTTCGACGATGGGTCCGCTGCAAAACGCCGTCTTCGGCCATGAAATTGTCGATACCGAAGTGATCCGTCAGCTGCTGTACGGTCTCGCGATGGTTCTCATCATGCTGTACCGCTCGGAAGGCCTGTGGCCGTCGCCGAAGCACGAGGACAAGATTGCGAAACTGGCAAAGCGCAACAGCAAGAAGCCGGTGCGCGCCTGAGGCCTGACTGGAGAAATTCTATGAGCGATAAAAAAATTCGTCTGTCCGTCAAGGGCGTGAACAAGCGCTTCGGCGGCCTGCAGGCGTTGTCCGATGTCGGCCTGGAAATCCAGGAAGGTCAGATCTACGGTCTGATCGGCCCGAACGGTGCAGGCAAGACCACGTTCTTCAACGTGATCACAGGTCTGTACACGCCGGACTCCGGCGACTTCAAACTCGACGGCGTGAACTACACGCCGACCGCGGTGTACCAGGTCGCGAAGGCCGGCATCGCGCGTACGTTCCAGAACATTCGCCTGTTCGGCGGCATGACCGCGCTGGAAAACGTGATGGTGGGGCGCCATGTGCGCACCAAGCACGGCCTGATCGGCGCGGTGTTCCAGACGCCGGCCGAGCGCAAGGAAGAGCGCGAGATCAAGGAACGCGCGCTTGAACTGCTGGAGTACGTCGGCGTGCTGCAATACGCGGATTACACGTCGCGCAACCTGTCGTACGGTCACCAGCGCCGGCTGGAGATCGCCCGTGCGCTGGCAACCGATCCGAAACTGCTGGCGCTGGACGAACCGGCTGCGGGCATGAATGCAACGGAGAAGGTTGAGTTGACGAAGCTGCTCGACAAGATCCGCTCGGATGGCAAGACGATCCTGCTGATCGAGCACGACGTGAAACTGGTGATGGGCCTGTGCAACCAGATGACAGTGCTCGATTACGGCAAGGTGATCGCCCAGGGGCTGCCGCATGACGTGCAGCGGGACCCGAAGGTGATCGAGGCATATCTCGGTGCAGGAGTCCATTGATGGCAAATACTGCGATGTTGAAAGTCAAGGGCCTGCAGGTCAATTACGGTGGCATTCAGGCAGTCAAGGGCATTGATCTCGAAGTCGGGCAGGGCGAGCTGGTCACGCTGATCGGCGCGAACGGCGCGGGCAAGACCACGACGATGAAGGCGATCACGGGTCTGAAGCCGTACTCGGCAGGCGACATTGAGTACATGGGCCAGTCGATCAAGGGCATTCCGGCGCATGAGTTGCTCAGGCGCGGTCTGGCGATGGTGCCGGAAGGCCGTGGCATCTTCGCGCGCATGTCGATTGTCGAGAACATGCAGATGGGCGCGTATCTGCGCACCGACACGGACGGCATCAAGGCGGACGTGGATCGCATGTTCGGCTTCTTCCCGCGCCTGAAGGAACGGGCGACGCAGTACGCGGGTACGCTGTCGGGCGGCGAGCAGCAGATGCTGGCCATGGCGCGCGCGATCATCAGCAAGCCGAAGCTGCTGTTGCTCGACGAGCCGTCGATGGGTCTGTCGCCGATCATGGTCGAGAAGATCTTCGAAGTGGTGCGGGCGATCTCGGGCGAAGGCATGACGGTGCTGCTGGTCGAGCAGAACGCGCGTCTGGCGCTGCAGGCAGCGAATCGTGGCTACGTGATGGATTCGGGTCTGGTGACGATGTCCGGCGATGCCAAGCAGATGCTGGATGATCCGAAGGTGCGGGCGGCTTATCTGGGTGAATGAGCCGGGTGAATAAGCCGGGTGAATAAGCTCGGCGACTGACCTGCGCAACGAAAAAAAGGCTGCATGCATCGCGCATGCAGCCTTTTCTATTTCGAGCGTTATTTATCGCAAAGATGTGTCATGCAGACGACGGCGCAACCTCGCTTTGCGAAGCTGCCGGCGTAGCGGCGGCTTCGCCCAGGCGCTTGCCGAGACTGATGACTTCATCTGCCCGATAGCCGAGCGCCTCGTAAAACGCCCGCACCTCCGCTTTGGCCGTCAGCACCTGTAAATTCACCTTCGGACAGCCTCGCGCAATGAGTGCCGCCTCCGCATGCGCGATCAGCCGCGTGCCGATGCCAAGCCGGCGCTGCGACGCATCCACCGCGAGCGAATAGAGCCAGCCCCGGTGCCCGTCATAACCCGCCATCACGGTGCCCACCAGGCGATCACCGAGCACGGCGACAAAGAACAGCTCGGCCTGTGTGGCCATCTTGTTGATAATCGACAGATGCGGATTGCGATGCGGCCGCGTCGCTTCCCGGTACTCGGGAAATGCTTCCTGCCACAGCGCGACCACGGCGTCGGTATCGCTCGCTTCGAAGCAGCGGATCGATAGCGTGGCGGTCGTCGTCATACGCATGCTCCTGTGCATGGCCAGCGTTTGTTCAAAGCGTGTCGAGAATCGACCGCAGCATCGCCATCATCTGGTCGATTTCTTCGTTGGTCACGTTCAGCGCCGGCATGAAGCGCAGCAGGTTCGGACGCGCTGCGTTCAGCAGCAAACCGTCCGGCTGCATGTTGCGCGCCTTTTCGACGATCTGGTTGCCGATGTCCTTGCCAAGCAGCAGCGCGCGCAGCAGCCCTTCGCCGCGTTCGCCCGCAAAGCCGCGCTCTACCGACAGTTCCAGCAGCTTCGCACGCAGATACTCGCCGCGCGCCCGCACGCCTTCGAGGAAGCCCGGTGCGGTCAGTTGCGAGATCACCGAGTAGCCAACCGCCGTCATCAGCGGATTGCCGTTGTAGGTGCCCCCCTGGTCGCCCGCTTCGAACACTTCGACGTCGGCCTTGGCGAGCAGTGCTGCGAGCGGCACACCGCCGCCGATGCCCTTGCCGAGCGTCATGATGTCCGGCTCGATGCCCGACAGCTGGTACGCGAACAGCGTGCCGGCACGGCCGCAGCCGCTCTGCACTTCGTCGACGATCAGGAGGATGTTGTGCTTCCGGGTCAGCGCACGCAGTTGCTGCATGAATTCGCGCGTGGCCGGAATCACGCCGCCTTCGCCCTGGATCGGCTCGAGCATCACGGCGACCGTCTTGCTGTTGATGAGCTTTTCGACCGACGCGATATCGTTCAGATCGGCCTTCGGGAAGCCCGGCACTTGCGGGGCGTAGATCGTGTCCCAGCCCGGCTTGCCGCTTGCCGACATGGTCGCGAGCGTGCGGCCGTGAAAGCTGTGGTCGAAGGTGATGATCTCGTAGGCGCCGTCCTTATGCTTCTTGCCCCACTTGCGGGCGAGCTTGATTGCGCCTTCGTTCGCTTCGGCGCCGCTGTTCGCAAAGAATACCTTGTCGAAGCAGCTGTGCTGCGTGAGCAGGGCGGCGAGTCGTGCCATCGGTTCGTTGTAGAACGCCGGCGACGGATTGATCAGCAATTGCGCCTGCCTGTTCAGCGCTTCGATCATGCCTTCGTTGCAATGCCCGAGGCTATTGACCGCCCACCCCTGGATGAAATCGAGGTATCGCTTGCCGGTATTGTCATAGAGCCACGAGCCCTTGCCGTGTGTGAAAACGATCTCGGGCCGGTTGGTGATGTACATCAGCGACTCGATGGGGTACTCATTGAAATTCATGGCGGCAGGCTCCGGGCGATGCAGGGGTGAAGGAACAGTAAAAGGCGACCGAAAAAACAAAAAAGCCACGGCATGCCGTGGCTCTCGTGATTCGAACAACATGCGCCTCATCGGCGCGAATCCGTGACAAAGCCGGCGGCGTCCCTAGGGGAGCAGCGAGCGACGACGTCGAAGTTCGGACTGGATTCGGTTCATGGGCGAAAGAATACGACAACGCGAGCGCCGGTGTAAACCAAGAATTTCGTGTGGGGCGGACTTTTTTTTTGGCCCGCCTCACAGGCTGCATCGGCTAACGCAGCTTGTTTCCCACCTCATTTCCCACCTTACACAGGCACCAGCCCGGTGGTTACACCGGGTTCGCGAGGTCGGCTGCGCTCGTGAAGGAATCCGCGTAGAACTCGTCTTCCGGCAGGCCGTGGTGCTGCGTGAAATCGCGCTGTGCCGATTCGACCATGACCGGTGCGCCGCACGCGTACACCTGGTAACCCGACAAGTCTGGCAGGTCTTCAATGACGCTGCGATGAACGAAGCCGGTGCGGCCCGTCCACGCGTCGCTCGGGTCCGGTTCGGAGAGCACCGGCACGAACTTGAAGTTCGGGATCTCTCTGGCCCATTGCTCGGCGAGCTCGAGCAGGTACAGGTCTTTCTTGCGGCGTGCACCCCAGTAAAGCGTCATTGGGCGGTTGAGGTTCTTGAACACCGCGTGTTCGATGATGGCCTTCAGCGGCGCGAAACCGGTGCCCGAGGCGAGCAGCACGATCGGCTTGTCGGAATCTTCGCGCAGGAAGAACGTGCCGAGCGGCGCTTCGAAGCGCAGGATGTCGCGCTCCTTGAGCGTGCTGAACACGTGATCGGTGAACGCGCCGCCGGGCATATGGCGGATATGCAGCTCGACCGGGCCTTCGACGTGCGGCGCATTCGCCATCGAATAGCTGCGCCGCTTGCCGTCCTTCAGGATGAATTCGAGGTACTGGCCGGCGAGGTACTGCAGACGCTCGTTGGCGGGCAATTGCAGTTTCAGCACGACCACGTCGTCGGCCTTGCGCTCGATGGCGTTCACGCGGCACGGCAGTTTCTTGACCTGCACGTCGCCCACGCCGGCCACTTCGCGGACATCGATCTCGAGATCGGAGCACGGCATCGCACAGCAGAAGAGCGCCATGCCGCGGGTCTTTTCGTCGTTCGACAGCGCCGACGACGAATGGGAGCGCTGTTCGACCTGGCCGCTCACGACCGTGCCTTTGCACGAGCCGCAGGCGCCGTTCTTGCAGCCGTATGGCAAACCGATACCCTGGCGTAAGGCGGCGGTCAGCACGGGTTCATCGGGTTCTACTTGAAACTGCCGGCCGCTTTGCCGGAGGGTTACGTTAAATGCCATAGCGTGTTGGAGTTCGAAGAGTCGGTAATCGGTGCTAGCCGCCCTTGACGGCTACAATGCGTCCACCATGAAAGCCACACCAAACTTGCGCCGCCCGCGCGTGCTCATTGTGGGCTGCGGCGATGTCGGCATGCGTTGCGTCGAGCTGCTGCGGCCGCGCGCGCGCCTCTTTGCGCTGACGACCCAGCCGGCCCGTTGCGCCGAATTGCGCGCGGCGGGCGTGACACCGCTGGTCGGCGATCTCGATGCGCGCGGCAGCCTGAAGCGGCTCGCGGGCCTCGCACCGACCGTCTTGCACCTGGCGCCGCCGCAAAAGACCGGCGACGACGACCGCCGTACGCGCGCGCTGCTCGCGACCTTGTGCGCACGCCGCATGCGGCCGGCACGCAATGTGGCTCGTCCGGTAGCGCGTCTGCGCCACCTTCGCGCTGCATGGATGGAACGGGAAGCAGGCAATATTGTACCCGACAGGGTAGGACGCTCCGCCGGTTCCCGGGCACCTGCGCGCATCGTCTACGCGAGTACGACGGGCGTGTACGGCGACTGCGGCGGCGCGCTGATCGACGAGACGCGCGCGGTGCGGCCGGCCAATCCGCGGGCGATGCGCCGCGTCTCGGCGGAGCAGCAACTGCGGCGTGCCACCGCACGCGGAATCGTCACTGCCAGCATCGCGCGGATTCCCGGCATCTATGCGGCCAATCGCCTGCCGCTCGGCCGGCTCGCAAAGCGCACGCCGGCACTGATCGATGCCGACGACGTCTACACCAGCCACATCCACGCCGACGACCTCGCCGCAATTCTGGTCCGCATGACGAGGCTCGGCCGCCCGGCACGCGTGATTCACGCGGCGGACGACACGACGATGAAAATGGGCCAGTACTTCGATGCCGTGGCCGACGCCTGCGGTCTCGAGCGCGCCCCGCGCGTCACGCGCGCGCAGGCTGAGGCGCAGATCGAGCCGATGCTGTTGTCCTTCATGCGCGAATCGAGACGGCTCGTCAACGAGCGGATGAAGCGCGAGTTGCGGGTGCGTTTGCGGTATCCGACAGTCGGTGATTTTCTGCGTAGCGCGCAGGTTCAGGCGAACCGGAGTGGGAGCACGCCGGCCTGAGCAGGCGGTTGCGGGCGGGCGAGCGTTCGCCGCTGGGCTAAACGTTGGGCGAGGCGCCTCGCGAAATCCCCGCCGCGTGCGCCAGGCCACTGCCCGCGTGGACAAGCTCAGGTGAGAGCCGGCAGCGCTTCCAGCAGCAGGAAGCACAGGAACGCGCCGATCAGGGCGCCGATCAGGCTCGGATGATACTTGTGGCGCACATGCATCACGATCAGCAGAGCGCCGACCAGGACCACGGCCAGACCGATAAACGCGATCATCGCGGGCGAGATCCCGAACGAATTGTTGATGACCATGGCGCCCCTCCCTGAAAGCTTTGTAATGGTTGTTTAGTCGAGTATAGAGCGACTTGTCAGGAAGGGCATGCTGCGACGCAGCGCAAAACGGGAGGCTCGCAGCGGGATATGTGCGGACCCGCACACGGCGGCCTCGACAGTGCGGGGCGCCAGGCGCTTTTAGCAGCGCTGTTAACGGTTTACCCGCTCCGTAAAGATCCGAGGGCGGCTTCGTCGAGCCATTGCCATGCGCCCTCGGCGAGTGTTGCAGGCAAACTGAGGCCGCCGATCCGCTCGCGATGCAGTGCCTCCACCCGGTTGCCCGCTGCGGCAACCATCCGCTTGACCTGATGGTATTTGCCTTCGAGCACGGTCAGTTCGAGCGCGTGTTCGCTGCGTGCATGGGCTGCAACCGCGGCAATCGGGTTGGGCTCGCCGTGCAGCAGCACACCCTGGCGCAGGGCGTCGAGTTGCGTCTCGTCGAGCGGATGACGGGTGCTCGCGAGGTAGACCTTCGGCACCTTGCGCTTGGGCGAGGTGAACGCGTGAACGAACTTGCCGTCGTCGGAGAGCAGCAGCAGGCCCGTCGTATCCTGATCGAGCCGGCCGACGCATTGCACGCCGCGCGTCGCGAATTGCGGCGGCAGCAGGTTGAAGACGCTCAGGTGATGTTGCGGCTCGCGCGAGCATTCATAGCCCGCAGGCTTGTTGAGCAGCAGGTAGGCGTGCTCGCAATAGGGCCACGTGGTGCCGTCGATGGTGAAGCTCAGCGCCTCGGTCGAGACCTCGGCGTCCGGATCGGCGTGGACGGTGCCGTCGATTGTCACGCGGCCGTCGGCGATCAACGCGCGGCATTGACGTCGTGAACCGAAACCCTGGGAGAAGAGAACGCTTTCGAGATTCATGGGAGCGAGAGAACGGCGGGGCGAAATGCACGCGACGGACCGCAGTCCGTCGCATCGCGTGCATTCTACCCGGGGAGCTGTAGCGGGCGCCTGGCGCGTGCCCGACCGCGGCAGCACCTTACTGCACCGCCGCGCGCCGCTCCACAAAGCGCCGCACATAATCATCCGCCGGGCGCGTGAGGATCTCGTTGGGTGTGCCTTCCTGCACCAGCGTGCCGTCGCGCAGGATCGCGATGCGGTTGCCGATGCGCAGC
>DASZIR010000017.1:0-4564 GCA_035948995.1 Paraburkholderia sp. | reverse complement strand
CACTATCGACGCACACTCGTGCGACCCCGGACAGGCCTGCCTGAGGGGCCTGCCCTCCGACCTGGGCGCACCGCAATTCCTGCGCATCGACTTTTCGAAGAAGACGGTAGTTGGGCCGGCGCGCACGACGCCAATCCGCTTCATGGAGGCGGGCGAAAGTCAGCTTTTGCTGCAAGGTACGGAACTCGGTTTCGCGTGGACGATCGCGCTGGACAAGGCGGATGGCACGATGACCCTCTCGCTCGTCAATCGTGAAGACGCCTATATGTTGTTCGGCGCTTGCACGCCTAATTAGCCAGGACGGGTGATGCCATGAAATGCTCGCCGCTGAATGCCTGTCTGCAACGACTGACACGTCGGTCGCTTGCCGATCTAAGGTTCGTGCTTGCGTGTACGACTGTCGCGCTATGCGCGGGCTGTCACAAGTCGCCGGTATTGCCGCCCACGCCCACCGTGGAAGTCACCGTCCTGCAGGTCGAACCGCACGATACGCCGGTAGATTTTGAATTCACCGCGCAGACGCAAAGCTCGCGCGAAGTGGAGATCCGGGCGCGGGTGGACGGCTTTCTCGACAAGCGGGTCTACACGGAAGGACAACTGGTCCATGCCGGGCAGGTGCTGTTCATGATGGACCCCAAGCCGTTCCAGGCCGCGCTGCAGACTGCCAGGGGGCAGCTCGCGCAGCAGCAGGCGCGGCTCTATGTGAGCAAAGCCAATCTCGCCCGCGTGATACCGCTCGCAAGACAGAACGCATTGAGTCAAAAGGATCTGGATGATGCCACCGGCAACGAAAAGGAAGCCGAGTCCGCGGTGATCGCTGCGCAGGGCCAGGTCCAGACCGCCGAGCTCAACCTCAGCTATACGACCATCAAGTCGCCCCTCACGGGTCTGTCGAGCTTCGCGCGGCAGCAGGACGGCAGCTATGTGACGGCGGCCGCATCGGGACTGCTGACCTACGTCTACCAGCTCGATCCGATGTGGGTCAACTTCAGTATCTCCGAAAACGAGCTGCTCGGCTATCGCGACCAGATCGCAAAAAAGCAGCTGATCTTCCCGGCCAGCAACGATTTTGAGGTCACCGTTGTGCTGGCCGACGGCACGCTGTATCCGTCACGCGGCCACATCAACTTCGCCAACCCGGCGTTCAATACGCAGACCGGGACGTTCCTCGTACGCGCATCGTTTCAAAACCCCACGGGCAGTCTGCGGCCGGGACAATTCGTGCGGGCGCGGGTCTCCGGCGCGATCCGTCCGAATGCGATTCTCGTCCCTCAGCGCGCGGTGTTGCAGGGCGCGAAAAGCCATTTCGTATGGGTGGTCGATAACGAGTCCAAGGCCCATGAACGCGTAGTCGAAACCGGAGAGTGGCACGGCGACGACTGGTTCATCACCGAAGGTCTCAAATCCGGCGAGCGCGTGGTGGTCGACGGCGCCATCCGGGTCGTGGCGGACACACCGCTCAAGATAACCGGCGCGCCGGCTGCGCCTGCAAGCGCGCCAGCGGCGGCGGATGCATCGCCGGGTGCGCCGCAGGATCTCGCTGCCCGCGAGTCCTCCCAGCCCGTAGCGAAGTAGCCGGGCGGCCGATATGAATATCTCCCACTTCTGCATTGACCGGCCGATTTTCGCGTCCGTCATTTCGATCGTGATCACGCTCGGCGGCGCGCTGGCGATGTTGAGTCTGCCGATCGCCCAGTACCCCGACATCACGCCGCCGCAGATCACGATTTCAGCCAGCTATCCGGGGGCGAGCGCGGATGTCGTCGCCAATAATGTCGCCGCGCCGATCGAGCAGCAGGTCAACGGCGCCGACAACATGATCTATATGAATTCGTCGAGCTCGTCGACCGGCAGCTATACGCTCAACGCGTTCTTCCAGATCGGCACCAACCCCGAGCTGGCGCAGGTCGATGTGCAGAACCGTGTGAACCTTGCGCTGCCGCAATTGCCGTCGTCGGTGCAGTCGCAGGGCATCCAGGTGCAGAAGAAGTCCTCGGCCTTCATGATGGTGATTGCGATCTACTCGCCGGGTGACCGTTACGACGCCACCTACATCGCCAACTACGCCAACATCTATGTGCTCGACGCACTCAAACGCATTCCGGGTGCGAATCAGTCGAGTATCTTCGGCACGCCCGACTACGCAATGCGCATCTGGCTGAAGCCCGATCGCATGGCGCAGCTAGGGGTCACGGCGGCGGATGTGCAGCGGGCCGTAGCCGCCCAGAACCAGCAGTTCGCGGTGGGGCGCATCGGCCAGTCGCCAACCGGCACGCCGGTCGA
Source organism: Paraburkholderia sp. (assembly GCA_035948995.1). Classification (GTDB taxonomy): domain Bacteria; phylum Pseudomonadota; class Gammaproteobacteria; order Burkholderiales; family Burkholderiaceae; genus Paraburkholderia. The sequence goes on along the minus strand of DASZIR010000017.1, from coordinate 2,281 downwards.
GCAGTCGTTTGCCGTCACCACCTCGGGGCGGCTTACCGACCCGGCGGAGTTCGAAAACATCATCATTCGCGCGGCCAACGGCGATGCGGCGATTGTGCGGCTCAAGGACATCGGCCGGGCCGAACTCGGGCAGAAGGATTACTCGATTCGCAGCAAGTTCCAGGGCAAGCCCGCCACGGTGATCGCGGTGTACCAGCAGCCGGGCGCCAACGCGCTGGACGTGTCGAAGCAGGTGCGCGCGACACTCGCCAAGATGAAGCCCCAGTTTCCGCAAGGCATCGACTACGACATCGCCATGGATACGACGGACTTCACCCGTGCGTCCATCTCGGACGTCGTCCATACCTTCTTCGAGGCCCTGGTGCTGGTCGTGATCGTCGTCTATGTGTTCCTGCAGAGCTTCCGGGCGACGCTGATTCCGGTGCTCGCAGTGCCGGTTTCGATTGTCGGCACGTTCATGGGGATGCTGGCCCTCGGCTTCTCGATCAACATGCTGACGCTGTTCGGCATGGTGCTGGCGATCGGCATCGTGGTGGACGATGCCATCGTGGTGATCGAAAACGTCGAGCGCAACATGAACGTCCACAAGCTGAGTCCGAAGGATGCCGCCAAGCGCGCCATGGACGAAGTGTCCGGACCGGTGGTCGCGATTGTGCTCGTGCTGTGCGCGGTGTTCGTGCCGGTGGCGTTCCTCGGCGGGATCACGGGCCAACTGTACAAGCAGTTTGCCATCACCATTGCGATCTCGGTGGTGTTCTCGGGGCTGGTCGCGTTGACGTTGTCGCCGGCGCTGGCTGCGTTGCTGCTCAAGCCGGGACACCACGAAAAGCGCGGCTTTTTCAGGTGGTTCGACAGTGCGTTCGAGCGGATGACGGTCCGCTATTCGAACATGGTCAAGCTGGTCATCAAGCGCTTCGTGGTCGCATTGCTGCTGTTTGCCGGCATGATTGCGCTCGCAGTGGTCATGATGCGCTCGATCCCGACGTCGTTTCTGCCACCCGAGGATCAGGGCTATCTGCTCGGTGCGGTCATCATGCCGGATGCCGCGAGCCTCGACCGGACCGGCGAAGTGTCCCAGCACGTCACCGACTACTTCATGAAGCAGCCGGCAGTCAGCAGTGTGACGATTGTCGACGGCTACAGCCTGCTCGACAGTCAGAACAAGAATAACGCCGGGGCGTTTTTTATCGGCTTCAAGAGCTTCGACGAGCGCTATAAGTTCGCCAACATCAAGACGCAGAATGCGCGCGCCGTGCTGATCGACGCATATGAAAACCTCGGCAAGGTCAAAGAGGGGATCATTCTGCCGGTCAATCCGCCATCGATTCCAGGTCTTGGTACGACGGGTGGCACGGAAGTCTGGATCCAGGCGCAGGGCGACGCCACCATCGCGCAACTCGCCCAGGTGGTGCAGGACTTTGTTGCCAAGGCGAAGGCGCGGCCCGAACTGGCACGCGTCACCTCGACCTTCAATGCGTCGGCGCAGCAGCTGCTGGTCGACGTGGACCGCGACAAGTCTGAGACCCTGGGTGTGCCGGTCGAGGACGTGTACAGCGCCATGCAGACGATGTTCGGCTCGCTATACGTGTCGCAGTTCAACCGTTCCAGCCGCCTGTGGCAGGTGATCCTGCAGGCCGAACCGTCGTACCGGCTCACGCCGGCCGATCTCGACCAGATCTATGTGCGCAGCAAGACCGCCAGCATGGTGCCGCTCAAGGCGGTGGTGACGTCGAAGTTCGTCACCGGTCCGGATCTGGTGACGCGCTTCAACAATTTCCCGGCAGTGAAAGTAACGGTGAATGCTGCACCGGGCTATAGCTCGGGGCAGGTACTCAGCACGCTTGACGAGGTCGGCGCCCAGGTGCTGCCAGAGGGATATAACCTCGGCTGGAGCGGCGAGGCGTACGAAGCGAGGCAATCCGGCGGCACCTCGGGGCTGGTGTTCGTGTTTGGCCTGATCATGGTGTTCCTGATTCTCGCTGCGCAATACGAGAAGTGGAGCCTGCCGTTCGGCGTGCTGATGGCGGTGCCGTTTGCGCTGTTCGGCGCCTTGCTCGCGATCCTGCTGCGCGGCCTCGAGAATGACGTGTACTTCCAGATCGGCCTGACCATGCTGGTTGCGCTGGCGGCGAAGAACGCGATTCTGATTTTCGAATTCGCGGTGCTCAACCGCGAGGCGGGCGAGTCGGTGTACGACTCTGCTGTGACGGCCGCGACCGAACGGCTGCGCCCGATCATCATGACTTCGCTCGCTTTTATCCTCGGCTGCGTGCCGCTTGCG
>DASZIR010000016.1:0-21540 GCA_035948995.1 Paraburkholderia sp. | reverse complement strand
TTCTCGGTGGGCGGTAACTATACGTTCGGCATCCTGCGCGCCAACGCGGGCTACTTCCGTTACCTGGGCAACCAGGGCTCGCTCGGCCAGCGTCAGGACAACGCATGGACGGTGTCGCTCAAGCTGGCGCCGAAGGGCCCGTTCGACTATGAACTCGGCTATCAGCAGATGCGTATCCACAACGCCGCCAACAACAGCGACGGCTTCACGCCGAATGCGAACATCGGTACGTTCAGCATGACCAACGGTGTGGGCAACGGCTACAAGGAAACGCTGTACTGGTCGACGTTCTACCACCTCTCGAAGCGCACGGAAGTGTATCTGGCCGGCGACTTCATGAAGCTGCATGGTGGCTATACGGAAGCGACCACTTTCGGCGCGAACACCCAGCTCGAACTGACGACGGGTATTCGTACCCGTTTTTAATCCGCAACTGCGGATAGCAGCAGGCGATTCATTGATTCAGGGTGCTCCAGTGTTGCGGCGAGCGGACTTGTCCGTTCGCCGCTTTTTATTTTGCGCCAGATCGCCGCCGCAGCCGGCACAACGCAACCTGCCCTGCCTGCCGGCGGTCCAAGTAAACAGGGACGCGCGACAGCCAAGGAGGTGCGAGATGAACGCTCGAACGATGGTGCGGCGCGTGTGCGCCGGTTTGCTCGCGTGCAGCTTCCTCGGGGGGCTCGCGGGGTGCGACGCATTAAGTGGCCCGCCCGTGCCCGATTGGCCGGGCCCCCATGCACCTTATCCGTTCCCGGACAGTGTTCCGCACCGCACCGAGTGAGCATGAAGGGCGCGGTATGGCGCGCATACCCCGCCGCCCACGACGGACACGCCACTGCCCGGCGGGCGGGCGTCAGCGCGAGGACGCCTGCGGAAACGCGTCTGCGTCGTTACGGGCGCATCATGCGGCAGGTCCGCAAACCACACTGGGTGCGGTAAAGGGTGACGGGTAGTCGGACGTGGGACCGCTCAGCAAACGCAGACGCTGGGTCGCCAATACGTCGGCTTCCGTCTGCTCGCGGCGGCTGAGCGGCTGGCCCGACACGCTGATCGCAGTCGCTGGTTCGTTGACCCCGCAGTTCAGGGTCTTGCCGTCGGACAGTTGCACCGTTGTCGTATAAACGTAAGCTGGCTGCGCCGCCTGGCTGCCCGCGCTCCACAGAGCCGCTACGGCGACCAACGCCAATACCGGGTTTCGGGTCTTCATATCTACTCCTGGTCGAATAACATTCGTTCGACAACAGCCAGAACCCGGGATTGCTCCGAATCTTGCAACACTGACTTTCACGGCGCTCGGGACTGGACGGCGCGCCGGTCGTGACGGCAGTGTGGTCAGGCGAAAAAAGACCGCCTGGCGGGCTGCTCATCGAGGACTAATATAGGAGAGCACAGGCGGCGCCAATCCGGCAACGAACTGCGCACCCATGAACCGCGGCGTAGTTAAACGATTCAGGAGACGACATGCAACCCGACACCCCCACCGAGGCGCTCGGCGCTACCGCGCCGCCCCGTTCGAAGTTCGGCGCCGTGCTGCGCGTGACGAGCGGCAACTTCCTCGAACAGTTCGATTTCTTCCTGTTCGGCTTCTACGCCACCTACATCGCCAAGACCTTCTTCCCGGCGGCGAGCGAGTTCGCCTCGCTGATGCAGACCTTTGCCGTGTTCGGCGCCGGTTTCCTGATGCGGCCCCTGGGGGCGATCGTGCTCGGCGCGTATATCGACAAGGTGGGGCGCCGGACCGGCCTGATCGTCACGCTGTCCATCATGGCAAGCGGCACGATCCTGATTGCCTGTGTGCCGGGGTTCGCCACCATCGGCTTGCTGGCGCCGGCGCTCGTGCTGATCGGTCGCTTGCTGCAGGGCTTTTCGGCAGGGGCGGAACTGGGCGGCGTGTCGGTCTATCTGGCGGAAATGGCGACGCCCGGCAAGAAGGGCTTTTACACCGCCTGGCAGTCGGCCAGCCAGCAGGTGGCCATCGTCGTGGCGGCGGCGCTCGGCTTCGCGCTGAACGTTCTCCTGACGCCGGCGCAAATCGGCGGCTGGGGCTGGCGTGTGCCGTTTTTCATCGGCTGCATGATCGTGCCGTTCCTCTACATTTTGCGCCGCTCGCTGCAGGAAACGGCCGAGTTTCAGGCGCGCCGTCATCATCCGTCCACGAGTGAAGTGTTCCGCTCGATGCTCGCCAACTGGAAGACGGTGGTCGCCGGCATGCTGATGGTCGCGATGACCACGACGACCTTCTACCTGATCACCGTCTACACGCCGACTTTCGGCCGCGCGGTGCTGCATCTGAGCACCGCGGACAGCCTGGTGGTCACGTTTCTGGTAGGCGTGTCGAACTTTATCTGGCTGCCGATCGGCGGCGCGATCTCGGATCGCATCGGCCGCCGTCCGCTGTTGCTGCTCATCTCGGCGCTGGCGATTTTGACCTCCTATCCGGCGCTGGAGTGGCTCGCGCACGCGCCGGGCTTCCTGCGCATGCTGACGGTGCTGTTGTACTTCTCGTTCTTCTTCGGCGTCTATAACGGTGCGATGGTGGCCGCGCTGACGGAGGTGATGCCGGTTGAGGTGCGCGTCGCCGGTTTTTCGCTGGCGTACAGTCTTGCGACTGCCGTGTTCGGCGGCTTCACGCCGGCGGTATCGACCTTCCTGATCGAGATGACCGGCGACAAGGCCGCGCCTGCGTTCTGGCTGATCTTCGCGGCGCTGTGCGGGCTCGGTGCGACGCTGGTTCTGTATCGGCGCGGTGGGGCGGCGGAACTGCAGGCCAAGCTGGGATGAAGCAACACGCGGGTTGGGTTCGCGCTCAGTCATATCTGAGCGCGAGCCTGGCTGAGCTGGTCGGCCCCGCCCGCTATCGCAACGCAGCTGCCATGCGTCTGCGGGTCAGCCAGCGCACGGCGAACAGGCACCCCACCATCACGGTGAGTGACAGCACGGTGGTCATCGTCCCTAACGCGTAGATCACGGGCGTCGTCACCGAAGTCGTCAGCCCCTGCAGTTCCAGCGGCAAGGTGTTCTGGTCACCAATTGCCTGCGAGGTCCGGGCGATTTCGTCCCACGAGAGGGTAAAGCCGAACATTGCGACGCCGATGACGGAAGGTCCGATGATCGGCAGCACGATATGGCGAAAGTTCTGCCACGGCGTCGCGCCGAGATCCCGGCCTGCCTCTTCATAGGCAGGATTGAAGCGGTTGAACACCGCGAACATCACGAGCAGGCCGAACGGCAAGGTCCACGTCAGATGCGCACCGAGCGCCGAGGTGAAGAGACCCATCGAGGTCGTGTAGCTGTCGGCGTACGACTGGTGGCCCGACGCGGCGGCGAGATACTTGATGCCGCTATCGAGCAGGCGAAACGTGAGACCGATGCCGAGCGACACGATGATCGAAGGCATGATCAGGCTTGCTACCGACACATAAAACACCGCCGTATCACCGCGAAAGCGCTTGCGAAACGCGAGCCCCGCCGCAACCGAGAACAGCACCGTCAGCACTGTCACCGCCAGCGCAAGGCGTACCGAGCGCAGAAACGCAGCGCCGATGTCGACGTCGCCCACGCCGTCGCGCAGCACGGAGAACCAGTGCAGCGAGACGCCGCGCATCGGGAAGGTGAGGCCGCCTTCCGGCCCCTGGAACGACAGGATGAAGATAGTGATCACCGGGCCATACAGGAACAGCACGAACAGCCCGAACAGCAGCGCCAGCCAGTAGAAACTGGCCGGGCGCCGCTCGCGATGCTTGAGGCGGATGGCCTGCATGTCAAAGCTCCTTCCTGATGTCGACCACGCGCGTCAAAGCCCAGACAATCATCAGCACGACGGCCAGCAGAATGATTGCGTTGGCCGCTGCTGCGGGAAACTGCAGGTAGCCGGTCTGCACCTGGATGATCTTGCCGACCGAGGCGATCTGCTGGCCGCCCATCACGCCCACCGTCAGGAAGTCGCCCATCACGATCGTGATGACGAAGATCGAGCCGATCACGATGCCGGTTTTGGACAGGGGCAGCACCACTTCACGGATCACCTGCCAGCTGCTCGCGCCGGCGTCGCGGGCCGCTTCGAGCAGCGACCGGTCGATGCGCATCATCGCGTTGAAAATCGGCACGATCATGAAGAAGGTGTAGAGGTGGACGAACGCGAGCACCACCGAGAAATTCGAGTACAGCAGCCATTCGAGCGGCTGGTCGATCAGATGCGCCCCGAGCAAGGCCTGGTTGACAAGCCCATTGCGGCCAAGCAGCGGGATCCACGAGATCATCCGGATCACGTTGGAGGTCCAGAACGGGATCGTGCAGACAAGGAACAGGATGGTCTGCATGGCGGTCGTGCGCACATGGAACGACAGGAAGTAGGCAATCGAAAACCCCAGCACCAGCGTCACTGCCCAGACGATCGCGCAGAACTTGAGCGTGGACAGGTAGGTCTTGAAGGTGACGCACAGGTCGGTCATCGACGAACAGCCGTCGAAAATCGCCGCGTAGTTCTTCAATGTGAAGGCGGGGATGATCTGATATTCGTTGTAGTCCCAGAAGCTGACAATCAGCGTGATGACGAGCGGCACGATGAAGAACAGCACGAAGGTCAACGTCAGCGGGGTCGCCTGCAGCCATGCGGATGCGCGCCGGTGTCGCACCGGTTCAGCCTGCGCGTGGGTGGAGAGTTCGATCGATGCCATGGCGGGATATCCGTCGTCGGGAAGACTGCCACTGCCGGTGCGTGCTGCGCCGGCAGTGGCAGCCTGTTTCATACCGGTGTGCGAACTAGGCCGCGATGAACTCGTTCCACTTCTGGACCATATAAATGTTCTCGTCCATCACCGCATTCCAGCAGGCGATGGCGCCCATACGTTCGGTGTACGAACCGCCATCGCGAACCGTGCCGGCTTTTTCGAGCAACTGGCCGTCCGGTGCCTTGATGTCCTGCGCAGCGGGCTTGCCTTCGATCCAGTAGTCCCACTCGTAAGGCTGCATGTGCGATCTGGCCGTCTCGAGCACGCCCGAGTAGTAGCCCTGGCGCATCAGGTAAGCACCTGCCCAGCCGTCCTGGAACCAGTTGACGAATTCATACGCTGCATCGAGCTTCTTGCCTTGCAGCGAGCGCGGAAAGCCAAAGCCCGCAGCCCACGAGCGATAGCCTTCCTTGAGCGGCTGAAACTTGCAGGCGATGCCCATAGTGCGTACTTTGGTCACCGCAGGGGACCACATCGACTGGATCACAACTTCGCCCGAGGCCATCAGGTTCACGCTTTCGTTGAAGTCCTTCCAGAACGCGCGGAACTGGCCGGCCCGCTTGGCCTCGATCAGGATCTTGATGGTCTGATCGATTTCGGCCTTCGTCATGTTGCCCTTGTCGCCGTACTTGACGTGGCCCATCGCTTCAATGGCCATCGCCGAATCCATGATGCCGATCGCGGGAATGTTGAGCAGCGCCGCCTTGCCCTTGAACTCGGGGTTCAGCAATTCAGCCCAGCTGTTGATCGGACGCTTGATCAGGTCCGGACGAATGCCGAGCGTGTCGGCGTTATACGTGGTGGGGATGAGCGTCATCCACTCGGTCGGCGTGGCGGAGAATTCCGTGGACCTGGGGCCGCTCAGGAACATGACCTTCTTGGGCGCGGTGCCCTGATCGCCGATTTTCTTGCCATTCACTTCACCCTTGGTGAGCACCGGCGTGATCTTGTCGGCAAGCTTGATCTTCCTGGCGTCCATGCCGGCCAGCGTGCCGGCCGGGATCAGCTTCTTGAGCGAGAAATATTCGGTGTCGACGATATCGAACGAATTGGGCTGCGTGATGATGCGCTTGGCGACATCGTCGGTGGTGACCGGAATGTACTGAATCTCGATGCCGGTATCTTCCTTGAACTTCTTGGCGATATCGGAGCTTTGGTTGACCGCCGTCCCCAGATAGCGCAACACGAACTTTTCCTGCGCATGCACGTACGGGAAACCGGCAATACCCGCCGCTGCGACCGCGCCCTTCAGGAGCGTGCGGCGCTTCAGGCCTTTTTCCGTCAGGTCGGGTTCGGCCGCCGGCGCTGCCGCGGCCGGGCTCTCGTTCTGCTGACTCATTGCAATCTCCTCAGGTGAAGTTCTGGCTTATCGTTAAGAAAAGTAAGGGTTCAAGCGGGTTCAAGCAGGTTCAAGCGCGGCCTGAGCGTCGCTCAGGCCTGAGCGCGGTCCGGGATTGGCCTACGCGGCAAGCGGATGGGCATCCTGCGCGTTCCACCAGACCACGACGCGCGCTTCGGGGCCGAGACGCGCTGGGTCGTAATCGCCGTCGCTCACGAGCGAGACGAGTTCCGGCGATCCGTCGAGCGGCACCAGCGTCATGCGTAAATGGGTGCCCTGATATTCGGCTTCACGCACGGTGCAGGGGACGCCGCCGATCCGCGCGAGGCCGCCTTCGCCGATGGGTGTCTGGACGGGCGTGACGCCGTGCGGCAGCACGCGCAGGTGGTCGGCGCGCACGGTAAAGAGACGTCCATTGGTGCTGAACACGTTATGGCCGCCGAGAAAGCGCGCGACGAACTCGGTGCGCGGGCGGTTGAAGACTTCGTGTGGCGTGCCGCTTTGTTCGATATGGCCATGACTCATCACGACGACCAGATCCGCCAGCGCCATCGCTTCTTCCTGGGAATGCGTGACGTGGACGAAGGTGATGCCGAGTTCCTTCTGCCAGCGCTTGAGTTCGGCGCGCATCTGCACGCGCAGGAACGGGTCGAGCGCGGACAAGGGTTCATCGAGCAGCAGACAGCGGGGCTGGTTCAGCAGCGCACGGGCGAGCGCCACGCGTTGCTGCTGGCCGCCTGACAGCTGTGCAGGCTTGCGTTCGGCATACGCCGACATGGCCACGAGCTCGAGCAGTTCACCGGCGCGCTTGCGCCGCGCCTCTTTAGCGACGCCGCGCATCTTCAGGCTGAAGGCAACGTTGTCGAGCGCGCTCAGATGCGGGAACAGCGCATAGCTCTGAAACACCATCGCCGTGCCGCGCGCAGCGGGCTCTTCCCGCGTGACGTTACGCCCGGCAATCAGGACGTCGCCCTCGGTGACCGATTCATGCCCTGCGATCATGCGCAAGGTCGAGGTCTTGCCGCAACCGGACGGCCCGAGCAGGCAACAGTACTGGCCGCCCGGAATGCGCAGGTCGATCGCATTCACGGCGAGCGCGTCGCCATATTGCTTCGAGACGTGCACCAGCTCGATATCGGCGGCCTCGGTGTGGAGCACGGTTGAAGCAGGCTGAGTCATGAAGAAGGTGTCCTCGCGAATGGCACAGGCGCGGCGCGTGCGGCGCCCATGCGAATCCCCTCAAATGCAAGACATGTGCCATCCGCTGCATCGCAGCCCAAAGCATTGCAAACGGGTCGCACAAGCTAACGTCTACGAGTTGGCTCACATATTGCAAACGATCTGAAGCTCGAATCGTTGGCGATTCAGGCCGCCTTCTTGCGCAATCGCGGTGCGTGTTCGGTCCGTCGCGGGGCACGACGACGCCAAACCGGTTCATGCGGAGCGCTAACTGTCACCTACGGCTGCTTTCAATGACTGATTCACGGAACATGCCCGCAGCGTCGGATCGTGCGCGCGAACCGCTCGCCACGCATGGCCGCTTTCCGTACCGGCCCATCACGGATGCCGACGCATTCCGTTGGCCCGGCGGTGCCGGACTCGCGGTGTATCTGGGCTTTAACATCGAGCACTTTGCGTTCGGAGAGGGGCTCGGCGCAGCGCTCGGTCCCGTCTCGCCGCAGCCCGACGTGCTCAACTACAGCTGGCGCGAATACGGCAACCGGGTGGGTGCGTGGCGTTGTCTCGACCTGTTCGATCAACTCGGGATGCCCGCGGGCACGCTGATCAACACGGCGCTTTACGACCATTGTCCGGAACTGATTGCTGCGTGCGTCGCGCGCGGCGATGAACTGATCGGACATGGCCATACGAATGCCCATCGACAGAGCGATCTCGACGAAAGCGGCGAGCGGGAACTGCTATTGCATTGCCGCGAGCGCATCGCTGCGCACAGCGGCATGGCGCCGTTGGGCTGGCTCTCGCCGTGGATCTCCGAGTCGCGCCTCACACCGGACCTGCTGGCAGAGACCGGTTATCGCTACACGTTGAACTGGTGCCACGACGACCGCCCCGTACGGATGGCGACCCGTGGTGGACCGCTATGGTCCGTCCCGTACCCGCAGGAGCTGAACGACTTGCCGATGCTGGTGGGCCGGCAGATGGACGCGTGTGCGTTTGCCGACATGATCGTCGATCAGTTCGACGAGATGCTCGAGCAGGCCAACCGCAAGCCCACGCGCGGCAGCACGCCGCAGGCGCTGGTGATGGGCATCGCGCTGCACCCTTATCTGGTGGGGCAGCCGTACCGGCTGCGGCACTTGCGTCGGGCGCTTCAGCATATTGCGGCGGCGCGCGGCAACGGTGACGTGTGGATGACGACGCCCGGGGGCATCGCCGGTTACATGGACGAAGTGGAAGGCAACGAGAGCGTGCGCCAGAAAGCGAAATGAAAACACCATCCAGGGCACGGGCCGCCAAACCGACCGCACACGACGATGCGGACATAGACAGCCGTATCTATCAGTCGATCTTCGACGGCGTGTTGAACCATCGCCTGACGCCTGGTACGAAGCTGCCGGAACCCGAGCTATGCCAGTTGTTCGGCGTAGGCCGCGCGGTCGTGCGGCGCGTACTCGAGAAGCTCGCCTATGACGGCATCGTTGTGCTGCGGCCGAACAGGGGCGCGGTGATCGCGGAGCCGACCCCTGAGGAAACGCGGGAGATCTTCGAGGCGCGCCGCTCGCTGGAAAGCGCGCTGGTGGAACTCGCCGTAGAGCGCGCAAGTGCAGACGATATCGACGCGTTGCGGCGGCAGCTTGCCGAAGAACACGAGGCGATGCATCGCTTCGACCAGCCCTCGTGGGCACGGCTCACCAGCTGTTTTCATTTGCACATCGGCGCGCTGGCCGGCAATTCGATACTACAGACCTATCTGACGGAACTGATTTCGCGCTGTTCGTTAATTGTCGGTGTGTACGAGCCGCCTGGCAACGCGCCTTGCGAGCATGAAGAACATGCGGCGATCGTCGACTGCATCGAGGCGCGCGATGCAGCGGGCGCCGTCGCCCGCATGGCCGCGCATCTGCGCGAGCTGGAAGAGCGCATTGAAACGTCGCGCATGCCGGGCGAGAAAAGTCTCGGCCAGTTGCTCGGCATTACCTCAGCCTAGGTGGATAGGCATGGAAATCGACTTCGAAGCGATCACCGAATATCAGCGCTACAAGTTGATGGCGAGCCTGATCGTGCCGCGGCCGATCGCGCTCGTCACGACGCTCGGCACCAACGGCACGGTCAACGCGGCGCCGTTCTCTATGTTCAACATGCTCGGCGAGGAACCGCCGATCGTGATGGTCAGCATCAACCGGCTGCCCGACGGGGCGCTTAAGGATACGGCTGTGAATATTGCCCGCACGGGCGAGTTTGTCGTGCACCTGGCCGACGAGGCTATCGCCGGGAAGATGCATCGCTGCGGCGAGCGCTTGCCGCCGGACGTGAGCGAACTGAAGCAGGTTGGATTGACGCCGGTCGCGAGTTCGTATGTGGCGCCGCCGCGCATCGCCGAAGCGCCGGTCGCGTTCGAGTGTACGTTGTGGGAGACGCTCGAGACCACCAGCCGGCAGATTTTTATCGGACGCGTGCACAGGCTGCATGCGCGCGATGAACTGATCGATACGCAAACGTGGCGGGTGCGCCTGCAACACTATTTTCCGGTGGGCCGGTTTGGCGCGAGCGACTATGTGACGACGCGGGACCGGTTTACGCTGGGCTGAGAGCTAGCGGCTATGGCGCGCTGTCCCCGACCCCCATCGCTCGTCCGTCGCTGCGCGGATCATGTGCACCGCACGCGGTGCCGTTCGCCCCGATCCGTATGACCCCGGGATGGCCCGCGAGCGGGCTTTGCGCCGGTATGGCGCTTACGTCGTGACCACGCGCGGCCAGCGCGGCAAATACGTCGGCGCCCGCGTCTTCTTCGAGCTTTAGCGCATCTCGTGTATCCGAGAAGGTCTTGCCCAGCAGAAAACGCGGCCGGGCGAGGGCGCTTAACGGATCCATCCCATAGTCGATCAGGCGCGTGAGGATTGCAGCGAGCGTTTGCGGCTGGCCGTCCGCACCTTGCGTGCCGAACAGCAGGTGCGGGCGGCCGTCCTTCAGGTACATGCCGGGGTTGAGCGTGTGGAACGGCCGCTTGCCGGGCTGCAATGCGTTGTGATGCGCGGGATCGGTGCTGAACGACGCGCCGCGGTTGTGCCAGAGAATGCCGGTGTCGCCCGCGACCACGCCGCTGCCCCAGTCGAAGTAGACCGTTTGCAAAACGCTCACGCTGCGGCCCTCGCGGTCGGTGGCGCCGATGTACACCGTATCGCCGGGACGGAACACGTGCGGCCACGCACGCGCCTCGTGCAGGCTGATAGAGCGAGCATGAGCGTCGAGGGTGGCGGGCGAGAGCATGGCGTCGACCGGCACAGGTGCGAAGTCCGGGTCGCAGACGAAGCGGTCGCGGTCCATGAACGCGCATTTCACCGCTTCTACCAGCAGGTGGTAATAGTCGGCGCTGCCCTCAGGAATCGAAGCTAGATCGAAGCGCTCAAGCGTGCCCATGATCTGCAGGGTCGTGACGCCTTGGGTAGGCGGGCGCATGCTCACCAGTTCACCGCCGCGATAGGCGACCCGCAAGGGCGGTTCATCGCGGGCCTGCGTTTTTGCGAGGTCCGCCTTCGTCAGGGGTGAGCCCGCTTGCTGCAACCCACGTGCGATCCGGTCTGCGAGCTCGCCCTCGTAAAACTCGCGGGCGCCGAAGCGGGCAATGCGCGCAAGGCTGCCTGCAAGCCCGGGCTGGACAAAGCGCTCGGCGACGGCCGGGACCCGGCCGTGCGGCGCAAATGTCTTCGAGAAGCCAGGGGATGCGTGTAATTCGTCTGCACGCAAGGTCTGCCAGAAGTGCTGCGAAGGCGTGACCGGGAAACCGTCGGAGGCATATCCGATGGCGCGGTCGAACAGCGTAGCCCAGGCTTGCTGTCCGCCCCATAAGGTCTTGCTGATTGCGTACGCCTGATGCCAGGTATCGACGGTTGCGGCGGTGGTGAGCGCCGCTGCGGCGCCGCGCAAGGGAATCGCCCCGGCAAACGTGGGTGGGTTTGCCGCCGCGTGACCGATACCCGAGAGGGTGCGCAGCAGGCCATGGCGGTCGCCGATGATCCAGAAAGCGTCGCCGCCCAGGCCGGTGAAATGCGGATAGGTGACGCATAGCGCCGCGCCGATCGCAATCGCTGCTTCGATGGCGTTGCCCCCTGTACGCAGCACGTCGAGCCCTGCAGCGCTTGCCAGCGCGTGGGGGCTCGTGACCATGCCGCCGGTGGAGCTGGCGAGTGTCGTGTTGTGCATCGATGCTCCGCTGCCGGGTGTCGTTGTCGCGAGTATAGTGCGCGCGCTACGGCGAGAACAGAGCGGAGGTTTCCACCGGCGCAGCGTCAGCTATCCCTTCACGCTCGCGCGTCGTCGGCACGCTCGCGTGACAGCGGGCGTGCGCGTGAGCTACAGGGTCAACGCGCGCCTAGTACGCGCAATACGGCATTTCCTTGCTCAGTAATCGCGAAGCTGACTTTGCCTTGCCCGGCGTCGACCACCTGGGCCAGCCCGGCTTCTCGAAGGGCCGCTACGTCAGGCGTCTCCGCCATGACATCGACCGGTGCTTCAAGCAGCACCATAAGGGTCGCGAGTTCATGCGCACTCAGGCACCGCGCTTCTGCGGCACCGCTATTGCGTTCGATTGCCTTCATGGCCAACATCCTGTTTTTCGCGCCAGCCCCTGGCGCTATTTCGATGGACTGCTGTGGACGCACGCAACCGCTGCGTTTATATGGCGCAATTCAAGGTGTGCGGAGAGCGTAGCTATGGCACGCACCGTCTGCCTGCTGGCAAGACGGCGGCTGAAAGAAGAGAGCGCAGACGTCGTGCCGGTCAGGCAGAAAAGCGGTTCGGAATTCGACGACATCGATTGGTCACGGCACCTGCCCTCTAAAGGCTGTTCGTGAGATTTTAGGCGTACTGCAAACCCTGCCGCAAGTAAAAAGGCTGTAAAGGCGGTACTCGCCGCTCACCGGAGTGAGCGCCGTTGCGGGGTAGCGGCGCATCCCACGTAAGCGCGTCGCTACCGGCCATGGAGGGAGTCGCCGAGGCAGTATTTCCCGTAGACCAGACAATGCGGGGCCGCACTATTCGTCTTCCCGTCATTGGATGCTGCGTCGACGGAGAGCCGCCCCGTGTCCACCGCGGGCGGCTGGCAACTTTCATACGAGGAGGCGAACATCGTCAAGGCCACCGCCCCGGCGGATAGAGCAACCCATGCTAACGTGTGATTGATGCGCAAGCGGTTCATGGCAGTACTCCTACCAGTTTTGCTCAAGCACGCTCGAGTTATCCGGGCATGTTTCAGGCCGCCGGGCCGAAGCCGGCTCAGCGGATTTATTTCAACAGCGTCATCTGCACGACCTTCACGATTACCAGTGCAACGGCCAGTAGCAGATAACCACGCAACACCCCCATCCAGACACGCTTGGCGAGCGTGAGATTCGGCGGCGGCAGTTCGTCCAGCGGCGGCATGCGCCACGTATCGCGCGCACCTTTCGGATACGTCTGTACTTCGCCGTCCGCCGTTTCACGACGCAGCTTGCGAAGGCCTACGGTTGTGGCGTAGCCGACGATGGCCAGCAGTGTTCCGCCGGCGAGCACTTCGAGGATCGTCTCGCCTGTGATATCCGGATACATCACCGAAGCGGTCAGGATGATGGACAGCATCACCAGCACCCAGATCACAGCGCCCGTGAACAGGTTGAGCTTCTTCGAGTTGGCCCACGGACCGAGCACGGCCTTGTCGTTGCACAACAGCAGCAAAAATACCGTAGCGCTGGGCAGCAGCACGCCCGCGAGCGTTTGCACCGCTTCGGTCAGGAGGCCGAGCGGGCTGCCAGGAATCAGTACCAGCGCAGCAGCGGCGGCAATGATGCCGAAGTAGACGAGATAGAAGCCCTTGGCGTCCGTCACGCTGCGATGCAGCGAGTGCCGGATCTTGAACACGTCGCCGATCGCATAGGCGGTCGACAGCGAAACCGCAGCCGCGCCGATGATGGCGGCATCGAACAGCGCGACGGCGAAGAGGACGGCGGACGTGCGGCCGGCGTATTTTTCCAGGCCGGCGATCACGCCACCCGCGTCCGTGAAATTGCCGAACTCGGGCTTGCCGGAAAAGAGCGCGGCGCAGAAGGCAATCATCGCTACCGCACCGATCAGCACGAACACAATGCCAATCCACAGGTCGGCTTTTTCATACTTCATGAAGCGCGGCGTGATGCGCTTGTCGACCACGTAGCTCTGCTGGAAAAACAGTTGCCACGGTGCGACGGTCGTGCCGACGATGCCGATAACCAGCAGCATCACATCGCTCAGCTTCGAGTGGGCAGGCCAGTTCGGAATGAAGAAGTCGCGCGTCATCTGGCCAACCGGCGGGTGGATCGACACCAGGACCGGCACCAGCAGCAGACTCAGCAGGCACAGCACCACCGCGAAGCGTTCGAAGCGCCTGAAATTTCCCGTACTGACGGCCGCCATTGTCAGCGCCGCAGCAATGCAGACCCCGAGTACCTTGGAAACCCCGAAGAAGTCGAGCACGAACGTGATGCCGATGAATTCGGTCACGATGGTCAGCGCATTGAGGATGAACAGATCGATCGCGCTGAATGCCCCCCAGAACTTGCCGAAGCGTTCGAAGATGAGCCGCGCATGGCCGACGCCGGTTACGGCACCGAGCCGCAGCACCATTTCCTGATTGACGAACAGCACCGGTACCAGCAGCAACATGGTCCACAGCAAGGTGGTTCCGTAGTTCTGTCCCGCCTGTGTGTAGGTGCCGAAGGCGCCTGCATCGTTGTCGCCCACCATCACGATGAGGCCAGGGCCCAGGATGGCCAGTAGCGTTCGGAAGCGCGCCCACCAGTTGGTGCGCGGCGCGGTGTCGTGATACGCGATGGTGCCGAGCGCACCCCGGATATCGCCAACATGAGCCTCGTCGAGGACGGCGCTGCGTGGCGTTGAGACGTTGAGTGGAGTGGACATTTTGTTTTATTCCCCAAAGTCGGGTGATTGGAGCGAAAAGGCGCACCTCCGGCATACGTAAGGGCGTGAGCCGTTGAACGACAGCGTCGCTTGCGTATGGCGGAAAGGGCGCGAAAAATTACGAAATGAGCGTCCTGAGACGCTGCCAGAACCCTGCGAATTTGTGCGGGGCAGGGGAGTGCAGCGCGAGCATGGCGTCGTATTGGACGCGCGATTCCTGCACGTGCGGCAGATGCGACAGGAGGAGACCGAAGGTCATGATATTTCTCCGAGCGTTTGGCTTAACGCGGTTCGCGGAAAGCCAGCAGACGCGGAGGCCGGGCGCATCATGCGCGCAGCGACGAAGGTCTACTCGCTTTCCTTAGACAAAGGTAAAGGTGAGCGGCATATGGGATAACTGTCACTGTCCGGCATGGGGGCTCCTCATTCGCGTTAGGTACGTACGTCAGGTACGCACGTGTTTAGCCACGCGTCGGTCAGCGCCTGCGAAGCGAACAGGCACGAACAGGCACGAACGGACGCAGCCGCGAGTTGACGCTCGCGACGCGGTGCCAGACGGACGCACGGACGCACGGACACACGTCATCGTGGCGGCCATATGGCGCTTATAAAGGTGCACGGAGAGGGTTACTTCGGCGCGCACCGTCTGCCTGCTGGCAAGACGGCGGCTGTGAAAGGGAGCGCGGACGTCCTGCCGGTCAGGCAGCAAACATATTCGAAGGTCGACTACTGCAGGTGTCCAAGGCATCAGCCCCGTTTGTGAAGACTTTTAAATTTTAGGCGGCGTGCGAATCCGAAGTCAACATGATTCGTTAAGCAGAGCCAATATAATTTTCGGGCGTGTCTGCGCGGCTATCCGGTCTTTCGAAATGACAGGTATGAAAGGAAAATGAAGGGTTAGCAATACAGTTGAGAAACTGAATGACGCGGCGCGGCACGCTAAAATCGCTCACCCTTTACCGTCTTCAATTTCTTTCAGACCGCATGTCCGGCGCTCCTCCACTCAAATCGAAGGTTTCACCCAGCCTGCGCTGGTTTGCTCTATGGGGTCCTGGACTGCTCGTCATGCTGGCCGATTGCGACGCCGGGAACGTGGTAACCGCGGCGCAGGCCGGTGCCCAATGGGGCCTCCAGTTGCTGGTGGTGCTTCTCGGTCTCATTCCGCTGCTGTATATGGTTCAGGAGCTCACGGTCCGGCTTGGCATTTTCACCGGGCGTGGCCATGGCGAACTGATTCGGTCGAACTTCGGCCCGGTGTGGGCATGGATCTCCGCGGCGGGACTGGTGGTCGCCGTCCTGGGATCGCTCGTGACCGAATTTACGGGCGTGGCGGGTGTCGGTGAAATGTATGGGGTGTCCCGGTCCGTCACGTTGCCGCTTGCGGTGGCCGCGCTGATTGGAGTCGTGCTCAGCGGCTCGCACAAGCGGGTCGACAAGGTCGCCATCGTGATTGGCGCGTTCGAATTGACGTTCTTCGTGGTGGCGTGGAAGGCCCATCCTGACATTCACGACCTGTTCCGGCAAACGACCCGGCTCCCGCTGGGCAATCGCGAGTTTGGATATATGGCGGCAGCGCTGATCGGTGCGACTTTCAATCCGTGGATGGTTTTCTATCAGCAGGCTGCAGTCGCGGACAAACGGCTCACGCCGCGAGACTACACGGCGGCCCGAGCGGAAACAGCCGTGGGGGCGGTCCTCACGCAGCTATTGACGGCGGCCGTGCTGGTGGCCGCCGCCGCGACGCTAGCGGGAAACGGCAAACCTCACTCCTTGCAGAGCGTGGGAGAAATCAGCGAGGCGCTCGCGACCGTGGTGGGCCCGCAGGCGGGACGCATTCTGTTCAGTGCGGGCGTGCTCGGCGCGTCGATGGTGGCTGCTATTGTCTGCTCGCTGTCGCTAGCGTGGGGGCTCGGTGAAGTGGCAGGGTACCGGCGCTCGCTCGATGACCGGCCCGCCGGCTCGCCCTGGTTCTACGGCGTGTATGTGGCGTCTGTCGCCGGTAGCGCCTATCTCGTGTGGTTGGCACCAGACCTCGTGTCGCTGAACGTTGCCGCCCAGGTCGTGAATGCGCTGATGTTGCCGCTGGTGGTCGGATTGCTGATCGCCCTGAGCGTCACCGCGCTTTCCCGGCAGCATCGTCCTCGCGGGGTTTATTTGTGGCTGGTCTCGGGCGTGGCTGCGGTAGTCTGCGTGGCCGGCGTGATCGGCGCCGGCCTGGGCTTTTTCTAATGGCCTGCGGTCATCGCCAGTTGCTCGGCGAGCGGCCCTAGCGCAAGTGCAGGCAGGTACGTGAGGGACGCAACCATCACGACCGTGCCGATCAGCAAGCCTATAAACAGCGGACCGTGTGTGGGCAGTGTGCCGGCGCCCGGTGTGCGCCGCAGCTTCGGCGCGAGCGACCCGGCAATCGCCAGCACCGGCACGATCACCGCAAAGCGGCCAAACCACATGGCAATCGCCAGCATCACGTTGTAGTACGGCGTGTTCGCCGAGAGCCCCGCAAACGCGCTGCCATTGTTATTCGCCGCGGACGAGAACGCGTAGAGAATCTCGCTGAAGCCGTGCGCACCCGGGTTCGCGATTCCCGCGATGCCGGCCGGCACCAGCACCGAGATCGCGGTCCCGACCAACGCGAGGAGGGGCGTCACGAGAATCACCACCGCGACCATTTTCATTTCATAGGCGTCGATCTTCTTGCCCAGGTACTCCGGCGTGCGGCCAATCATCAGGCCCGCCAGAAAGACCGCCAGCATGGCGTCGACGATCATGCTGAAGAGACCCGAACCCGGTCCGCCAAACACCACCTCGCCGGTCTGCATGAGGGCCATCGGTATCAGACCGCCGATGGGCGCGAACGAGTCGTGCATGGCATTGACTGCGCCATCGCCGCCGCTTGTGGTGACAGTCGCATAGAGTGCGGAGCTGACCACGCCGAAGCGTGTCTCCTTGCCCTCCATGTTGCCGGCAGTGGCCAGCACTGAAGCGCTTTCGGCTGCGGGCACCGCGCGGGCCTGCTCCGCATGTACGGTCACCACCGCCATCACGATGAACATCGCGGTCATGGCCGCGAGCATGGCCCATCCCTGGCGCCGGTCGCCCACCATGACGCCGAAGGTGTAGCAGAGTCCCGCAGGAATCAGCAGGATGGCGAGCATCTGCAGGAAGTTAGTGAGGGGCGTCGGGTTTTCATACGGGTGTGCCGAGTTCGCATTGAAGAAGCCGCCGCCGTCGCCGCTTAGCAGTTTGATCGATTCCTGAGACGCGACCGGCCCCATGGGGAGCAACTGTTGCTGCGTGGTCAAGGTCTCCTGTACGACCGCGCCGCTTGCATCATGGAGCGGATTACCCTGTGCGTCGAGCTTGGGCTGCTGCCACGTGGTTGGCTGCAGCGTGTGAACCGGTTGATACGCCGAGAAGTTCTGAATCACACCCTGCGCCATGAATGCCGCGGAAAACAGCACGGACAAGGGCAGCAGCACATACAAGGTCGCACGCGTCAGATCGGCCCACAGGTTGCCGACCGTATCGGCATTGCGCCGCGCGAAACCGCGGGTCAGCGCAAACAGCACGGCCATGCCGCTCGCACCGGAGAGAAAGCTTTGTACCGTGATGCCGAGCATCTGCACCAGATAGCCCAGCGTGGTTTCCCCTGCGTAGCCTTGCCAACTGGTATTGGTCGCAAAACTCACGGCGGTATTGAACGCGGAGTCCGCCCCGACGTTGGGCAAGGATTGCGGATTGAGCGGCAACCATACCTGGATGCGTTGCAGCAGATACAGAACCAGCGTGCCGACGGCATTGAAGAGCAGCAGTGCGACCGCATAGGTCTTCCAGCTCATTTCGACCGCGGGGTCGATGCCGCAGAGGCGATAGATCAGCCGCTCGAACGGGCCGCCAATGCGCGCAAAGAGAGGCGCTTTGCCGTCTGCGGCAAGGGCCATGAAGAGACCCATCGGCTTGACGAGCAGGAGCAGTACCACGACGAACAAGCCAAGCTGCAGGTTCGTATTGGTCAGCATGCTGCCCTCCCTGAGTCACGAAAATAAGCGACCGTGACTGTACCTGTATTGCAGGACAGTCCACGTCAATTTTCCGGAAGAAACGCCGCGCAGCGCGTAAAAATCCCGTTAACGAGGGGCTTGGGGAGCCGCTCAGCAGCAACCATTCGTCTTTCGCGTCGCCACCCCGGATAGTGGTTTTCCATCAATCCGGATTTACAACATTTTTATTTGCGCCGCGCTATACCTTTAGCAAACCTGAAAAAACAGGTTGCGACACCGTCGTCAAAGCGCCGGTGTGGACTTGTGTCGTCTATAGAAAACGAGGTTCGTCATGAACTTGCTGATCTGGCTGCCGGCCTTATTCGTGCTGGGACTGGGCTGTATGGCGTTGTGCGTCGCGTTCATCGACGCCTGCGAGAGGATCTGAGGAGACCATCATGGCCTGGCTTGCTGTCGCGGTTTCCGCGTTGACCTTTGTTTACCTGTTCGTCGCGCTCATTCGGCCCGAGTGGTTCTGAACGACGCCCGGCGCATCCTGTCATCTTTTCGCGTAGAAGGGGAAGCTCATGTGGACCCTGCCGATCCTTATCCTGATCGCGGCGATCGCCGTCTCGATTCCGCTTAGCCGCTATATGGCATGGATTCTCGACGGTCGATACCGTGCACCCCGACCGTTGCGCTGGTTCGAGTCGAAGCTCGACAGCGGCCCGCAGGACTGGAAGCAGTACACCGTCGCGCTGCTCGTCTTCAACGTGGCGCTGTTCGTGTTCGGCTTCGTCGTGCTGTCGCTGCAACCGCTGATGCCGCTTAATCCGCTCGGCCGCGGCATGCTCGCGCCTTCGACGATCTTCAATACGGTCATTTCGTTCATGACCAATACGAACCTGCAGCACTATTCAGGCGACCAGCACTTTTCGAATTTCAGCCAGATCTTCTTTATCCTGCCGAACATGTTTCTGTCAGCTGCGGTAGGGCTGTGCGCGCTGACCGCGATCATCCGGGCGTTGCGCGGCGAACAGCTGGTGGGCAATTTCTTCGTCGATATGTGGCGGGTGGTGGTCTACATGTTCGTGCCGATCGCGCTGATCGTCGGCGTGATCTTTATCCAGCAGGGCATGCCGATGACCTATGCGAGCGACCACCAGGTGACGACGCTCGAGCCCGCCGCGATGGGAACCGCCGACAACGGCCAGCCCAAACAGCAGACGCTGATCGTGGGTCCGGTAGCGGCTGTGATTCCTATCAAGATGCTCGGTACGAACGGCGGCGGCTTCTATGGCATGAATTCGGCCCATCCGTACGAAAACCCCAGTGCCGGCTCGAACTTCGTCACGACGCTGGCAATGATGATTTTCCCGTTCTCGCTCGTCCTCATGTACGGCCGCATGCTGGGGCGTCTAAGGCATGCGGTGGTGATCTATTGCGTGATGCTGTCGATGATGATCGGGCTGATTGTCTGGGCGGTCTGTTTCGACACGCTCAAGCCGAATCCCGCGTTCACCGCGCATCCGGTGTCGCGTACCTATCAACTGGCCGGCACGAATCATTCGCTGACGATTCCTCCGCTGGCCGCGTTGCCGGTTGAGCAGCATCTGGGCAATCTGGAAGGTAAGGAGCTGCGCTTCGGTACATCGGCAGGCGCGACGTTCGCGGCAATTACGACGGACGTGACATGCGGTGCGGTGAATGCCGAGCACGACAGCCTCAACCCATTGGCGGGCCTGTCGCCGCTGATCGGCATGTGGCTCAACTGTGTGTTCGGGGGCAAGGGCGTCGGCATGATCAACCTGCTGCTGTTCCTGATCGTCGGCGTGTTCCTGGCGGGGCAGATGGTGGGCCGCACGCCCGAGTATCTGGGCCGCAAGGTGGGTGCGCGTGAAATGAAACTCGCCATGATCGCGCTGCTGGTGCATCCGATCCTGGTGCTCGGTCCGACCGGTTTGTTCTCCGCGACCGACTGGGGCACCAAGGCCGAGAACAATCCGGGCGCTCACGGCTTTAGCGAAATCACGTATCAGTTCTCGTCAGCATCGGCCAACAACGGCTCGGCGTTCGATGGTCTCGGGACGACCTATGGGTTGAACAGCAACCCGAGCCCGTCGCCCACGGCCGTGCAATGGGATACCGCGACCGGACTCGTGATGCTGTTCTCGCGCTATCTGCCGATCATCGCGCCGATTGCGATGGCGGCTTATCTGGGCCGCAAGAAAATGGCACCCGCGACGCTCGGCACCATGCGCGACAACACGGTGACCTTTGGCTTCCTGCTGCTTGGCACGATCCTGATCGTCGGTGCACTGCTGTTCCTGCCGGTCGCCGCGCTCGGTCCGCTTGCGGAGCATCTGGGGCCCATTCCATTCGGCGGTTGACGTTGCTTACTGACGCGCAAAACCCTAACGATTGACTGGATCGAGGAGCATCCATCATGGAAACAGTAAAAGTCGCGCACGCACCGGCACCCGGGATGACAGCGGGGCCACGTCCGCCGCACAAATCAGAGACAGAGCGACTGTTCTCGTCGCCGCTGGTGCGCGCCGCGTTGCGGCAATCGCTGGTGTCGTTGCGCCCGGACATTCAATGGAAGAACCCGGTGATGTTCGTGGTGGAGCTCGGGGCGGTGCTGACCCTGGTGTTCATCATTCAGATGGCGCTGGGGGCGGCGCACAGCCAGGCGCCGCTGACCTACTTCATCGCGCTTGACGCGTGGCTCTTCCTGACGGTCGTGTTTGCGAATTTCGCCACCGCCATTGCCGAAGAGCGCGGCAAGGCACAGGCCGATGCGTTGCGCCGCGCACGACGCGACACCGTTGCGTACCGGCTGCGCCCCGATGGCGCGCGCGAGACCGTGTCGTCGATCAAACTGGTGCGCGGGGACCTGGTGATCGTGCGGGCGGGCGAGGTCATTCCGAGCGATGGCGAGATCATCGACGGCACGGCCTCGGTCGACGAATCCGCGATTACCGGCGAGTCTGCGCCCGTGATCCGCGATGCGGGTGGCGATCGCTCGGGCGTGACGGGCGGCACGACGGTACTCTCCGATGAGATCACCGTGCGCGTGTCGGCCGAAGCGGGCGAGACCTTCCTCGACCGGATGATTGCGCTGGTCGAAGGTGCGGTGCGGCAGCGCACGCCGAATGAAATTGCCCTCACGCTGGTGCTGTCGGCATTTACGCTGATCTTCCTGATCGTCGTCGTGCCGCTGTGGCCGATGGCATTCAATGCCGAGCAGTACATGACGAGTTACCTCGGCCTGTCCGAGCCGCTGCATAGCCTCGGCACCGACGTGCCGACGCTGGTGGCACTGCTCGTCTGCCTGATCCCGACCACGATTGGCGCCTTGCTTGCCGCGATCGGCATTGCA
>DASZIR010000015.1:0-4477 GCA_035948995.1 Paraburkholderia sp. | reverse complement strand
CAGAAGATCAAGGTGGCCTCGTCGCTGACCGGCATTGCCGGGCGCGATCTGTACCTGCCGTCCGATCCGCTGCATTCGCTCGACGCGACCGCCAAGGTCAAACTGCTCGAGCGCATCGAACAGATGGCGCGCGGCCGCGATCCGCGCATCCAGCAAGTGATGGCAGGCCTCGCCGGCGAATACGACGTAGTGCTGGTCGCGCGCAGCGACGGCGGCTTCGCGGCCGATATCCGTCCGCTCGTGCGCGTGTCGGTCACGGTGATCGCCGAGCAGAACGGCCGCCGCGAAATCGGCAGCGGCGGCGGCGGTGGCCGCTTCGACTACGGCTATTTCACGGACGAAGTGCTGTCGGGTTATGTCGACGACGCCGTGCATGCGGCGCTCGTGAACCTCGACGCCCGCCCGGCTCCGGCCGGCGCGATGACGGTCGTGCTCGGACCGGGCTGGCCCGGCGTGCTGCTGCACGAGGCGATCGGCCATGGCCTCGAAGGCGACTTCAACCGCAAGGGCTCGTCGGCGTTCGCCGGACGCATCGGCGAGCAGGTTGCCGCGAAGGGCGTCACCGTGGTCGACGACGGCACGCTGCCGAACCGCCGCGGCTCGCTGAACATCGACGACGAAGGCAACCCGACCCAGTGCACCACGCTGATCGAGGACGGCATCCTGAAGGGCTACATCCAGGACACGCTGAACGCACGTCTGATGAAGATGCCGGTGACTGGCAACGCGCGCCGCGAATCGTATGCCGCCCTGCCAATGCCGCGCATGACCAACACCTACATGCTCAACGGCGACAAGGATCCGCAGGAAATCCTCGCCTCGGTCAAGAACGGCCTGTACGCGGTGAACTTCGGTGGCGGCCAGGTGGACATCACCAACGGCAAGTTCGTGTTCTCGGCCTCCGAGGCCTACATGATCGAAAACGGCAAGGTCACCTACCCGGTCAAGGGCGCGACGCTGATCGGCAGCGGCCCGGAATCGCTCAAGTTCGTCACCATGATCGGTAACGACATGTCACTGGATTCGGGCGTAGGCGTATGCGGCAAGGAAGGCCAAAGCGTGCCGGTGGGCGTCGGCCAGCCGACGCTGCGCATTGAGAAGATGACCGTGGGCGGCACCGCCTGATCGCCACCTGATGCACACTTCGTGCAGATTTTTCGCGAAGTGTGCGGATTATCCGCATTTTCGTGGCACCCCGGTTGTCAACCGGGACTGCACGGGTTATAAAGTCACTCACCCTTTTTCACCAGCGACCTTACTTTCGCCATGTCCGCCAAGTTTTATTTTTACTTTTTCTGGCATCTCAGACCGCTGGCGGATCGAGAGGGGTGTTAGTGCACGTAAGGCACCCGAAATTCCCGAAAAACCGCCAGCGAGTCTGGCGGTTTTTTTTCGCCCCTGCTTTTTGCCCTGTTTTGCTGAACCCGATAACCCGACTCGCCACTTGACCCTTTTTGAATGTTGTCCGCTGCGGCGTCGCTGACTTTTTCGCCCGCGCGAACACGCTACGAACCGAAATCTGGAGAACAACCATGCCCCCGCACAACACCGACGATGTCCGTATTCGAGAATTGAAAGAACTCACGCCGCCGGCCCACCTGATCCGCGAATTCGCCTGTGAAGAACCGGTCTCGGAGCTGATCTACCATTCGCGCCAGTCGATGCACCGCATCCTGCACGGCATGGAAGACCGGTTGATTGTGATCATTGGGCCGTGCTCGATCCACGACACCAGGGCCGCGCTCGAATACGCGGGACGGCTCGTCGAGCAGCGCAGGCGCTTCGCGGGTGAGCTCGAGATCGTGATGCGCGTGTATTTCGAAAAGCCGCGCACGACGGTGGGCTGGAAGGGTCTCATCAACGACCCGCACATGGACAACAGCTTCAAGATCAACGAGGGCCTGCGCACCGCGCGCGAGCTGCTGTTGCGCATCAACGAACTCGGCCTGCCGGCCGGCACCGAATACCTCGACATGATCAGCCCGCAATACATTGCCGACCTGATCTCGTGGGGCGCAATCGGTGCACGCACGACCGAGTCGCAGGTACACCGCGAACTGGCGTCGGGTCTGTCGTGCCCGGTGGGCTTCAAGAACGGCACCGACGGTAATGTGAAAATCGCCGTCGACGCGATCAAGGCGGCCTCCCAGCCGCACCATTTCCTGTCGGTCACGAAAGGTGGCCACTCGGCGATCGTCTCAACGGCCGGCAACGAGGACTGCCACATCATCCTGCGCGGCGGCAAAACGCCGAACTACGACGCGGAAAGCGTGAACGCCGCCTGCGCCGACATCGGCAAGGCCGGCCTCGCGGCCCGTCTGATGATCGATGCGAGCCACGCGAACAGTTCCAAGAAACACGAAAACCAGATTCCGGTGTGCGCGGATATTGGCCGTCAAATCGCCGGCGGCGATGAGCGCATCGTGGGCGTGATGGTGGAATCGCACCTGGTCGCCGGCCGCCAGGATCTGAAGGAAGGTTGCGAGCTGACCTATGGCCAAAGCGTGACGGATGCCTGCATCGGCTGGGATGAGAGTGTCGCCGTGCTGGAAGGCCTGGCCGAAGCCGTCAAGCAGCGCCGCGTGGCACGCGGCAGCGGCAATTAACGACAACTCGGCCCAACCAGGGCAACCAGGCCAATCCGGCCCACTGCACTGAGTGCAACTCACGCGCACGAGGCGCGCGGACGAAGCGGCAGATCCCCAAGCCCGGCTCCTCGAGCCGGGCTTTTTATTGGCGGAACGGCCGAATGGTTGTCCGCGCAACGCCCCTGCACCGTCACTGTCCATGGCAGGAACGGGCGCGTCTTGCCCTTCCTGAAAGCTTGGTATAATATTTTATACATCAAGGGTGTGCGTGGAGCGCGATAAGGAAATCCGCCGGGCAGGCGCCAGCTTTGACGGTTTGCTGGTATTTCCGGACGAAGCGCGTCGGCAGGCCGGCTTTCAGCCAGGCAAAGTCCAGACCGGCCTCGACGCGGACGACTGGAAACCATTTGATGCCGTCGGCGCGGGTACGCGCGAGATCCGTATCAAGGAAGCCCACGGCATCTATTGGGTCATGTATATGGCGAAATTCGCGGAGGCCCTGTATGTGCTGCGCTGCTTCCAGAAGCAGACGCAACTCACCAGAGCGGCACGACCGGGATATTGCGGAGGCGCTATCGCGCCGTGATCAACGGGAGAGGGACGTAACAATGACGATCGACACCAAAATCCGTCACGTAACGAAACCCGGGGTAAATCTGTTCCTCGAATTGGGGTTTCCCGCCGAGGAAGTCACGCGGCTGCACGCGGCATCGCAGAAACCGATCAACGACACGCGGCTCCTGAAGGAACAGTTGATGACCGAACTGTCCAGCTGGATCGACGAGCACCATCTGAAGCAGGCCGAAGCGGCTGAAATCCTGATGGTTTCGCGTCCGCGGGTGTCCGACGTGGTCAACAAGAAGACCGCCAAATTCACCATCGACACCCTGGTCGACATGATGAGCCGGATCGGCAAGCCGGTCACGCTGGCCATTGGCTGATACAGGGGCGGGTCGTAGCCGGCCGGTTGACTGGATCGATGGCGTTTTGCCACGGCGCAGCGTGCAGGTCCTTCCTGCATGACTCACCTGTGACTCATCACCTGTGACTCACTTCGAGCCGCGCTCGTGCTGCCAGAGCACATCGCTGCCGCCGTCCGCCCGGTTGAGCACGCGCGCCAGCACAAACAGCAGATCCGACAGACGGTTCACGTATTGGCGCGGCGCCGCGTTGATCGCCTGCGTCTCGCCGAGCGTCACAATGGCCCGCTCAGCGCGCCGGCACACGGTCCGGCAGACATGCGCGAGCGCAGCCGCACGGGAGCCGCCGGGCAGAATGAATTCTTTCAGCGGCGGCAGCGCCGCGTTGTAGTCGGCGAGCCAGTCGTCGAGCTGGCCCAGATGCTTGTCCGTGATCATCGTATGGCCGGGGATGCAGAGTTCGCCGCCCAGGTCGAACAGGTCGTGCTGGATCGCGATGAGCGCCGCCCGCACGCTCTCAGGCAAGGTTTCGCACAGCAACACGCCAAGATTCGAGTTGAGTTCGTCGACCTCGCCGATCGCCATGATCCGCGCGTCGTCCTTGCGCACACGGCGGCCGTCGCCAAGGCCGGTGGTGCCGTCGTCGCCCGTGCGGGTGGCGATCTTGCTCAAGCGGTTGCCCATGATGTGTCCCGTCCTTTCAGTGGCAGATGCGCCGGTGTGCGGACCTGCAACCCGTCCTGCGCATCGCGAGGTCGCCGCCATTATCAGGCTTAAGCGCGAAAAACCCTGCCGTTCACGGCAGGGATGAATAGCGCGGCCCGGCGGTCAGCCGGCATTCTGCGGTTGCTTTCCTGGGCGAGTGTGCTATATGTATATCCATACAGTATTTGTGCTCGCCCAGCATACGCCCTGATGCCCCGTGCCGCCCAGCCCGATCCGACCATCACCACGCGAGTCCTGCGCCTG
>DASZIR010000014.1:0-3630 GCA_035948995.1 Paraburkholderia sp. | reverse complement strand
CCGCGCTCACGACCAATGCATAGCATGGAAAACCGACGTCGCGTCAAGGGTCCGCTGCGCCGGGCCTGACGCCCGCCCTTGACCCGTCAAGCTTTGGGGAGCCGCACTTTGGCACTTGACACGGTCCATACATATCAGTGGCGTGTCCGTTGATACGCGTGTATAGAGCGCGACGAGCTGCTTTTGCGAAACGGGCGGACATGCTCATACCCCTTCCGGCAAGAGGTACTAGAAAGTGAATTGGGTTAGGAACGTCCGGTGCACACTTGCAAGCGGACGCACGAGCGACTGGATCGATTGTCCGAGTCGGGTCAGCGGCCGGTCACGACGGGCAGCAGGCGGTCAGAAGTATCCCTTCGGCCCTCTGGAGAAGCGGCCGTTCGCAGGCACCCAGTCTGACTTCGGCGCCGAAGAGGCGTGGCCGGCAGAAAGCCTTGCGCCGTGAAGGATACGACGCCGCGCGTCAAGACGGGCTGCAGACCACCGCGGTCAGCAACAACGGAATCACCATGCGCACGGTGGCGTTGCTGCCTGCCTCGCGCACGCGCGACTCGACCGCCTCGCTCG
Source organism: Paraburkholderia sp. (assembly GCA_035948995.1). Taxonomy (GTDB): domain Bacteria; phylum Pseudomonadota; class Gammaproteobacteria; order Burkholderiales; family Burkholderiaceae; genus Paraburkholderia. The sequence continues at coordinate 3,063 of DASZIR010000014.1, read as the reverse complement.
GAGCGGACAGCACCGCCCCGTACAGCGGGCCCGCGAGCGCCTGGCCGGGGCCCTTCCTGAACATTTCGTCGTCCTGCTCGTACCCGATCACCGCGTACACACGAAAGCCGAAGGCCGTGATGTCGCTGCCGTGCGCCGGCCGAAACGCGTTGACCGAATTCGCCTCAACGTGCATCGGATTCGGGTCGATGTACTGGGTGTGGATGAGTTGCGCGATGAACGCGTGCGGACGCGCCCTGCAGTCAAATTGTGCATCGAGCGCGTACGCGTGTGCCACGACGGGGCAGAAGCCAGCGCCTGACGCGAGCAGTACGGCGAATGCTTTCAGAAGACGGGTTGCCATGGCCAACGTGCCTGAACCGTGAGCGGTCGACAGGCAGAACACACGCAAGCCGCTAGTGTCGCAGATTTCGACATCGGCGTGTTCGTGTCGGCGAACGATGCGGTTCGGGTAGGAGCCGGCCGCAGCGGCTCGGCTCCGACGACGCCCGACGAATAAGCCGTGTGTTCGCACGCGCACGTCGGCGTGCCTGGCCTCGGACAAACGTCTGAACTTATGCGCTGTCTGTGGCTATCTGGATTCGTCAGACCAAACTTCTGTAAAGGACCGCCTTCCTCGGCCGCGGCAGGCTGCGCGCGGCCACGAAGGGCCGTTTGTGTTGCACGACCCAATGGCTGGTTCTTGGCGAACTGCGGCCCACAATTGACACTCAACGTACTCTTACCTGTACGAGCAGGTTTGACCGTGCGTGTCGGCTCCTGAAAAATTCCAGACCCGTTTTTCGAAAAATTCACGCCGGGCAGATTTTCGGTTAAATTCCCAAAGCGTCTACTCCAGAAGACGTCCAGGCACATTCCAGTAAAGAACTTCTCTTCGCATGAACTCCCGCGCACCCACGGTTGATGTCTGCCGTCCGCTGAAGCACGGCATTGCCCACAGTCACTTCAGCGTGCGGGGGGAAGCGCCACAGCGGCGCTTGCTCGCCTGGCGGGATCGGGTCGGTCATCTTGTTGACGTGCTGCCCTCGCGGTCTGACCTGGAGAGGCCGTTCCAGGCGTCGATTGACCGCTATCAGGTTGGCGAGCTTGTATTTACGGATTGCCGGTCGGACCTGATTGTGCTCGAGCGCTCACTGGCCCGGATCTCGACAGACCGGGTACGCGACTTCGTCTTTCATGTGTTTCTGGAGGGCGCGGTTGAGAACGTCGCCGTGCGCACCGCGCGGCGCGATCCCACGCCCTCAGCCGCAAGCATCCTTGCACTGGATATGAACCAACCCGTTCGAATGCAACGCCAAGCATGCAGGGTGATCGCGTTTTTCGTGCCGGGCGAGTTGGTGCAGGAAGTCTTTCCTGATCCGGAGGCCATCCACGGCCGTGTGCTGCATGGTTCGACGCCGCTCGAGCAACTGATCATCGAACACGTTGCGGCGCTCAGTCGGACAATCGCATGCATGAGTGCCGGTGAGGCGGACGGCGCCATACGCGCGGCGGCCAAGCTCCTTGTCGCAGCGTTTGGGCGGCAGGCGCGCCTGAGCGGCGACACGCGCGCTGCAGCCCGGGCAGCCATGTTCGGTCAGGTACGGCGCTATATTCAGGCGCACCTGACTGAAGATGAACTCTCCCCCGAAAGTGTGCTAAATGCGCTTCAACTTCCTCGCCCGACCATCTATCGCCTGTTTCAGCATGAAGGCGGCGTTGGCGCTTATATCCGCCACCTGAGGCTACGCCATGCGGCCGATGAACTGATCCGGTATCCGCACTTAGCGGTGATAGAGATTGCCTACGGACTCGGCTTCAAAAGCGCGTCTGATTTTACGCGCGCCTTCCGGCGAGCCTACGACATGGCGCCGCAGGATTTTCGGGCTCTAGCTGACAAGATGGTTCAGACGCAGCGATAGGCGTCAATGCGTACGCGGCGGTTCAGGTTTCGAGGCGCCGTTCCTTGAAAAGCATCAGCGCACAGAAGCTCACCACACACGCCGGCGCCACATACCAGGCTGCAGACATGGGATCGCCGGTCCATCTGATCAATGCCGTCACGATGAATTGAGCAGTGCCGCCGAACAAGGCGACGTGCAGCGCGTGCGAAACGGCCATGCCGCTGGCGCGCACCCGCGCAGGAAGCGCTTCGAGCACAAGCAGGGCGACCGCGCCGGCGCCGAACGCCACCATTGTGCTAATGAGCCCGACGCCGCACAGGATAGGCAGCGCGCTGGTCGCACGGGTAATCATCAGAAAGACCGGATAGACCAGAAGCGCCGTGCATCCAGAGGCGAGGAGGGCCAGTGGCTTGCGGCGAGGCAGACTGTCTATGAGACGGCCGGCCAGCGGCGGAATGACGACCAGCAGCAGCGCAGACAACGCGGAAGCCAGAAATCCGATGACGGCGGGCATGTGCATCACGCGAGTCGCATAGCTCGGCATGAAGTAGATGATCGCGTAGACCGGTATGGTTTGCCCCATCATCATCAGCATCGCCAGCAGGATCGTCGTCCCATGTTCGCGACATAGTTCGGCGACCGGTGTGCCGGCATTTCTGGCGGTGTTGGTGGGAATCGGATCATCGCGAAGCCGATGGCGAACGTAGAGACCGACTGGCGCGATCAGCAGACCGATCAGGAATGGGATCCGCCAGCCCCACGAAGCAAGACCGGCCGGTGACACCGTGCTGGTGAGTAGCACGCCCAGGCTTGCGCCCAGCAACGCGGCCGCGCCCTGGCTAGCGAGCTGCCAGCTGACCAGATAGCCGCGACGCGACACGGGCCCTGCCTCCAGCACGAAGGTCGCGGCAACTCCGAGGTCGCCGCCGACGGCAAAGCCCTGCAACGATCGAGCGGCGATGACAACGAGCGGCGCAATCACGCCTATGCTGGCAAACGACGGGCACAGGCCGAGCGCGGCGGTTCCCAGAGCCATCATCCAGCTGGTCCTCGTCATCGCTGCGCGGCGTCCCACGCGGTCCGCGTAAGCGCCGATGATCATCGCGCCAACAGGTCGCATGAAAAAGCCGACGCCGAATGTACCGACGGCCCACAGCAATGAAGTCATCGGATCGTTCGC
>DASZIR010000013.1:0-11728 GCA_035948995.1 Paraburkholderia sp. | reverse complement strand
ATGGAAGGCAAGGAAACGCGCTTCGGTATCGCGCAGTCGGGCATCTTCACGATCGCCACGACGGCGGCATCGTGCGGTGCAGTCGACAACACGCACGACTCGCTGACCCCGCTCGGCGGCCTCTACCCGATGCTGCTGATCCAGTTGGGCGAAGTGATCTTCGGCGGTGTGGGCTCCGGTATGTACGGGATGCTCGTGTTCGCACTGCTCGCCGTGTTCGTCGCGGGCCTGATGATCGGCCGCACGCCTGAATATGTCGGCAAGAAGATTGAAGCGTATGAGATGAAGATGGTGTCGATCGTCGTGCTGCTCACGCCGCTGCTGGTGCTCGTGGGTACCTCGATCGCGGTGCTGACCGACGCGGGCAAGGCGGGTATTGCCAACCCCGGTCCGCACGGCTTCTCGGAAATTCTCTACGCGTTCAGCTCGGCTGCGAACAACAACGGTAGCGCGTTTGCTGGCCTGACGGTGAGCACGCCGTTCTACAACTGGTTGACCGCGATTGCGATGTGGTTTGGCCGCTTCGGCTCGCTGATTCCGGTGCTGGCGATCGCCGGCTCGCTGGCGGCCAAGAAACGCCTGGCTGTCACCGGCGGCACGCTGCCCACGCATGGTCCGCTGTTTGTCGTGCTGCTGCTTGGCACCGTGCTGCTCGTCGGCGCACTGACTTACGTGCCTGCGCTCGCTCTCGGCCCCGGCGTCGAACATCTGATGATGATCGCCGGCCATTGATACGGGCCATTCGAGAAAAACGAGGATTCAATGACTGAACATAATGCAACGCGGTCCATGTTCGATCCGGCGCTAGTGCGCCCGGCGATCGTGGACTCATTCAAGAAACTCACGCCACGCACGCAGTTCCGTAACCCGGTGATGTTCTGCGTGTACGTCGGCAGCATCCTGACGACGATCCTCTGGATCGCCGCGCTGGGCGGCCAGGCCGAGGCGCCTGCGGGGTTCATCCTCGCAGTCTCGCTGTGGCTGTGGTTCACGGTGCTGTTCGCCAACTTCGCAGAAGCGCTCGCTGAAGGCCGGTCCAAGGCCCAGGCTGCGTCGCTGCGCAGCGCGAAGAAAGACGTGATGGCCAAGAAGCTCAACGAGCCGCATCCGAAGGCGCCGATCCGCATCCTGACGGCGTCCGATCTGCGCAAGGGCGACGTCGTGCTGGTGGAAACCGGCGACGTGATCCCGGCTGACGGTGAAGTGATCGAAGGCGTGGCCTCGGTGGACGAGTCGGCGATCACCGGCGAATCCGCACCGGTGATCCGCGAATCGGGCGGCGACTTCTCGTCGGTCACGGGCGGCACGCGCGTGCTGTCGGACTGGATCGTCGTGCGCGTCACGGCCAATCCGGGCGAAGCCTTCCTCGACCGCATGATTGCGATGGTCGAAGGCGCGAAGCGTCAGAAGACGCCGAACGAAATCGCACTGACGATTCTGCTGGTCGCGCTGACGATCGTGATGCTGCTTGCAACCGCGACGCTGCTGCCGTTCTCGATGTTCTCCGTCGAAGCCGTCAAGGCTGGCCATGTGGTGAGCATCACCGCGCTCGTGGCACTGCTGGTGTGTCTGATTCCGACGACGATCGGTGGCCTGCTGTCGGCCATCGGCGTGGCGGGTATGAGCCGCATGATGCAGGCGAACGTGATTGCGACTTCGGGCCGTGCAGTGGAAGCTGCAGGTGACGTCGACGTGCTGCTGCTCGACAAGACCGGCACGATCACGCTCGGTAACCGTCAGGCTTCGACCTTTGTGCCGGCGCCGGGTGTGACCGAAGAAGTACTGGCCGATGCTGCGCAACTGTCGTCGCTGTCGGACGAAACGCCGGAAGGCCGCAGTATCGTGGTGCTTGCCAAGCAGCGCTTCAACATCCGCGCTCGCGACATGGCATCGTTGCACGCCGTGTTCCTCGCCTTCACGGCACAGACGCGCATGAGCGGTGTCGACCTGCCGGGCCGCGAGATCCGTAAGGGCGCAGCCGATGCGGTCAAGAACTACGTCGAAGCGAACGGCGGCCGCTATCCGGCTGAAGTGAACAACGCCGTAGCCGAAGTGGCACGCCGCGGCAGCACGCCGCTGGTGGTGGCCGAGAAGGGCGAGCAGGGCGCACGCGTGCTCGGCGTGATCGAGCTGAAGGACATCGTCAAGGGCGGCATCAAGGAGCGATTCGCCGAACTGCGCAAGATGGGTATCAAGACCATCATGGTGACGGGCGACAACCGTCTGACGGCAGCCGCCATTGCAGCCGAAGCCGGTGTGGACGACTTCCTCGCGGAAGCCACCCCGGAAGCCAAGCTGACGACGATTCGCGCGCACCAGGCCGAAGGCAAGCTGGTGGCGATGACCGGTGACGGTACCAACGACGCTCCGGCGCTGGCGCAAGCCGACGTGGCAGTGGCGATGAATACCGGCACGCAGGCGGCGAAGGAAGCCGGCAACATGGTCGACCTCGATTCGAACCCGACCAAGCTGATCGAGATCGTCGAGATCGGCAAGCAGATGCTGATGACGCGCGGCTCGCTCACGACGTTCTCGATTGCCAACGACGTCTCCAAGTACTTCGCCATTATCCCGGCTGCGTTTGCGAGCACCTATCCGGCACTGAACCGGCTGAACGTGATGCATCTGGCCACACCGGCCTCGGCGATCATGTCGGCGGTGATCTTCAACGCACTGATCATCGTGCTGCTGATTCCGCTGGCGCTGAAGGGCGTGAAGTACCGGCCGCTCGGCGCCTCGATTCTGCTGCGCCGCAATCTGCTGATATATGGCCTTGGCGGGATCATCGTGCCGTTTATCGGCATCAAGCTGATCGACATGGTGCTGGCCGCGCTCGGCTGGGTTTAACAGGCTGCGGCCGGCGGATGGTGTCTGCCGGCTGCGTCTAAAAGGATTGCCAATCATGAAACTTTTTCGTCCGCTTATCGTGATCTTTGTCGTACTGTCGGCGATCACGGGACTCGCCTACCCGGCCGTGATGACCGTCATCGGCCAGACCGCGTTCCACGATCAGGCCAACGGCAGCATGCTGGAACAGAACGGCAAGGTGGTCGGCTCGAAGCTGATCGGCCAGCAGTTCGATGCGCCGCAGTACTTCTGGGGCCGTCTGTCGGCCACCAGCCCGAATCCGTACAACGCAACGAACTCGGGTGGCTCGAACCTCGGGCCGACCAACCCGGCGTTGTCCGATGAAATCAAGGGCCGTCTCGACGCGTTGAAGGCGGCGGGTACCGACATGTCGAAGCCGGTGCCGATCGACCTCGTCACCTCGTCGGGTAGCGGCCTCGATCCGGAAATCAGCCCGGCTGCGGCGGCTTACCAGATCGACCGTGTCGCGAAGGCGCGCAAGATGTCGCCGAACGACGTGCAGGCGCTGGTCGACCGCTACACCAGCGGCCGCCAGTTCGGTGTGCTCGGTGAAGCGCGCGTCAACGTGCTGCAACTGAACCTCGCACTCGACGCTGCGCATCAAGGCTAAGCGGTGTGGAGGACAAGGACGGCGCCCGGGGTGGCGCCGTCTTTGCCTTTTGTGGCGGCGCTCTTTTTGACGGCCGTCGAAAGGGCGGCCCGGCGCTCCGGTGGCGGCCACCCCAGCTGCCTGCCATTTGCGGCGCAGCCGCTCCCGTGCCACCATGTACCTGATGCAGTCCCGCGGTCCCGCGGGGTTGTCATCGAAGCAGAACCAAAACCATAACCACAACGCATGAACCGACCCGATCCAGACGAGTTGCTCGACAAGCTGCAACGCGATGAAGAAAAACGCCAGCGCGGCAAGCTGAAGGTATTCTTCGGCGCGTCGGCTGGTGTGGGCAAGACGTACGCGATGTTGCAGGCCGCGCGCCGGCGCAGCGACGAGGGTGTGGATGTGGTGGTCGGCATTGCCGAGACGCATGGCCGCGGCGAAACCGCGGCGCTGCTCGAGGGTCTCGATGTGCTGCCGCTCGCGCACTTCGAATACCGCGGCCGCAAGCTGGCCGAGTTCGATCTCGATGCCGCGCTTGCCCGCAAGCCGCAACTGATCCTCGTCGACGAGCTCGCGCATTCGAACGTGCAGGGCGCGCGCCATCTTAAGCGCTGGCAGGACGTCTACGAGCTGCTCGATGCGGGCATCGACGTCTACACGACGGTCAACGTTCAGCACCTCGAAAGTCTCAACGACGTGGTCGGGCAGATCACTGGCATCCGCGTGTGGGAGACGGTGCCGGACCGCGTGTTCGACCGCGCCGACGAGGTGACGCTGGTCGACTTGCCGGCCGAGGAGCTGCTTGACCGGATGCGCGACGGCAAGGTCTATCTGCCGCAGCAGGCCGAGCGCGCGGTGCGCAATTTCTTCCGCAAGGGCAATCTGATCGCGCTGCGCGAGCTGGCGCTGCGGCGCACGGCGGACCGCGTCGACGCACAGATGCGAGAGTATCGCGCCGACCGTTCCATCCAGCGTATCTGGCAGGCGCGCGAGCGCTTGCTGGTGTGCGTGGGCCCGGGGCCGGAAGCGCCGATTCTCGTGCGCGCGGCGGCCCGTCTGGCCGCCAGCCTGAAAGCCGACTGGCTCGCGGTGTATGTGGAAACCCCGAAACTGCAGCGCCTGCCCGATGCGCGCCGCGAGCGCACGCTGAACGCGTTGCGGCTTGCCGCGGAACTCGGCGCGGAAACAGCGACCCTCGCGGGTACGGACGCGGTCGCGGCACTGATCGGCTATGCGCGGGTGCGCAACGTGTCGAAGCTGGTGGCAGGCGCGTCCTCACGTACCGGCGTGGCGCGCTGGCTGCGCCGCCCGCTCGGCGACCGCATCGCGGAGCGCGCAGGCGATCTCGATCTGACCTTGATCCGGGCGTCGTCCGAACGGGATGGCCTCGAGCGCCGCACAACCCGCGACGAGGGCGTGAACGCTTGGCGCGAGGCGCTGAGCGCTGCTCGCGAGCGCCGCTCGCCGCCGGGTGCGTACGGCTGGGCGCTGACCATCTGCGTAGGCATCACGGTGGTTGCCAGCCAGTTGTTTGCCCATATCGACCTGACCAACCTGGTGATGCTGTACCTGCTCGGGGTGATCTTTACCGCGGTGAAGTTAGGGCGCGGGCCGGGCGTGGTGCAGTCTTTTGTGAGCGTGGCGGGGTTCGACTACTTTTTCGTGCCGCCGCGCATGTCGTTCTCGGTCTCCGATACGCAGTATCTGCTGACCTTCTTCAGCATGTTGCTTACGTCGCTGGTGATCAGCCATCTGACTTCGAGCCTGCGCCGCGAGGCGAGTGTCGCGCGGCGCCGCGAACAACGCACCGGCGCGATGTACGCGATGGCGCGCGAACTGGCAGCGGCCTTGACGATGGAGCAGATCGTCGGCATCGGCAGCCGTCACGTGAGCGAAGTGTTCGGCGCGCGCGTCGCGATCCTGTTGCCGGACAGCGTGGATCAGGTGAAGCAGAAGATCGAAGATCCGGACGCCGCGATCACACTCGAAGGCGAGGCACTCGATATCGACGTCGGCCAGTGGGTGTACGACCAGCAGAAGCCGGCGGGCCACGGCACGGATACGCTGCCCGCCGCGGCCGCGCTGTATCTGCCGCTCAAGGCGCCGATGCGTACGCGCGGTGTGCTGGCCGTCGTGATGCGCGATCAGCGTGAACTCGACGTGCCGGAGCAGCAGCGCATGCTCGATGCGTTTGCCGCGCAGATCGCGCTGGCGCTCGAACGGGTGCACTACGTGGACATCGCCCGCGACGCGCTCGTCAACATGGAATCGGAGCGCTTGCGCAATTCGCTGCTATCGGCAATCTCGCACGACTTGCGCACGCCGCTCACGACGATCGTCGGCTTTTCGTCGATGCTCGCGCAAACCCGCGAAGGGCAGCCGGTGAAGCAACCGGGCGACGACCTCGTCGAGGCGATTCACGAAGAGGCGCTGCGCATGACCGGCATCGTCACCAATCTGCTCGACATGGCGCGGTTGCAGGCGGGCGGCTTGCAATTGAACCGCCAGTGGTCGTTGCTCGAAGAGACGGTGGGCGCCGCGCTGCGCGCGTGCAAACGCGTGCTCGCACGACATCCGGTGCAGGTGAAGCTGCCGCCCGATCTGCCGTTGCTGCAACTTGACGCGGTGCTGATGGAACGCCTCTTTTCGAACCTGTTTGAAAATGCGGCCAAGTACACGCCGGCCGATACGCCCCTCGTGATCGGCGCGGAACGTATCGAACAAGACGGCAAGCCGTTTGTGCGCGTCACCGTCGACGACCGGGGCCCGGGGCTGCCCTTCGGCATGGAAGCGCGGGTGTTCGAGAAATTCACGCGCGGCGAGAAGGAGTCGGCCAAGCCCGGCATTGGCCTGGGTCTCGCGATCTGCCGCGCCATCGTCGACGCGCATGGCGGTACGATCGGCGCGTTCAACCGGATGGCCGGTGACGGCCACGTCGAAGGCGCGCGCTTCTGGTTCACCTTGCCGGTGGAAACGCCGCCCCCCACGCCGGAAGTGCTCGAAGACGAGTCCGATATGAGCGAAGCGGGCGGTGAAGAGCAGCGCGGCGCGCAACAGGCGGGGGCGTCGTCTGCCGCGCCGGCCTTGCATGATGATGGTACCGTTGCACTGCCGTCCCCTGAGTTGCCCAATAAGCAGACTTCAAAGCCCACCCATGAGTGACCCCAGCATCACCGTCGTCCTGATCGAAGACGAAAAACAGATTCGCCGTTTCGTGCGTGCCTCGCTGGAAGGCGAGGGCATCGTGGTGCACGACGCCGAGACCGGCAAGCAGGGTCTCGTCGAAGCCGCGACGCGCAAGCCCGACCTCGTGATTGTCGATCTGGGCCTGCCCGACACCGACGGTCTGGACGTGATCCGCGAACTGCGCGGCTGGAGCGACCTGCCGGTGATCGTGCTGTCGGCACGCACCCAGGAGACCGAGAAGGTCGCCGCGCTCGATGCGGGTGCCGACGACTACCTGACCAAGCCGTTCGGCGTGTCGGAGCTGCTGGCGCGGATTCGCGCGCACATGCGCCGGCGCAACCAGGGCGGCGCGAGCGAATCGCCGCAGGTGCATTTCGGCGCGGTAACGGTCGATCTGGCGCTGCGCCAGGTGACCCGCGAAGGCGCCGCGGTGCATCTGACGCCGATCGAATACCGCCTGCTCGCCACCCTCGTGCGGCACGCCGGCCGCGTGCTGACGCACCGCCAGCTGCTGCGCGACGTGTGGGGCCCGTCGCATGTCGAGAGCCATCACTATCTGCGCATCTACATGGCGCATTTGCGGCAGAAGCTGGAACGCGATCCTGCCCAGCCTGAGCATATCGTCACTGAGACAGGAGTCGGATACCGGCTCGTCGGGGCGGCCTGAGCCGTCGCGTTCCTGGCGGGCGGCAGGGCAGGGATTGGCCGGTCTTGATATAATTACGGTTCGTAAGGACGACCTTGCGCGTTCGCATCGAACGGGGACGGCCCCATCTCATCAATGGAGTCGTTTCATGTCGTGGTTGCTTCTTCTGATCGCCGGTTTGCTCGAAGTCGCGTGGGCAGCCGGTCTCAAGACCTCCGAAGGCTTCACCCGGCTGTGGCCTTCCGTGTTCACGGTGGTGACGGCGTTCGGGAGTTTCGTGCTGCTTGCCATGGCGATGCGCCAGTTGCCGCTCGGCACCGCTTACGCGGTATGGACCGGAATTGGCGCCGTTGGCGCGTTTATTTTCGGCATCGTCATAATGGGCGAGGCGCTGACGGTTGCCCGGGTGGCGAGCGCGGCGCTGATCGTCGTCGGCTTGATCGGACTCAAACTCTCTTCTGGGCATTGATCTGACCATAGGGGTACTCGGGCCGGTTCGCCATTAGAGCCGGAAATTGCAGTCTGCTCTGCGGTCTGCGAATTAACGTGGCTATAATGAAGTCGAATCCAATGTGAACTTGTCCCGCGTCCGGCTTGGCGCGGGTCTGGCGGCTTCGATGCAGCGCTCGCCCGCTGCAGGCTGAAGCGCCCGGCACGCGCAGCGCGCCTGGAGGCGGCCATGCTTGAATCACTTTCGCTTGCGGCGGGCCTGTCCTGGGGCAGTGGCCTGCGCCTCTATCTCACGGTCCTGTTAGCCGGCGTGTTCGCGCGCCTCGGCCTCGTCCACCTGCCCGATACCCTGTCTGCGCTGGCTTCGCCGTGGGTGATCGGCGTAGCGGCGGCGCTGACGGTCACCGAGTTTCTGGCCGACAAGATCCCCGCGTTCGATTCCCTCTGGGACGCGATTCACACCTTCATTCGTATTCCGGCCGGCGCCGTGCTGGCTGCCGGTGCGCTCGGCCATGCCGATCCGGCGCTGCTGACGGTTGCCGCACTGGCGGGCGGCACGCTCGCCGGCACCGCGCATCTGGCCAAGGCGGGGACACGGGCGTTGATCAATCTGTCGCCTGAACCGGTGTCGAATGTGGTGACGTCCACCGCCGAAGACGGGCTCGTATTCGGCGGCCTGCTGCTGGCACTGTTCGTTCCGGTGCTGTTTCTGCTGCTGATGGTGGGCTTTCTGATGCTGGCGGCCTGGGCGCTGCCGCGGCTGTGGCGCGGCGTGCAGGGCGGCTTTCGCGGCATGGCGACCCATATGGTGTCGCGTCTCGTCAGGAGCCGGCACGATTGAGCAATCCGGCACGGGTTTCGCCGGCGCGAATTGCGCCGGGGCGTCGTTTTAGCGTGGCCGACCTGCTGCGCCAGGCCGCGCGCATGACCGCACGCGACTGGCGCGCAGGCGAACTGACCATGTTGCTGCTGGCGCTGGTGCTGGCCGTCGCCGCGCTATCCAGCGTCGGTTTTCTCGCCGACCGCCTGCATCAGGGGCTCGAACGCGACGCGCGGCGCATGATCGGCGCCGACTTCATCGTGCGGGCCGACCATCCTGTCGATCCCCAATTCGGCGAGCAAGCCAGGGCGCTCGGTCTGCAGATGGCGACGACCGCCATCTTCCCCAGCATGATCAGTTCGACGACGGCTCAGCCGGTGTCGCGGCTCGCGGCGCTCAAGGCGGTCTCGCCGGCTTATCCGTTGCGCGGCGCGTTGCGGATCACCACGGCGCCTGGCGCGCCCGACCATCCGGCGCAGGGGATTCCGGCGCCGGGCACCGTGTGGGTCGATCAGGCGCTGCTCGACACGCTGAAACTGCACGTCGGCGACACGGTGAAAGTCGGCAACCGTACGTTGACGGTCGGCGCGATCATCACGCGTGAGCTCGACCGTGGCTTCGGCTTCATCAATTTCTCGCCGCGCCTGATGCTGCGTGCCGACGAGGTGCAGTCGACCGGCCTGATCGTGTTCGGCAGCCGCGTCACATACCGGTTGCTGGTGGCGGGTCCGGATGCGTCGGTGGCGAAGTTTGCCGCGTGGGCGCATGCCCGCGTCGACGACGGCAAGATGCGCGGCGTCGCGCTCGAATCGCTGCAGGACGGCCAGCCCCAGGTACGCGAAACGCTCGATCGGGCCAGTCACTTTCTCACCCTCGTGTCGTTGTTGACGGCGTTGCTGGCCGCAGTTGCCATCGCCATGGCCGCGCACCGCTACATGCGCCGGCATCTCGACGGCTGCGCGGCGATGCGCTGTCTCGGTGTCAGCCAACGCACGCTGCGCACGCTGTTCTTCCTCGAATTTCTCGGGCTCGGCCTGTCGGGCGGCGCGCTTGGCGTTCTGCTCGGCTATGCCGGACATCTCGCGTTGCTGACGTGGCTCGGCAGCCTGATCGACGTGGTGCTGCCGTATCCCACCGCGTGGCCCGCGCTCGAAGGTATTGCGGCGGGGCTCGTCTTGCTGCTCGGCTTCGCGTTGCCGCCGCTATTGCCGCTGACCCGCGTGCCGCCGGTGCGTGTGCTGCGCCGTGAGTGGGGCGAAGAGGCGCGCACCGCATGGGCCGCGTATGCGCTGGGTATCGCCCTGTTCGCCGCGCTCCTGATCGTTGCTGCCGGCGAACTGAAGCTCGGCGGGATCGTCGCCGGGGGCTTTGCGGGCGGGATGCTGGTGTTTGCGTCGATCGCGCGGCTCGCCCTGTGGGGCGCGTCGCGCATCGTCCGCAGCGAGCGGGTCAATGCGGGCATTGGCTGGCGCTATGCGCTGGCGTCGCTCGAGCGGCGCAGCGGCGCCAGCGCGTTGCAGATCACCGCGCTCGGTATCGGCCTGATGTGCCTGTTGCTGATTGCGATGACGCGCAACGACCTGATCGCCGGCTGGCGCAAATCGACGCCGCCCGACGCACCGAACCAGTTCGTCATCGACATCCAGCCGGATCAGCGCGCCGCCGTGACGCAATACCTCAGGACCCACGGTGTACCCGACGCGGTGCTGTCGCCGATGGTGCGCGGGCGCATGATCGCCATCAACGGCAAGCCGGTCAATCCGGATCAGTACAAGAGCGATGATGCCAAGCGCCTCGTCGACCGCGAGTTCAACCTCTCCTATACGACGAGTCTGCCCGACGACAACCGGATCGTGGCGGGCGACTGGTACGGCGACACGAAGCAGCCGCAGATCTCCATCGAGGAGGGGCTCGCGAAGCTGATCAACGTGAAGACTGGCGACACGCTGCGTTTCGACGTGACCGGTTTGCAGATCGACGCGCCGGTGACGAGCGTGCGCAAGCTCGACTGGGGCTCGTTCAAGGTCAACTTTTTCGTATTGATGCCGCCTGCCGCGTTGCAGGACTTCCCGGCGTCCTTCATTACGAGTTTCCATCTGCCGCCGGAGAAGAGCGCGACGATCGATGGCCTGATTGCCGCGTATCCGAACCTCACGGCGATCGACGTCGGCCCGATTCTCGCGCAGATGCAGCGCATGCTCGAACAGGTGATCGGCGCCGTGCAGTTCCTGTTTGCCTTCACGCTGGTGGCGGGCGTGCTGGTGCTGTACGCGGCGCTCGCGGGCACGCGCGACGAGCGTATGCGAGAATCCGCGCTGCTGCGCGCGCTCGGCGCCTCGCACCAGCAGGTGCGCGCCGTGCAGGTGGCGGAGTTCGTCGCCGTCGGTGCGCTGTCCGGGCTGATGGCGGCAGTGGGCGCTGAGGTGATCGGCTGGCAACTCGCCACGCGCGTGTTTCACTTCTACCTGGACTTCAACCCGTGGCTGCTGCCCGCCGGCATTGCCGCAGGGGTGGCCTGCGCGGGCGTCGGCGGCTGGCTGAGCCTGCGCCACGTGCTGGCCCGGCCCGCGTTGCAATCGCTGCGCGATGCCTGAGCATTTCCCCCTTATCGATTCCTTTTGCAGATTGCCGTTGACCGTATGACCGATCCGATCGACGAAGCGCCGGCCCAACCGACGGCCTTCGAACTGGTGGGCGGCGAGGCGCGCGTGCGCGAACTCATCGACCGTTTTTATGACCTGATGGACCTCGAGCCGGAGTTCGCGGGCATCCGCGCCCTGCACCCGCCCACCCTGGAAGGCTCGCGCGACAAGTTCTTCTGGTTCCTGTGCGGCTGGCTGGGCGGCCCGGATCACTACATCAGCCGCTTTGGCCATCCGCGTCTGCGCGCACGGCATCTGCCGTTTGCGATCGCCTCGGGCGAGCGTGACCAGTGGCTGCGCTGCATGGCGTGGGCGATGGAAGACGTGGGGCTCGCCGAGCCGCTGCGCGAACGCCTGCTGCACTCGTTCTTGGAGAACGCTGACTGGATGCGCAACCGGCCGGATTGAGGGCGCGGTTCGGCAGGCAGCGGCTGCTGGCTCCGGTGGCCGCCGTTTGCGTCGCCGTTCGCCTCGCCGTTTGCCTGTATCGCAGACACGCCGGGCCTGCCAACTGGCCTGGC
>DASZIR010000012.1:0-11148 GCA_035948995.1 Paraburkholderia sp. | reverse complement strand
CCGTTGAGCGGAAACGGAAAAATTCGGAAGGTTCCGCGAACATAGGTAGAATACGTTTTTAACCAGCTTACGAAACAACATGTCTGCCAGCGCAGTGAATGTGAACCCCGGGCGTAACGTCGTCGTCGTGGGGACCCAGTGGGGTGATGAAGGCAAGGGCAAGATCGTCGACTGGCTGACGGACCACGCTCAAGGCGTCGTTCGCTTCCAGGGCGGTCACAATGCCGGTCACACGCTTATCATCGGCGGCAAGAAAACCATCTTGCGTCTGATTCCGTCGGGCATCATGCATCCCGGCGTCGCGTGCTACATCGGCAATGGCGTCGTGTTGTCGCCGGAAGCGCTGTTCAAGGAAATTGGCGAGCTCGAAGCCGCTGGGGTCGATGTCCAGAATCGCCTCTTCATTTCCGAAGCCACCACCCTGATCCTGCCGTACCACATCGCCATCGACCAGGGCCGCGAAGCGCGCCGTGGCGCAGGCAAGATCGGCACCACGGGTCGCGGCATCGGGCCGGCCTACGAAGACAAGGTGGCACGCCGCGGTCTGCGCGTGCAAGACCTGTTCGAGCCGGAAAGCTTCGCCGAACGTCTGCGTGAAAATCTCGATTACCACAACTTCGTGCTCACGCAATACCTGGGCGTCGCCGCTGTCGACTTCCAGCAAACGCTTGACACGATGCTGAGCTACGCCGACCGCCTGAAGCCGATGGTGACCGACGTGTCGCGCCGTCTGTACGACGAAAACGCTGCCGGCCGCAATCTGCTGTTCGAAGGTGCGCAAGGCACGCTGCTCGACATCGACCACGGCACCTATCCGTTCGTCACGTCGAGCAACTGCGTGGCCGGTGCGGCCACCGCGGGTGCGGGCGTCGGTCCGCAAAAGCTGAACTACATTCTCGGCATTACCAAGGCGTACTGCACGCGCGTCGGTTCGGGCCCGTTCCCGAGCGAACTGTACGATGCGGACAACGCCAGCCGCCAGGAACCGATCGGCCTGACGCTCGCCACGGTCGGCAAGGAATTCGGCTCGGTCACCGGCCGTCCGCGCCGCACCGGCTGGCTCGATGCCGCTGCGCTGCGCCGCTCGATCCAGATCAACGGCGTGTCTGGCCTGTGCATGACCAAGCTCGACGTGCTCGACGGCCTCGACGAAGTGAAGCTGTGCGTCGGCTACACGGTTGACGGCAAGGACTGCGATATCCTGCCGCGCGGCGCCACGGAAGTGGCACGTTGCGTCCCGGTGTACGAGACGTTCGGCGGCTGGAAGGAAAGCACCGTCGGCATCAAGGAATGGGACAGGCTGCCCGCCAACGCGCGTGCGTATCTGACGCGTGTGCAGGAAGTGGCCGGTGTGCCGATCGACATGGTTTCGACCGGTCCGGATCGTGACGAGACCATCCTTCTTCGTCACCCGTTCAAGGTTTAATACATGACGCAGGGTGTACCGATGATTGCGATGAGAGACCCGCGCAACGACGACAGGAACCTGTGGGTCGGCTGGGACGAGTATCACCGCCTGATCGAACTGCTGGCACTGTCCGTGCATGAGTCGGGCTGGAAGTTCGACAAGATCCTGTGCCTCGCGCGCGGCGGTTTGCGGGTGGGCGATCAGCTCTCGCGCATTTACGATCTGCCGCTGGCGATTCTCGCCACCAGTTCGTACCGCGAAGCAGCGGGCACCGAACAGGGCGAACTCGACATCGCGCAATACATCACGATGACGCGCGGCGAGCTGTCGGGCAACGTGCTGCTCGTCGACGACCTGGTCGATTCGGGCGTGACGCTGGCGCGCGTGCAACAGCATCTGAAGGAGCGCTATCCAGCCATTACGGCGGTGCGCTCGGCCGTGCTCTGGTACAAGGGCTGCTCGAAGGTGAAGCCCGACTATCACGTGCAGTTCCTGCCGACCAATCCGTGGATCCATCAACCGTTCGAGGAGTGGGACACGGTGCGTCCTCACAACCTGGGCGCGTGGATCAAGCGCGGTACTGCACAGGAGCGCCCGGACACCTGATGCGCGCCGGCGCCTCGGCGCGTGGTATCGCATCCGCAAAAACGGAGCCCTTGTGGGCTCCGTTTTTTTTTCGTGCGTGGGTGGCGTTGTGCGAAGGATGCAATGCGCATGCTCAGGGCGGCAACGAAGGGTACGGCGCGCTTTGTCCCGAGCCTTACCAGAAGCTGACGCGCTCAAACCGCGGTGCTAAACTGCGCGGGCTGTCCACGTGGTGTACGCACAACAGGCCGGGGTGCTTCCTTACAGCCAGTTTAAAATAGCGCTCGTTTTTTGCCGCTCCGGAACGGATCCCTAGCGTTTATGACAGACACCAATCACGTGCACAAACAGCCTTTGCCCACGCTCGCGCTCGCCGCGATCGGCGTGGTATTCGGCGATATCGGCACGAGCCCGTTGTACTCGCTAAAAGAGGCGTTCAGCCCATCGCATGGCATCCCGCTGACCGACCAATCGATCCTGGGGGTGATCTCGCTGCTGTTCTGGGCGATCGTGATCGTGGTCGGCGTCAAGTACGTACTGTTCGTGATGCGTGCCGACAACAACGGCGAAGGCGGCGTGCTGGCATTGATGGCGCTTGCCTTGCGCTCGGTGGATCCGAAGAAAAAGCTGGCCGGTTTGCTGATGATGCTCGGCATCTTCGGCGCCTGCATGTTCTACGGCGACGCGGTGATCACACCCGCGATCTCGGTGATCTCGGCGGTTGAAGGGCTGGAGATTGCCGCGCCCAATCTGTCTCATCTGGTGTTGCCGCTGACCATCGTGATTCTGATTGTGCTGTTCTGGATCCAGCGGCACGGCACGGCTATGGTCGGCCGTCTGTTCGGGCCGATCATGGTGGTGTGGTTCGTGGTGATCGGCCTGCTGGGTTTGTGGCACATCGTGCAGTCGCCCAGCGTGATCCGTGCGCTCAATCCCTACTACGCCTATTCGTTTATGGCGGCGCACGTGCTGCAGGCGTATGTCGTGCTCGGCTCCGTAGTGCTGGTGCTGACCGGTGCCGAAGCGCTGTATGCCGATATGGGCCACTTCGGCGCCAAGCCGATCCGCGTGGCCTGGTACGCTCTCGTAATGCCGTCGCTGGTGTTGAATTACTTCGGGCAGGGCGCACTGCTGATGCACGATCCGAAGGCCATCGAAAACCCGTTCTTCCTGCTCGCGCCTGACTGGGCGTTGCTGCCGCTCGTCGTGCTGTCGACGGTGGCGACCGTGATTGCGTCGCAAGCGGTGATTTCCGGCGCCTATTCGCTGACGAGCCAGGCGATCCAGCTCGGCTACGTGCCGCGCATGAAGATCCTGCACACGTCGGATCTGGCGATCGGGCAGATTTACGTGCCGGTGGTGAACTGGATGTTGCTGTTCATCATTCTGTGCATCGTGATTGCCTTCAAGAGTTCCGACAATCTCGCCGCCGCGTACGGTATCGCGGTGACGGCGACCATGGTGATCACCACGGTGCTCGCCTGCGTGGTGATGGTGAACGTGTGGAAGTGGAACAAGCTGCTGGTGGCGCTGATCATCGGCGGCCTGATGGTGGTCGATCTGGGCTTCTTCGGCGCGAACCTGCTGAAAGTCGAAGAGGGCGGCTGGCTGCCGCTTGGCATCGGCGCGCTGCTGTTCTTCCTGCTGATGACCTGGTTCAAGGGCAGGATGATCGTCAAGGAACGCACGGCCGCCGACGGTATTCCGTTGATGCCCTTCCTGCAGGGGCTGCTTGCGCATCCGCCGCATCGCGTGTCGGGCACGGCGATCTATCTGACCGGCAGCGATACACTCGTGCCGGTGAGTTTGCTGCACAACCTGAAGCACAACAAGGTGCTGCACGAGCGCACCATTTTCCTGACCTTCGTGACGCTCGATATTCCTTATGTGAAGGATGGGGATCGGGTCACGGTGAAGGAGATCGGTGGTGGACTGTATCTCGTGAAGGCAGCGTATGGTTTCAATGAGACGCCGGATGTGAAGGCGGTGCTGGCCGAGGTCGGCCGCACGCACAACATGACGTTCGAGATGATGGACACGTCGTTCTTCCTCGCGCGCGAAACGGTTGTGCCGACACAGTTGCCTGGGATGTCCGTGTGGCGCGAGCGGGTGTTTGCGTGGATGCATCAGAACGCGGCCAAGCCGACCGATTTCTTCAGCATTCCGGCCAACCGCGTGGTGGAGTTGGGAACGAAGATCGAGATTTGACGTTGCCCGATCGGAGGCGCGGATGGAAAACACAAAGCCCACGCATTTGCGTGGGCTTTGTGTTTGTCGGGTGCCATTGGCTGCACATAGCTGGCGTACTCTCGGCGCGCCAGGAAGGTTAGCGCGCTTGCGTGGCGACTGCCTTCGAGCGCGTTGGCGCACTTGTGCGCCGACAGCCTGCTGCGACGGTCAGCGCGTTTGCGCGCCAACCGCCGGGCTACCCATGCCCCTTAACGCTTGAGCTTGGCGAACGCCGCAGCCATCGCGCCTGACGGTGCCGGCTCACGCGAGCGTTGCTGGGTACCACCACGCGCATTGCTGCCCGGGCGAGCCGCGCCACGGTCCTGCTGGCCGCCGCCACTGCCGCTGCGCGGCGCAGAACCGGCACCGGACGCGCCGAAGTCATCCGCCAGACGCATGGTGAGCGAAATGCGCTGACGCTTCACGTCCACTTCGAGCACCTTCACCTTGACGATCTGCCCGGCCTTCACCACTTCGTGCGGGTCCTTGATGAACTTCGTCGACAGCGCCGACACGTGGACGAGGCCGTCCTGGTGCACGCCGATATCGATGAACGCACCGAAGGCCGCGACGTTAGTCACGACGCCTTCGAGCACCATGCCCGGCGACAGGTCGGAAATCTTTTCGACGCCCTCGCGGAAGGTGGCCGTCTTGAACTCGGGGCGTGGGTCGCGGCCCGGCTTTTCCAGTTCAGCCAGAATGTCGCGCACGGTCGGCAGACCGAAGCGATCGTCGACGAATTCGACGGGCGACAGGCCAGACAGCGCCTCGCGGTTGCCGAGCACTTCACCGACGCGCCTGTTGATCCTGGCGAGCATGCGCTCGACGACCGGATACGCTTCCGGGTGCACCGACGAGCGATCCAGCGGATTCTCGCCGTTGTTGATGCGCAGAAAGCCCGCGGCCTGTTCGAAAGTCTTGTCGCCCAGACGCGGCACCTTGCGCAGATGTTCGCGCGACGGGAACGGACCGTTCGCGTCGCGGAATTCGACGATGTTGCGGGCGAGCGTCGCGTTCAGGCCGGAGACGCGTGCGAGCAGCGCCACCGAAGCCGTGTTCGCGTCCACTCCGACCGCGTTCACGCAATCCTCGACCACCGCGTCGAGCGAGCGCGCCAGTTCGCGCTGATTCACGTCGTGCTGATACTGACCGACGCCAATCGCCTTCGGCTCGATTTTCACGAGCTCGGCAAGCGGGTCCTGCAGGCGGCGCGCAATCGACACCGCGCCGCGCAGCGAGACGTCCATGTCCGGGAATTCCTTCGCCGCCAGTTCCGAGGCCGAGTAGACCGAGGCACCCGCTTCGGACACCACGATCTTCTGCAGCTTGAACTCCGGATGACGCGCGATCAGCTCGCTTGCTAGCTTGTCGGTTTCCCGCGATGCCGTCCCGTTGCCGATACTGATCAGCTCCGCCTGCGTCTGCGCGCAGATGCGCGCGAGCTTCGCGAGCGAGCCGTCCCAGTCGCGGCGCGGCTCATGCGGGTAGATCGTGTCGGTTGCGAGCACCTTGCCGGTGCGGTCGACCACCGCCACCTTCACACCGGTGCGCAGGCCCGGATCGAGGCCGATCACGGCCTTCGGTCCCGCGGGCGCGGCCAGCAGCAGATCCTTCAGGTTGCGCGCGAACACGCGGATCGCCTCATGCTCGGCTTCTTCGCGCAGATTGGTCAGCAGCTCGTTTTCGATGTGCGGCTGCACCTTCACGCGCCAGCACCAGCGGCACACGTCGGACAGCCATTTGTCGGCGGGGCGGTTCTGGCTGGCGATGCCGAAGTGGCGCGCAATCAGCGCTTCGCCCGGATGCGGCACCTGTGCGTCCAGTTCTTCGCCCAGACCCAGCTTGACCATCAGCACGCCGGCATTGCGGCCGCGGAAGAGGGCGAGCGCGCGGTGCGACGGGACCGTCTTGATGGTTTCCGAATAGTCGTAGTAATCGCGGAATTTTTCTTCTTCAGCGGTTTCCTTGCCCTCCACCACTTTCGACGACACCACGCCCTGATTGAACAGGTACTCGCGCAGCTTGCCGAGCAGTTCCGCGGTTTCGCCGAATTGCTCCGACAGGATGTCGCGCGCGCCGTCGAGCGCGGCCTTGACGTCGGCGACGCCCTTTTCGGCGTCCACGTATTGGGCGGCCTCAGTCTGCGGATCGAGCAGCGGATTGGCGAGCAGCGCCTCTGCAAGGGGCTCGAGACCCGCTTCGCGGGCGATCTGCGCGCGCGTGCGGCGTTTCGGCTTGTAAGGCAGGTAAAGATCTTCCAGGACCTGCTTGCTGTCCGCGCCTTCGATCGCGGCTCGCAACTCGTCGGTCATCTTGCCCTGTTCTTGGATGCTCGCGAGGATCGCAGCGCGCCGGTCTTCCAGTTCACGCAGGTACAGCAGCCGTTCCTCGAGGTTACGCAGTTGCGTGTCGTCGAGGTTGTCGGTCACCTCCTTGCGGTAACGCGCGATAAACGGAACAGTCGCGCCTTCGTCGAGGAGTTGCACCGCGGCCGCGACCTGGCGCGGCTGCACGGAGAGTTCGCTGGCGATGCGCTGTACGATCTTGAGTGCTACGGTTTCCGTCATAGGGTCTAGGTGTTCCTGCCGGACTCAATCTAAGGCCGCGCTTAGCGGCACGCGGGAAGCGTGCACGCCGCGACCGGGTTGCTGAAGCGGGGCATTTTGCCATAAATGCCAAAGGGCTCAACCGCGGGGTGATAGAATTTCGGGCATGTTCCGTTGCCCATCTACGACGTTGCCGATCTCCCGTTTTTCACTTGCTTCGCTTGCCGTCACGCTGACCGCGCCGCTTCTTACCCGCGCTAAGGTCTGCGTTGCCGCCGCTTCTTTCGCCGTGTGCGCACCGGTGTTTGCGCAGGACCAGCCCGCGGTTTCGGGGTTGGCAGCGGCCGTGCCGTCGGCCGGGTCCGCCGCGTCTGCCGAGCCTGCGGCAACGGGCATGGCCTTACGGTCGGACGCTGGCCCGGTGAGTGCATCGGATGCGTCGGCGGGCAGCACGGGCGCAGGCACGGCGGCGGCGCCCGGCAACGATTTCGACGCGCGGCAAGACGCGCTGAACCGCCGCAGCGACGTGAACAACTACAACTATGCAGTCGCCCAACATGACTGTTATAGCAAGTTTTTTGTGAATTACTGCCTCAACAAGGCGCGTGACAGGATGCGCGAGGTGCAGGCGGGCATCCGCAAGGAACAGCTCGCGCTGAACGACGAAGAACGCACGGCGCGGGCCCAGCAGCGCGACGAGCAGGCCGCAATCAGGCGCGCACAGGACGAGGCGAATGCCCCGCAGCGCGCGGCAAATGAGGCAAGCAACGCCCAGGCGTACGAGGACAAGCAGCGGCAGCACCAGCTGGATCAGGCCCAGCGCAACGCCGAGGCACCCCAGCGCGCGGCGAACGAGCAGGCCTTTCAGCAAAAGCAGCAACAGCACGCGTTGGACCAGGCGCAACGCGGCATCAGCGCGCCTCAGGCCGCGGCGAACCAGCAGGCGTATGACCAGAAGCAGGCCGATTTCCAGCGCAAGCTCGACGAGGCGCGTCAGCAAGGCGCGCAAAAGGCGCAGGAGCGTGTCGAGAAGCAGCAGAGCTTCACGCGCAAGCAGGAGACGGCCGCGCAGCACAAGCAGGATGTCGAGGCGCGTCAGAAACAGGCCGCCGAGAAGGCCCAGCAGAAGCAGCAGGAGCAGTTGCAGCAGCAACAACAGCAGGAAGAGCAGCAGAAGCAACAACAGCAACAGCAGTAACAGCAGTAACGCGTTTTTAGCCGGACAGCAACCTCAGGCGATTGGGCTGCACGACGCAGCCTGCGCCGCATCGGGAGAGGAGGCGAGCATGCGCGACCATCATCACGTCATCGACGCGAACGCACTTCAGGACCGTATTCTGCAACTGGAATCGGAGCACAGTGGGCTCGATCGTCTGATCGACAAAATGTCGGATGAGCCCGGCTTCGACGACCTGGAGTTGCAGCGCCTTAAAAAGCGCAAACTTAAGGTCAAGGACACCATCATCTTGCTGCAATTGCAGCTCGAACCGGACGCGCGCGCTTAAGCTCGTGACCTGGCAGGCGCCGGGTCGCCACGCGCGCACCGGATTTTGCAGGAAACGCTTGCCTTGAATTCACCGCATGTTTCTTCTTCGCGTACCTCGTCGGGCGACGACGCAGCGGCGCGCGACCCTCGCGATCCACCCGCCGCTGAGGGCGCGCTCTCGTCTTCGCTGAATCCCCGCCGCAAGACCGAACTCGACGACATTTTTGCCGCCGACGGCCTGCTCGCGCGGCACATTGAGGGCTACCGGTCGCGTGCGTCGCAGATCGAGATGGCACGCGCCGTGGCGGCGGCCATGGAGGCGTCCGGCCGTGCGATGCCCGAGCCCGCCATGTTCGAGGCGCACAAGCGCCCGGCGAGGCGTCCGCAAGCGTCGACGGCTGACGCGCAGGCTGCCGCCACTGCCGCCACTGCCGACGCGGCGAACGGCCTCGACGGCAGCGAGAACACGCTGATCGTCGAAGCGGGGACGGGCACCGGCAAGACCTATGCGTATCTCGTGCCGGCCATCCTGTGGGGCGGCAAGGTGATCGTCTCGACAGGCACCAAGCACTTGCAGGACCAGCTGTTCCAGCGCGATATCCCGACCGTGCGCGATGCGTTGGCCGTGCCGGTTTCGGTTGCGATGCTCAAGGGGCGTGCGAACTACCTGTGTCATTACTACCTGCAGCGCACGGCCGACAACGGCCGTTTGCCGTCGCGCCAGGAAACCTCATATCTGCAGGACATCATCCGCTTCGCGAAGATCACCCGCACCGGCGACAAGGCCGAGCTCGCGAGCGTGCCGGAGACGGCGGCGGTATGGTCGATGGTGACCTCGACGCGCGAGAACTGCCTCGGCCAGGAGTGTCCGCATTACAAGGAGTGCTTTGTGATGCAGGCGCGCCGTGAGGCGCAGCAGGCCGATATCGTGGTCGTCAATCACCATCTTTTCTTCGCCGACATCATGTTGCGCGATACGGGCATGGCTGAACTGCTGCCCACGGCCAATACGATCGTCTTCGACGAAGCGCATCAATTGCCGGAAACCGCGACGCTATTCTTCGGCGAGACGCTGTCGACTGCGCAATTTCTCGAGCTCGCGCGCGATTCGGTCGCCGAGGGCCTCGGCCACGCACGCGAGGCAGTCGATTGGGTCAAGCTCGGCGCGGCGCTCGAACGGGCCGCGCGCGACGTGCGTCTGGCCTTCAAGGAAGACTCGGTGCGGCTGTCGATTGGCCAGTTGTCCGACGATCATCCGCTGTTCCCTGCGCTCGAAACGCTCGAGACACAACTCGATGCGCTGGCCGATGCGCTGGCGAGCCAGGCGGAGCGCGCCGAGTCGATTGGCGCCTGCCAGCGGCGCGCACGTGAGCTGCAGGGCATTCTGGCGGGGTGGACCACGCCACCCACCGAAGCCGAGCGCGACGCCGCCGACGACGCCAAAGCTGCGACAGCTGGCACCGCGGACCCGAACGAAAAGGTGCGCTGGATCGAAGTGTTCGCGCATACCGTGCAACTGCACGAGACGCCGTTGTCGGTGGCGCCGATTTTCGCCAAGCAGCGCGCCGGCGTGCCGCGGGCGTGGATCTTCACGTCGGCCACGCTGTCGGTGCGCGGCGATTTCACCCACTATGCGGCGCAGATGGGCCTCGATGCGCGCCGCTCGATGACGCTGCCGAGCCCTTTCGACTATCCGAGCCAGGGCCTGCTGTACGTGCCGCGCAATCTGCCGCAGCCGTCGTCGCCGATGTTCACCGACGCCGTGTTCGATGCCGCGCTGCCGGCGATCGAGGCGTCAGGCGGCGGCGTGTTCATGCTCTGTACGACATTGCGCGCAGTCGACCGGATCGCCACGAAGTTGCGCGATACGATCGAAGCGCGTGGCTGGAACTATCCGCTGCTGGTGCAGGGCGATGCGAGCCGCACGGAGCTGCTGGAGCGCTTCCGTTCGTATGGCAACGCCATTCTGGTGGGCAGCCAGAGCTTCTGGGAGGGCGTGGACGTGCGCGGCGATGCGCTCTCGCTGGTGGTGATCGACAAGCTGCCGTTTGCGCCGCCCGATGATCCGGTTCTGGCGGCGCGGCTCGATGCGCTGACCAAGAAGGGCTTGAGCCCGTTCGCGGTCCATCAACTGCCGCAAGCGGTGATCACGCTCAAGCAGGGCGCAGGCCGTCTGATTCGCGCTGAGACGGATCGCGGCGTGCTGATGATCTGCGATACCCGCCTTGTCGACAAACCCTATGGGCGCCGCATATGGCAGAGCCTGCCGCCTTTCAGGCGGACCCGGGAAATCGACGTGGTACGCGAGTTTTTTGAGGAACGTGCGGCGGCGTCTTCGAGCTGAGCGCGCCGGACTTTGTGGGCGGAAAAGGTGGGCCGCAATGGTGGCCCCGGCTTATGGTCTGAAAAGCGCCCTCAAAAGCGACCTGGAAAGCGGCCGCGGAATGGCAAAACGCCACGGATGTGAATCCGTGGCGTTTTGCTTTACTACCTCGGGAGATCAGGTTGATCTCCCGAGGTAGTTTTCGCCCAGAGGCGAACCCTGTACGACAGCTTACTGGCTTGCGCCCGAAGCCGGAGCTGCAGCCGAAGCAGCAGCGTCCGAAGCTGCAGCGCCTGCATCCGAAGCAGCAGCAGTAGCCGAAGCAGCAGCGTCGCTCGCAGCAGCAGCGCTCGAAGCAGCAGCGCCTGCATCCGAAGCAGCAGCAGCGGGTGCCGAAGCAGCCATTGCATCGCTAGCCGGGGCAGCTGCTTGATCGCTGCTCTTGTTGCATGCAGCCAGTGCCACAGCTGCCAACAGGGATGCTACGAGGAGGGATTTCTTCATGATCACGTCCTTTTATGGTTAAAGGTAAGCAACAGCGCAAAATAATACCGGTAATGTGCTCCAACAC
>DASZIR010000011.1:0-3117 GCA_035948995.1 Paraburkholderia sp. | reverse complement strand
TCGGACTGCGCCTTGCGCATCAGGATCGCGACGCGCATTTCCAGCTCGGGCGGCTCGATCGCCACCGTGAGGCCCGAGTCAAAGCGCGAGATCAGCCGGTCGTCGATACCCGAAATTTCCTTCGGGTACGTATCGCTCGTGATGATCACCTGCGCCTTGTTCGCCACCAGCGCTTCGAACGCGTAGAAGAACTCTTCCTGGGTGCGCGACTTGCCGGAGAAGAACTGGATATCGTCGATCAGCAGCAGGTCCAGCGAATGGTAGTAGCGCTTGAAGTCGTCGAACGCCTTGCGCTGGTAAGCCTTCACCACGTCGGACACGTACTGTTCCGCGTGGATGTAGCGGATCCGCGCGCCGGCCTTGTCCATCAGCAACTGGTTGCCGATCGCATGAATCAGGTGGGTCTTGCCGAGGCCCACGCCGCCATACAGGAACAGCGGGTTGTACGAGATGCCGGGGTTGTCCGCCACCTGGATCGCAGCGGCGCGCGCCAGCTGGTTGGCCTTGCCGGTCACGAAATTGTCGAAGGTCAACACGGGGTTGAGCTTCGAGCGCTCGTACATCGAGTCGCTCTCGCTGTTGCCCTGTTGAGCCGCGCTCTGGCCGGGGCGCCACGTGCGGCGCGCCGCGGCGGCTTCGTTCGCGTCGAGGCTGGGCAGATCGAGGTCGGCGCCGTCGTCAGCGTTGTGCTGCTGCGCGCCGTGCACGGCACCATGGCCGCCGTTGGTCCGTGCAGCGTGCGCGGCCTGAACCGCACCGACGGCCGCATCCACGGCAGCGGTGCCGCCGTTACCGGCAAATTGCGATGGACGGGCCGGCGCCGGCGCAGCCGCCGCGCCGCGCATGCCGGCCTTGGGATCGAGGACAAACTGGACATCGACAGGCGCGTGCCAGAAATCACGCGCCATATCGGAAATGCGGCCGGAAAACTGGCTTTTGACCCAGTCAAGCTTGAAGCGGTTGGGTGCAGCGATGCTCAGCGTGTTCGCAGCTGCATCGAAGGCAACCGGGGCCAACGGTTTGATCCACGTCACGTACTGCTGGGGCGTTAGCTCACGCTCTAGCAGTGCGGAACAGTGTTGCCAGAAATCGTTCATCGAGTTGCTGTCGTTATGTTTGCACGGCGCCCCGCCGGCGCCCCTGTTGCGCGTACGCAACAAGGCCCTGAGCGGCCAGGCGGAACGGCTCCAGGCGCTTGTTCCACAAGGGTTTGCGGGGCAAGCGAGCCGGAGCGGCGTGCAGGATTTTTGGGAAGTAGGACGAGATTCTACCGCCAAAACAACCTGGAAAGGGAGTTATCCACAGGGACCGATCAACCGCCGGCCACAAGCCCAGCCTGTGGAATACGGCGCTAAACTATTGACGACCAAAAGAAAACCGGTTTAAATAGCGGGTTCCGCGAAAACCAATCTTTGAACCACCGGCCATTGCACTTTCCGCGATGCTCGCGCGGTTAATTCTCTGCCAAGTGAGAGCAACATGAAACGTACTTACCAACCTTCCGTTACCCGTCGCAAGCGCACCCACGGCTTTCGCGTTCGCATGAAGACCGCTGGTGGCCGCAAGGTCATCAACGCACGTCGCGCGAAGGGTCGCAAGCGCCTCGCCATCTAAGGCTGGCGAGCGGATTGCGCGCTCCATCTGTGCGACGCGAAGCCCGCGGCAGCGCGGGAGGTGCTGGAGCGCCGCAACCGGACCCGGTTCCGTTGCGAGCGCAGGCCGCCTTCCCCAAAGCCGCAAGGCTGCTAAAAACGGATGAATTCTCATCCGTTTTTCGTTTGCGCCCGTGGCGCCGCAGCGCACACTTCGTCGTGTACGCCCGGCCCACCGGCAATGACGCGCGCCTCGGCCTCGTGATCGGCAAGAAGTATGCGCCGCGTGCGGTCACGCGTAATCTGGTGCGCCGTCTTGCGCGTGAAGCCTTCCGGCTGCGCCGCGCGGAGTTCGGCGGTTGGGATGTGCTGCTGCGTTTGCACACGCGCTTCGACAGGAAGGCGATGCCGGGCGCCTCGTCGCCGCCGTTAAAGGCGCTGTGCCGTAGCGAAATAGAGGCGCTGCTCGACAAGGCAGCGCGCGAAATTGCCCGTCGTGAGGCGCCCCCCGCGGATGCGCCCGCGACGCAATGACGCTTAATTGAGATGCTCAGGCGGCCGTTCAAGCGGCCTGGCCGCCGCAGCGTCGCCCGGTATCCCTTCTTGCGCGGCGCGGGCTGGCCGCACTAGTCATGCAAACGGTACTTATCGCTTTATTGCGTTTCTACAAGGTTGCCGTGAGCCCCCTGCTCGGCAACCGGTGCCGTTTTTATCCTTCCTGTTCAGATTACGCACGCGAAGCAATCCAGTATCATGGCGCCGCGCGTGGTACTTACCTCGCCGCCAGGCGCCTGTGCCGCTGTCACCCGTTTTCGGCGGGCGGCATCGATCTTGTCCCGCCTCCCACTTCTGAAAAGCGCTGACGCGCCGTTCCATCGACACTGAGACAACGCATGGATATCAAACGCACCGTCCTATGGGTCATCTTCTTCATGTCAGCGGTCATGCTGTTCGACAACTGGCAGCGCGACCACGGACGCCCGTCGATGTTCTTCCCGAGCGCCACGCCAACGCAAACCGCGGCCAGCGCAACACCGGGGACGACCACGCCGGGAAACCAGCCTGCCGAATTGCCGCAGACCAACACCACTGCTCCGGGCAACGTGGCGCCTGCCGCCCAGGCCCAGCTGATCCCGTTCACGACTGACGTCTACAGCGGCGAAATCGACACCCGCGGCGGTACGCTGTCGAAGCTGTCGCTCGTCAACAAGGGCAACGGCAAGCAGCCGGATCTCATCATCACCCTGTTCGACCACACCGCCGATCACACGTATCTGGCGCGCACGGGTCTGCTGGGCGGCGATTTCCCGAACCACAATGACATCTACACGCCGGTCGCCGGCCAGCCGCACGAACTGACGGACGACGCCAGGTCGTTCCAGCTCAGCTTCGAGTCGCCGGTCAAGGGTGGCGTGAAGGTCGTGAAGACTTACACGTTCACGCGCGGCAGCTACGTGATCGGGGTCGACACGAAGATCGTCAACGTGGGCTCGACGCCCGTGACGCCGACCGTCTATATGGAACT
>DASZIR010000010.1:0-35036 GCA_035948995.1 Paraburkholderia sp. | reverse complement strand
GCGGTGTCGAGCACATGGGTAGTGAGCTTTCCCATTCGCAATTTTCCTTATGTGAATGCGAGGTTTCGGCGGCGGCCCGATCCAGAATACGTTGCGGCGGATCGAGGCTCCACGTCAGTGGCTACATACCCGTCGGCGAATTGAAGCGAGCGCCGTGGCAGCCATTGTAAAAAGGATGTTCCCGTCCGCGCGCGAGCGATAGGAAAGATAATACCTGGCGCATGACAGCCCGCTGAAAGGCTCGTCGTCATGCCTCGCAAACCCGTGCCGCACGGCCCTCTGCAGTGCATTGCCGGGTGTCTTGATCCTACCGGTGCCAAAAAAGACCACTATATCGGCTGTGTGAAGTCGGGTATCGCAACGGCGTGAGTTGTCAGCGTTATTTTGGCCGTCGAAGGTTACGCCTGTGCGCAGCAGCAATGCCGCGCATCCCGAAGACGGCGTAGCACGCTGGGTAACCGGGCCAACGGCGTTCGAACGGACGCGGCGGCACGGTGGCGTGCCCGCCACATCGCGTTCGAACGACTTTGCAAACAGCCGGCAGGCGCGCCGCGACGGCGCCGCCGGTATGGGCCCGCTGTTGAGGCTTGCCGAAACGGCAGGCCGGGACAACAGCAACAAAGCGGAGAAAGCGAATGACGATGGAGCAGCAAGCAGGCAGAAACGAAGCCAGGCGCGGCAAGACGATGCTGGTCAAGCACGCGGACGTGCTGGCGACGATGGACGGCGCCCGGCGCGAACTGCGCGACGGCGGTCTGTATATCGAGGACAACCGGATTGTTGCAGTCGGACCGACGGCGGAACTGCCGGAGACGGCCGATGAAGTGCTGGATATGCGTGGGCATCTGGTGACACCGGGCCTGATCAACACGCACCATCACATGTATCAAAGCCTGACGCGGGCGATTCCGGCCGCGCAGGACGCCGAGTTGTTCGGCTGGCTGACGAACCTTTATAAGGTGTGGGCGAACCTCACGCCGGAGATGATCGAAGTCTCGACGCTCACGGCCATGGCCGAGCTGCTGCTGTCCGGCTGCACGACCTCGAGCGATCACCTGTATATCTACCCGAACGGTAGCCGGCTCGACGACAGCATTGCGGCGGCGCGCCGGATCGGCATGCGCTTTCACGCAAGCCGCGGCAGCATGAGCGTGGGGCAGAAGGACGGCGGGTTGCCGCCCGATTCGGTGGTGGAGCGCGAGCCGGACATCCTGAAGGATACGCAGCGCCTGATCGAGACATACCACGACGACGGGGGTTATGCGATGTTGCGGGTCGTGGTGGCGCCGTGCTCGCCGTTTTCGGTGAGCCGCGACCTGATGCGTGAATCGGCGGTGCTGGCGCGGCAATACGGTGTGTCGCTGCACACGCATCTGGCGGAGAACGTCAACGACATCGCGTACAGCCGCGAGAAGTTCGGTATGACGCCGGCGGAGTATGCGGAAGACCTGGGCTGGGTCGGTCACGACGTGTGGCACGCCCATTGCGTGCAGTTGGACGACGCCGGGATCGCGCTATTTGCCCGCACGGGCACCGGGGTCGCGCATTGCCCTTGCTCGAATATGCGCCTCGCGTCGGGCATCGCGCCGGTCAGGCGGATGCGGCTCGCAGGCGTGCCGGTGGGGCTGGGCGTGGACGGTTCGGCATCGAACGATGGGGCGCAGATGGTCGCGGAAGTGCGTCAGGCGCTGTTGCTGCAGCGAGTCGGCTTCGGTCCCGACGCCATGACTGCGCGCGAGGCACTGGAGATCGCGACGCTGGGCGGCGCGAAGGTGCTCAATCGCGACGACATCGGCGCACTGGCGCCGGGCATGGCCGCCGACTTCGTGTCGTTCGACCTGCGCCAGCCTTTGTTTGCCGGCGCATTGCACGATCCGGTGGCGGCACTCGTGTTCTGTGCACCGTCGCAGGTGTCGTATAGCGTGATTGGCGGGAAGGTGGTGGTGAAGGACGGGCAGCTGATGACCGTCGAACTGGGTCCGGTGATCGAGCAGCACAACCGCCTGGCGAAGACGCTGTATCAGGCGGCTGCCTGACGGGTGACGGGTGACGGGGCTCGGGGGGCGCCGCAAAGCCCGGTTGGCGGGCCTGTCGCGTGGCTACCTCAGCGGAGCCACGCGGATCTTCGTGGATGCCACGCGGCAGGCTTAGGGCTTCTCGATCAAGGTCTTGGTCGCCTCGGCAACGAGGCTTCTCAACCACCGCACTTCATCGGAGTAGTGAACCCGTTCATGCCACAACTGGTAGTACTGCATGGGCGGGAAATCCAGCGGAGCGGGCACCACGGTCAAGGGCAGGAATTTCGCGTAGTAATCGGCAAACAGGCGCGTCGTCGTGAAGATCAGATCCGACTTGATCAGCACGTACGGCGCGAGATTGAAGTACGGCAGGGTCACGACGACATGACGCTTGAGGCGCTCGCGCGCAAGGTGCACGTCGATCGCGCCGCGCTGGCCCACCGAATAAGGAGTAGGCGCAAGATGCGGGGCATTCAGATACTGGTCGAGCGTCAACCCGCCGCGCTTGGCGAACGGATGCGCATTGCTCATCAGGCAGACGATCTGGTCGACGAACAGGTTCGACAGATGCAGTTGCTCGGGCGGTTCAGGCCAGTTGCCGACCACTATATCGAGCTTGCCGTCCTCGAGCGCCAGTTCATAGTCGAACGCGGGCCCGAGCGAATGAAATTCAAGCGTCGCATTGGGCGCGGCCTGACGGAAGCGCTCCACGACCGTCGGCACGAACAGCACGTTCAGATAGTCCGGGCAGCCGATCCGGTAGCAGCGAATCGAGGTAGCCGGATCGAAGTTGTGCTGCTGGAACTTGATGCGCTCGATCTCGCGCAGCGCGTTCTGCACCGGTTCGAGCAGGCGCAGCCCGTACTCGGTCGGGACCATGCCGGACTTGCCGCGTACCAGCAGCGGGTCGCCGGTGATGTCGCGCAGACGGCGCAGCGCCGCGCTGATCGCGGGCTGCGACTGGTTGAGTTTGACGGCCGCGCGCGTCACGCTGCGCTCCATCAACAGGGTGTGCAAGACGCGCAGTAAGTATGTGTCGATCGCCTCGCGTTGCTGGCTCATGACTTCTCCGAAATATATGTTCTGGCTGATCGAACGGACCTTGGGGTATATGACTTTTAATATGAACACAAAACCACGTCAAGGGTGGGATACCCGCACAGCGTGCTCTGGCGCGGGTTTGCGGGGAATTTTGGCGGCTCGACTGAGAGGGTCGAATTAGGTATTGTCATTCGGCTATAGCTGCGGAATGGCGCAATCGGTCGGGGCGCGCAGCCTCGATGCAACAGGCCACATTGGCGTATTACTGCCGTATCACGGAAACACATGGGCGACTCTTCTTCTTATAACGGCGACGCCGCCGCTCAGCCCCCGGGCGGACCGGTCGTCGTGCCGCGCCTCGTGCTGGCGGGCATCAGCAAGCAATATCCGGCCGTGCGGGCCAACGACGACGTCACGCTCGTCGTCGCACCCGGCGAGATCCACGCCGTGCTCGGCGAGAACGGTGCGGGCAAGAGCACGCTGATGAAGATCATCTACGGTGCGGTGCGCCCCGATGCCGGCGAGATCCGCTGGGAAGGGCAGGCGGTCGAGATTGCCAGTCCGGCCGCGGCGCGCAAGCTCGGCATCGGCATGGTGTTCCAGCATTTCTCGCTGTTCGAGACGCTGACGGTGGGCGAGAACATCGCGCTCGCGCTCGACGAACCGTTCGACCTGAAGACGCTTGCGAAACGCATCCGCGAGGTGTCGGCCGATTACGGCCTCGATATCGATCCGCAGCGCCACGTGCATAGCCTGACGGTGGGCGAGCGGCAGCGCGTCGAGATCGTGCGCTGCCTGCTGCAGAACCCGCGCCTCCTGATCATGGATGAACCGACTTCCGTGCTCACGCCGCAGGCGGTCAGGAAGCTGTTCGAGACGCTGCGGCGTCTGGCGGCCGAAGGCTGCAGCATTCTCTACATCAGCCATAAGCTCGATGAAATCCAGGAGCTGTGCGATACCGCGACGGTGATGCGCGGCGGCCGCGTGACGGGCCATGTGAAGCCGCGCGAAGAAACGCATGCATCGCTTGCGCAACTGATGGTCGGTCATTCGCTGCCGGACTACACGCGCCGCACGCATACGCCAGGCGACATCCTGCTCGACGTGAAGCATCTGTCGGCGGCGAGCGACGATCCGTTCGGCACCTCGCTCGACGACGTGTCATTTAGCGTGCATGCCGGCGAGATCTTCGGCATTGCCGGCGTGTCCGGCAATGGCCAGGCCGAGTTGCTGGCGGCGCTCTCGGGCGAGCGGCGCGGCACGCGCGCCGATGCGATCACCATTTGCGGCAAGCCCGCGGGCAGGCTGGGTGCGGGCGGGCGGCGTTCGCTCGGCTTCGGCTTCGTGCCGGAGGAGCGCTTGGGCCGCGGCGCCGTGCCGGCCATGACGCTCGCGGAAAATGCCTTGCTGACGGGGCATCGTCAGAAGATGGTGCGCTCAGGGTGGATTAGCGCCGCTGCGATGCGGGCCTTCGCCAGGAAATGCATCGACGCGTTCGACGTGCGGTGCGGCGGCACCGAAGCGCTCGCACAAAGCCTCTCGGGCGGCAATCTGCAGAAGTACATCGTCGGGCGCGAGATTCTGCAGGCGCCGAAGGTGCTCGTGGTCGCGCAGCCCACCTGGGGTGTGGACGTCGGCGCCGCCGCGTTCATTCGTCAGCAGTTGCTGGATCTGTCGGCACGCGGTGTCGCGATTCTGGTGATTTCCGAGGAGCTCGAAGAACTGTTCGATATCTGTGACCGTATTGCCGTGCTTGCACGTGGCCGGCTGTCACCGGTGCGCGTGACGGGCGACACTAATGCCGAGGAGATCGGCCGGTGGATGGCGGGCCTGTTCGGCGGCAAGGAAGAGGGCGCGGCGCCTTCGGCTGAAGAACCGGCGCATGCCTGATCAACGTTGCCAATGCACACTCGAACCATCACGCACAACCCTACGCTCACACCCTGACTCATGATCTTTCCGTATCGACTCGAAGCACGCACCGCACCATCGCGCACGATGCAACTCGCCGTGCCGCTGATTGCCGCGCTGCTCACGCTGGTGATCGGCTTTCTGATTTTCGGCCTCGTCGGCCGCGACCCGCTGGAGGCGATGCACGCTTTCTTTATCGAGCCGCTCTCCAATGTCAACGGCTGGTCCGAACTGCTGCTCAAAGCCTCGCCGCTGTGCCTGATTGGCCTCGGCCTCGCGATCGGCTATCGCGCGAACGTCTGGAACATCGGCGCCGAAGGGCAGATGGTGCTCGGCGGCATCGCGGCGAGTGGCGTCGCGATCTATTTCGATCAGGCAAGCGGCTGGTGGATTCTGCCCACGATGATGCTGGCCGGTATCCTCGGCGGCATGGTGTGGGCAGCGATTCCCGCATTTCTGAAGAGCCGCTACAACACCAATGAGATTCTCACGAGCCTGATGCTCACCTACGTCGCGACGCAACTGCTGATTTATCTCGTGAGCGGCCCGTGGCGCGATCCGCAAGGCATGAACTTCCCGCTCTCCGAGATGTTCAGCGGCGATGCGCTGTACCCGACTTTCTCCGGCGACTGGCACTGGAAATTCCTGCACGGCACGCGTCTGAACACGTCGATCTTCGTCACGCTGATCGCCATTCCGCTCGTCTGGGTGTTCATGCG
This sequence comes from Paraburkholderia sp., assembly GCA_035948995.1. Classification (GTDB taxonomy): domain Bacteria; phylum Pseudomonadota; class Gammaproteobacteria; order Burkholderiales; family Burkholderiaceae; genus Paraburkholderia. The sequence goes on along the minus strand of DASZIR010000010.1, from coordinate 29,347 downwards.
CAAGAGCTTTGCCGGCTTCCGTATGAACGTTGGCGGCCTCGCGCCGCTCGCCGCCCGCTATGCCGGCTTCTCCGACAAGAAAACCATCTGGACCTCGCTTCTCATCAGCGGCGGTCTCGCAGGTCTGGCGGGCATGGGGGAAATCGCCGGTCCGATCGGCCAGTTGCAGGCGACGTGGTCGCCGGGCTACGGCTTCACGGCGATCATCGTGGTTTTCGTCGGCCGGCTGCATCCCGTTGGCATCGTGCTGGCGAGCCTCCTGATGGCGCTGCTGTATCTGGGCGGTGAAGCGGTGCAGACCTCGATGCAGTTGCCGCAGGCGCTCTCCGGCGTGTTCCAGGGGCTGCTGCTGTTCTGCCTGCTCGGCGCCGACCTGTTTGTGAATTACCGCGTGCGCCGCCGTACGGTGTCAGCGCAAGCCCACTGATTTTCCCCGACGCGATCTTATGGATATTCAACAAGCTAGCGCGCTCACTTCGAGCGCCGTCACCGCCGCGATTCCGCTGATGTTTGCGGGCGTCGGTGAACTCGTCACCGAGAAATCGGGGGTGCTCAATCTCGGCGTGGAAGGGATGATGCTGATGGGCGCCGTCAGCGGCTACGCCGTGACGGCGATCACCGGTGACCCATGGCTCGGCGTGCTCGCGTCGATTGTGGCCGGGCTCGCCATGTCGCTGCTGTTCGGCTTTCTCACGCTCACCATGCTGGCCAATCAGGTCGCCACCGGCCTGTCGCTGACGATTTTCGGCATCGGGTTATCGGCGTACGTCGGCAAGCCGTATACGTCGGCGGCCGTGCGCGCAACGATCGACGTGTGGGCGATCCCGCTGCTCTCGAAGATTCCCGTGCTGGGCCCCGCGTTCTTCAGCCTCACGCCGCTCGACTACCTCGCGTTCCTCATGTTCGCCGTAGTGGGCTGGTTCCTGTACCGCACGCGTGCGGGCCTCGTGCTGCGCTCGGTCGGCGAGTCGCCGCAGGTGGCGCATTCGGTGGGCTTCCCGGTGATCGGCGTGCGTTATGGCGCGGTGGCGTTTGGCGGCGGCATGGCGGGTCTGGCGGGCGGCTACTACTCGATCGTCAATCTGCACCTGTGGCAGGAGCAGCTGACCTCGGGCCGCGGCTGGATCGCGCTCGCGCTGGTGGTGTTCTCGACGTGGCGCCCGGGGCGCCTGCTGATCGGCGCTCTGCTGTTCGGTGCGGTGACGGGCCTGCAGTTCTACGCCCAAGCAATTGGCGTGCCGGTGCCGACCCAATTTCTCGCGATGCTGCCGTACGTGGCGACGATCGTGGTGCTGGTGCTGATCTCCCGCAATCCGAACACGATCCGTCTGAACGCGCCGGCATCGCTCGGTAAGCCTTTCTTTGCTGCAGGTTAGCCGGGCCATCGACCCCCCCTTTGAACACGCAGAAATGAATCGATCAATCACACGACAGGAGAAAACATGAAGAGAAGAAATCTGCTGACCGCCGCGGCGCTGGGTGCTGTATCGCTCAGCCTCGGTGCGACGCTGTCGCAAACCGCGCAGGCCGCAGACGCGCCGGGCGTCGCATTCGTCTACCTTGGCAATCCGGGCGATGCGGGCTGGACCTTCGCGCACGACGCGGGTTCAAAGGAAGTCGAAGCCAAGTTCGGCAACAAGATCAAGATCACGCGAGTCGAAAACGTGCCGGAATCGGCCGACTCGGAGCGCGTGTTCCGCGATCTGGCGAACAAGGGCAACAAGATCATCATCGGCACGAGCTTCGGCTACCAGGATTTCGAACTGAAGGTCGCAAAGGACTTCCCGGACACGGTGTTCCTGCACGCAACCGGCTACAAGAAGGCGCCGAATTTCGGCACCTATGACGTGCGGATGTATCAGGGCGCGTATCTGGCCGGTGTTGCGGCGGGCTATGTGACGAAGACCAACACGCTCGGCTTTGTCGCCTCGGTGCCGATTCCCGAGGTGATCCGCAACATCAACGCGTACACGCTTGGCGCGCGCTCGGTGAATCCGAAGATCCACACGAAGGTTATCTGGATCAATAGCTGGTTCGATCCGGGCAAGGAAAAGCAGGCCGCGGAAACGCTGATCGGCCAGGGTGCGGACGTGCTGCTGCAGAACACCGATTCGAGCGCGACGCTGGCAACCGCTTCGGAAAAGCACGTGCACGCTTTCGGCTGGGATTCGGACATGAAGAAGTTCGGCCCTGACGCGCACCTCGGCTCGGTGGTCGGGCACTGGGGCGTGTACTACACGGCGGCGGTCCAGCAGGTGCTGGACGGCAAGTGGAAGAACGATCCGGTGTGGTGGGGCATTCCGCAGAAGGCCGTCAATCTTGAAGACATCAATACGTCGGCGCTTCCGGCCAATGGTCAGAAGGACGTCGATGCGAAGCGCGATCAGCTCGCAAGCGGCAAGTGGGACGTGTTCACAGGCCCGATCAAGGATCAATCGGGCGCCATGAAGGTGCCGGCCGGCAAGACGCTGGGCGACGCGGACCTGCAGCGCGTCAACTGGTACGTCGATGGTGTCGACGGCTCGCTGCCGAAGTGATGGCCATGGGCGCCCGTTCACGGGCGCTCGGCAATAGTCGACCAGGCGGCGGTTTAGCAGCCGCTGCTTTCAGAAGCTGCGTCCGGTGGGCGCAGCTTTTTTTTCGCCCTGGCTGCCTGCGACGCCTTGCTTTAGCGCCGCTGCGATAGCCGGCGCGTTCAACAACAGCGGCTTACTCGATGCGCAGACCGACCTTGAGGGTCACCTGCCAGTGCACGACCTTGTCGTCCTCGATCTGGCCCCGCGTTTCGGTCACTTCGAACCAGTGCAGATTGCGCAAGGTTTTGGATGCTTTTTCAATCGCGGTGCGGATTGCATCGTCGCTCGACTTGGTCGATGAGCCGGTCAACTCGATCTGCTTGTAGACGTGGTCTTTGTTCATCTCCTCCTCCTTCTTTTTCAGGTCAGTGAGGAAAGTATAGGCAATGGCGCCCCATGCGGGCTGCCGAGTGAGGGCGCACCGCGTGCCCAGTTTGCCGGGCGAAGGGGGACGCGTCGAGGCGGGCCTGCATGGCGTGCGCGCCGCAGACGCCGCGCGGCGGCTGACGACCGGCTGACGACCGGCTAAAGGCCAACTGAAGGCCAGCGGAAGGTCCGGTGAGGGGCCAGTAAAGGAGGAATGAAGGGCCGGTTACGCGCCGGCGGAGCGCGCGAGCGGGCTAACTTCTTGATAACCTGCTAAAATATTAGGTTGTTCGCCGCAAATCATTCAAAGGACGCGCCGTGCTGTCTACCGCAAATATCACCATGCAATTCGGGCCTAAGCCCCTCTTCGAGAACATCTCGGTCAAATTCGGGGAAGGGAACCGCTACGGCCTGATTGGTGCGAACGGCTGCGGCAAGTCCACGTTCATGAAGATCCTCGGCAGCGATCTGGAGCCGAGCTCGGGCAACGTGATGCTCGAACCGAACGTGCGCCTCGGCAAGCTGCGCCAGGACCAGTTTGCGTATGAAGATGTGCGCGTGCTGGACGTCGTGATGATGGGCCACACGGAAATGTGGGCCGCGATGACCGAGCGCGACTCGATCTACGCGGATCCGGACGCCACCGACGACGACTACATGCACGCCGCCGAACTCGAAGCGAAGTTTGCCGAGTACGACGGCTACACCGCCGAAGCGCGTGCGGGTGAACTGCTGCTCGGCATCGGTATTGCGATCGAAGACCACAACGGCCCGATGAGCAACGTGGCGCCGGGCTGGAAGCTGCGCGTACTGCTCGCGCAGGCGCTGTTCTCGAAGCCGGACGTGCTGCTGCTGGACGAGCCGACCAATAACCTGGACATCAACTCGATCCGTTGGCTGGAAGACGTGCTCAACCAGTACAACTCGACGATGATCATCATCTCGCACGATCGACACTTCCTGAACCAGGTCTGCACCCACATGGCGGATATGGACTACGGCACGCTGAAGGTCTATCCGGGCAACTACGACGACTACATGCTGGCCAGCACGCAGGCCCGCGAGCGTCAGCAGAACGCCAACGCGAAGGCGAAGGAACGCGTTGCCGACCTGCAGGACTTCGTGCGCCGCTTCTCGGCGAACAAGTCGAAGGCGCGTCAGGCCACCAGCCGTCTGAAGATGATCGACAAGATCAAGATCGAGGAATTCAAGCCGTCGTCGCGGCAGAACCCGTTCATCCGCTTCGAGTACGAGAAGAAGCTGCACAACATCGCGGTGGTCGCGGACACCATCACGAAGAAGTACGACCGGACGATTTTCAGCAACTTCAGCATCAGCGTGCAGCCGGGCGAGCGCATTGCGATCATCGGCCAGAACGGCGCCGGCAAGACGACGCTGCTGCGCTCGCTGCAGGGCGGCGTGAAGACCGACCACGGCACGGTCAAGTGGGCCGAGAACGCGAACATCGGCTACATGCCGCAGGACACGTACGAAGAGTTTCCGCACGACGTCACGCTGATGGAGTGGATCGACAACTACCGCAAGGAAGGCGACGACGAACAATCGGTGCGCGGCACGCTGGGCCGGCTGCTGTTCAACGCGGACGACATCCGCAAGTCGGTCAAGGTGCTGTCGGGCGGCGAGAAGGGCCGCATGATCTGGGGCAAGCTGATGCTGGGCCGCCACAACGTACTGCTGATGGACGAGCCGACCAACCACATGGACATGGAGTCGATCGAGTCGCTGCAGATCGCGCTCGACAAGTACGAAGGCACGCTGGTTTTCGTTTCGCACGACCGTGAATTCGTGAGCGGTCTGGCGAACCGGATCATCGAAGTGCGCACCGACGGCACGCTGTACGACTTCGGCGGCAACTACGAGGACTTCCTCGCAAGCCAGGGCGTACAGTAAGCTCTTCGGGCTGTTTTATACCTGATGCACCTGCGTTGTCCTCATTGGCTCGGCCGGTGAGTACAACGCGGATCTCGCGGTAACGCGATTCGATCGCGCTTCAACCCCTCCTCAGTTTTCCTGCAGTCAATTCCCCTAATTGCTTTGCCGACGCCGTGGCCGCGCCCGCGATTGCGTCGCGGTTTCTGCTGTCTGCACTGGCACCCTTTGCCTCGCTTTGACTGGTCGCAGCTTCGGCGACAACGGCGGCTACACCATTTCCGCCGAAACGGTCAGGGCAATCGAAGAGAAACGTGAGAACGTGCTTGCCGCTGCGGAGGTCAACTACTGCTGCAAAAAACTAATTTCGCCACCCTGGCCGAACTGGAAAGCGAACACGCTCCTTCGCATTCGGTATTCGGGTTCTGGCTGTACCTGATGACCGACTGCGCGCTGTTCGCGTCGCTGTTTGCGGTGTTCGCCGTGATGGCACATCAATTTCCCGGCGGCGCGTCGGGCAAGGACCTGTTCGACATTCCTGGCGTGGCAATGGAGACCGCCGTGCTGCTGGAGAGCAGCATGACCTACGGCTTCGCGATGCCCGGCGCTCACAAGCGTAGGTCGGGTGTTGTGCTGGGCTGGCTCGCCGTCACGTTTGCGCTGGGGCTTGCGTTTCTCTGGTTTGAAACGAACGAGTTTTCGCACCCGATTGCCGAGGGCGCAGGTCCGAGCCGCAGCGCGTTCCTTTCGTCGTTCGTCACGCTGGTCGGCACACACGGCTTGCACGTGACGGTCGGTCTCATCTGGATGGCCGTGCTGGCCGTACAGATCGTCCTCAGGCCCGAAATGTCGCAGTGTGAGATCACGCGTCTCGCGTGCCTGAGTCTCTTCTGGCACTTTCTCGACATCGTCTGGATCCGCGTATTTACGTTTGTCTATCTTGGGAGCGTGCGCTAAATGGCTCATACGCAATCGCTTCATGAAGAAGAGGGGCACGGCAGCCTGCGCGGCTATCTCGCCGGTTTCGTGCTGGCCGTGCTGCTGACGGCGGTATCGTTTGGCCTGGTCATGCGCGGTGTATTGCCACCGCAGTCGGCGATGCTGGTGCTGGCCGTGCTTGCGCTCGTGCAGATCGTGGTTCATCTGGTGTTTTTCCTGCACCTGAACACGTCGTCCGGTTAGCGATGGAATGTGATGGCGCTTTGCTATACGGCGGTGGCCGCCATCATTCTGATCGGCGGCACGGTGTGGGTGATGCATAACGTCGGCATGAACATGATGTCGCGATAACCTCACGCGAGCTCGAGGTTTGTCGTATGCCTGACGTGCGCCGGTTTTGAATCGCACATGATAGGGATCAAGGGAGCGTGTGCCCGCCGGGGCGCACGCTCTTTTCCTTTGATGTGCCGCAATGCGCACGCCGCCCGAATGGCGACTATCGATGTTTTATCTCGTCGACGCGGGGCCTCATGTTCTCATCCCATTCATTTGCACCGCTGGTGATCCGCGGCCGGACCTTGCTGCCTATCGTTCAAGGTGGCATGGGCGTTGGTATTTCGGCGCATAGGCTGGCCGGCAGCGTGGCACGCGAGGGCGCGGTCGGCACCATCGCCAGTATCGATCTGCGTCACCATCACGCCGATCTGGTCGAGTTGTGCCGGGCGAATCCGGATCGCGCGACGCTGGAAAGCGCCAATCTCACTGCGCTCGCTCGCGAGATTCACGCGGCTCGTGCATTGAGCGAAGGTCACGGCATGATCGCCGTCAACGTCATGAAGGCGGTCAACGCTCACGCCGACTACGTGCGCGTTGCCTGCGAGCAAGGTGCAGACGCGATCGTGATGGGCGCGGGGTTGCCTCTCGACCTGCCCGATATGACGCAAGGCCAGGACATCGCCTTGATTCCCATTCTCTCGGACAGCCGCGGCATCGCACTCGTCCTCAAGAAGTGGATGAAAAAAGGGCGTTTGCCGGACGCGATTGTGATCGAACACCCGGCGCATGCCGGCGGCCATCTCGGCGTGACGAACCTCGCGGACATGAACGACGGGCGCTTCGACTTTGCGCGCGTGTTCGAAGAACTGGAGCCGATCTTCACGTCGCTCGGCTTGAGCAAGAACGATGTACCGCTCATTGCCGCCGGCGGCATCAACAGTCACGAAGCCGTGCGTGGGTGCCTCACGGCCGGGGCCAACGGTGTGCAGATCGGCACGCCATTTGCTGTCACGGAAGAGGGCGACGCGCATCCGAACTTCAAACGTGTGCTGGCCGAGGCCACGCCCGACGACATCGTCGGATTCGTCAGCGTGACGGGGCTGCCGGCACGCGCTGTCAAGACGCCGTGGCTCACGCGCTATCTGCGCAACGAGACCCGCATCCGCGAGAAGATCGGCGCGAGGAAAAGCACCTGCCCAACCGCGCTCGAATGCCTGAGCGTCTGCGGTCTGCGCGACGGCATCGAAAAGTTCGGACACTTCTGCATCGACACGCGGCTCGCCGCGGCATTGCGCGGCGACGTTACCAACGGGCTGTTTTTTCGCGGCCGTGAGGCGCTGCCGTTCGGGAGTGCGATTCGCAGCGTGCACGACCTGATCGAACTGCTCTTGACCGGCGTGGCGCGACCCGCTGTCGCAGGCCGATGGGCGTTTTCGCTCGGTTGACGCCAGTCAACGCAGCGCGTGGTCAGACCTTCGAGAATCCCCTCAGCCTTTTAATAAAACGGGGAAGAACATGAAGATCAGAATCAGGAACGCAATCAAGACCACCGTTGCCGCAGCGTGCCTACTGGGATCGGGCTTGACGATGCCGCAGGCTCATGCGGCTGGCAATGACGATATGAACGGCATTCACGCGGGCGATGTGCTCGTGCGTCTGCGGGCCATCAGTATCATCCCGAACGTCGAGACCACCAACACGTTGGCGGCGCTGAATGTGGGGGTCAACAACGCGATCGTGCCGGAATTGGATCTGACCTACATGATCCGCGACTATCTCGGCGTCGAGCTGATTCTTGGCACGTCGCGTCATCAGGTGACGTCGAGCCTCGGTAACCTCGGCGGCGTGAACGTGCTGCCGCCCACCTTGTTGCTGCAATATCACTTCAACCATCAGGGCCGCGTCCGGCCGTACCTGGGGGCGGGCGTGAACTACACGTACTTCTACAACAACGGCCTGAACGTGGGCGGCCAGCCGGTTTCAATGACCAACCACAGCTTCGGGCCGGCCGTGCAGGCAGGCGTTGACGTGCAGATCACGAAGTCTCTGTTCGTCAATGCAGACATCAAGAAGATCTGGATGAGAACGGACGCATCGCTTGGCGGCGAAGCGCTGGGCCGGCTGAACATCGACCCGGTCGTGGTGGGGCTCGGTGTAGGTATGCGGTTCTGACGGCAAGCGCGGTAGTGCGCTTCAGAGCTTGTCGTACTTGAACCGCATCGCCGTGCCTTCCTGTTCGATGCGCACCCAGACCGCATGCTTTTCCTCGTCCGTGAGGAAGACCCAGTTCGACACCTCAGTCGCCGTGCGCCCGCAACCCTTGCAGATTTCGTCGAAAAGCGTGGAGCAGACGCCGATGCACGGGCTGTCAGGAAGAGCGTGAAGATTCGAAGCCATCGAAAACCTTGGGACGGGAAGCCGGGAAGTGCCGTTATGTTAACCGATGCGGCGCATTCGCCTCGCGCGGCGGTCGGAGTATCGCGGTCGTCGCATGGGCGGGGCCGGCGGCGTTACGATGTGTCATGGCAACGGATGGCTTACAAAAAGACTTCAGTGTACGGTTCGCATTATCAATGCCACACCAAGCCAGCCCGCTGCACGTACCTGACACCGGACTGCTCAAGTCATCAAAGAGGCTGAAAGCGATCCGAAGGGTTATCGGTTGACTCACAAGGCAGGAGGTTTCGGCGCTCGCCGTGCGCGATCGCTGTCTCGAGCATGCCGGCCGCCCTGGGTACGGCGGCACGGTGGTGTTAGCTGGCGAAATCGCAGGCGATATTGGCGGCGCAGCCTATAAAGAGAAGAGCGTGCCTGAAAATACACACGCAACGGGTGCGCCAAACCGCCGTGAAATCGGTACGTCGGGAAAAAGGTAACCGCCCGTGTTTTTTTCCGGGTGGACATGCGGCGATAACCCGCTAAAATTGCGCGCATTTTGTGGCGGCGCGGCACGCTGGCATATAGCCGCGAGCGGCATCCGCCGTACCCTTTGCGCGACAGCCTGGCATTTTTTTTGAAGCGCGCAATAATTAGTGGTAGTTTTCGGGTTTTTCTGGGGAGCCGCAGGCGGTGCGCTGCGGCGCGTGGAGTGGACGATCGGTCTGAGCCGATCAGGATTGGAGAACGGGATGAAAAAACTGGTGGTGAGCCAACTGGCGGCGCTTGTGCTGTGCGCCACACCGTGGTTGACGGCGGCAGCAAAAGATACGCAACTGAACGTATATAACTGGTCCGACTACATCGCCAAGGACACGATTCCGAACTTCACCAAGCAGACCGGTGTCCAGGTCAAATACGACAACTACGACAGCGACGACACGCTGCAGGCCAAATTGCTCACCGGCAATTCCGGCTATGACATCGTCGTGCCGACCAGCAACTACGCCGGCAAGCAGATCGTAGCGGGCATCTTCGCCCCGCTCGACAAATCGAAACTGCCCAATCTGAAGTACCTCGACCCGTCGCTGATGGCGCTCGTCGCCGGCGCCGATCCGGGCAACAAGTACGCGGTGCCCTGGGCATGGGGCACAACGGGTCTCGGCTACAACGTCACCAAGGCCCAGCAGATCCTCGGCAAGAGCGTCCCGCTCGACAACTGGGACGTCCTGTTCAAGCCCGAATACATTTCGAAACTGAAGACGTGCGGCGTGTCCGTGCTCGACGCGCCTGATCAGATGTTTGCGGCGGCGCTGCACTATATCGGCAAGGATCCGATGAGCACGAACCCGGCCGACTATCGTGCCGCGCTCGAGATGATGAAGAAGATCCGCCCGTACATCACGCAATTCAACTCGTCGGGCTACATCAACGACCTGGTGGGCGGCGACGTGTGCTTCGCCTACGGCTGGTCGGGTGACGTGGTGATCGCCAAGCACCGTGCGGTCGAAGCGAAGAAGGCGTACAAGATCGAGTACTACATTCCGAAGGGCGGCGCGCCGGTCTGGTTCGACGTGATGGCCATTCCGAAGGACGCGAAGCACATGGAAGCCGCGCTCGAGTGGATCAACTACATCGAGACGCCGCAGGTCCACGCCGCGATCACGAACGAGGTCTACTACCCGAGCGCGAACCTCGAAGCGCGCAAGTATGTCGACAAGGACGTGGCGAACGATCCAGCCGTCTATCCGCCGCCTGATGTCATCAAGACGCTGTTCCTGCTGAAGCCGCTGCCGCCGGAAATCCAGCGGCTGCAGACGCGGCTGTGGACTGAATTCAAGTCCGGCCGCTAAAGCCCGCGGCTTTAATGGTCGATAGACAGACATCATCATCAAGCCCCCGGTGTTCACCGGGGGCTTTGTTCGTCAAACGCGGGAGTGAAGTAGCAAATCATGAGCAGTGACCAGTCGGGTGCGCTGGCAGGGGTCGGCACGCCGCCCTTGGGCAGCTATGCCGTTGCGGGTGATGCAGCGGAAAACTTCGTGCAGATCGTCGACGTTGTCAAGAAGTTCGGCGAGACGTTTGCGGTCAAGCAGGTGAACCTGTCGGTAAAGAAGGGCGAGCTGTTCGCGCTGCTCGGCAGTTCCGGCTGCGGCAAGTCGACGCTCTTGCGGATGCTGGCCGGTCTCGAGACCGTGACCTCCGGCAAGATCCTGATCGACGGTGAAGACCTCGCGCAGATGCCGCCGTATCGCCGGCCGGTCAACATGATGTTCCAGTCGTACGCGCTGTTTCCGCACATGACGGTCGAGGCGAACGTCGCCTTCGGCCTGAAGCAGGAAGGCGTGCCGAAGGCCGAATTGAAGGAACGCGTGCAGGCCGTGCTGGACCTCGTGCAGATGGGGCGCTTTGCCAAGCGCAAGCCGCATCAGTTGTCGGGCGGCCAGCAGCAGCGCGTCGCCCTGGCGCGCAGCCTCATCAAGCGGCCGAAACTACTGCTGCTCGACGAGCCGATGTCCGCACTCGACAAGCAGATTCGCCAGCGCACGCAGATCGAACTGGTCAACATTCTCGACAAGGTCGGCGTCACCTGCATGATGGTGACGCACGATCAGGAAGAGGCGATGACGATGGCTGCGCGGCTCGCGGTGATGAGCGAAGGCGAGATCATCCAGCTCGGCACGCCGCATGAAGTGTACGAATATCCGAACAGCCGCTTTTCGGCCGAGTTCATCGGCTCGACCAACCTGTTCGACGGCAACGTTGTCGAAGACGAGCCGGATCACATCTTCGTCGAGACCGCGGATTTGCCGGTGCGGATGTACGTGAGCCACGGCATCACGGGGCCGCTCGGCATGCCGGTGACGGTCTCGGTGCGGCCCGAGCGCATTGCGCTCACGCGCAAGCCACCCGAAGGCGTGTACAACTGGGGCAAGGGTGTCGTCACGAATATCGCTTACATGGGCGGCTATTCGCTGTATCACGTGAAGCTCGACGGCGGCAAGACGGTGGTGGCGAACGTGACGAGCCTCGCGCTCTCAGAGATCGATCCGCCGACGTGGGGCGATGAGGTCTATGTGCGCTGGAGTGCTTCTGCGGGAGTGGTGCTGACGTCATGAAACGCGCGCTGAGTTCATTCGCGTCCTGGCCCGTGCGCCGCTTCGGCCTGACCGGCCGCACCGCGGTCGTGGCCGGGCCGTTCATCTGGCTGCTGCTGTTTTTCCTCGTACCGTTCCTGCTGGTCGTGAAGATCAGCTTTGCCGACCTGCAGCTCGGCATTCCGCCGTACACGGAACTGACGACCATCCAGGACGGCGTGGTGCACATCGCGCTCGACCTGTCGCACTACGCCTTCCTGCTCACCGATAGCCTGTACTTTGCGACGTATGTGAATTCGGTGGTGGTGGCAGCGGTGTCGACATTGCTGTGTCTGCTGCTTGGCTACCCGATGGCGTATTACATCGCGCGCTCGAATCCGGCGACCCGCAATATCCTGATGATGGCGGTGATGCTGCCGTTCTGGACGTCATTCCTGATCCGCGTGTATGCGTGGATCGGGATTCTGAAGAACAACGGCTTGCTGAATAACTTCCTGATGTCGATTGGCCTGATTCATACGCCGGTCGAGCTGTATCACACGAACACGGCCGTTTATATCGGCATGGTGTATTCGTATTTGCCGTTTCTGGTGATGCCGCTCTACGCGCACCTGGTGAAGATGGACATCACGTTGCTGGAGGCCGCTTACGACCTTGGCGCGAAGCCGTGGAAGGCGTTCTGGCAGATCACGTTGCCATTGTCGAAGAACGGGATCATCGCGGGGTGTCTGCTGGTGTTTATTCCGGCGGTGGGCGAGTACGTGATTCCGGAATTGCTGGGCGGCGCGAATACGTTGATGATTGGCCGCGTCATGTGGAATGAGTTCTTTGACAATGCCGACTGGCCGATGGCCTCGGCGGTGACGTGCGCGATGGTGCTGCTGCTGCTGGTGCCGATGGCGCTGTTCCAGTATGCGCAGGCGAAGGCGCTGGAGGAAAAGCGCTAATGAAGCCGAGTCGCATCTTGCAGATCGTTGCCCTTGGGATCGGGTTTCTGTTTTTGTACGTTCCGATTGTCAGTCTGGTGGTGTATTCGTTTAACGAGTCGCAACTGGTGACGGTGTGGACGCGTTTCTCGACGCGCTGGTATGCCGCGCTGCTCGGTGACGACGAGCTGATTGCGGCGGCCTGGTTGTCGTTGCGGATTGGTTTGATGACGGCGTTTGCGTCGGTTTTCATCGGCACGTGGGCCGGTTTTGTTCTGGCGCGGATGGGGCGGTTTCGCGGTTTTACGTTGTATACCGGGATGATCAACGCGCCGCTGGTGATTCCCGAGGTGATCCAGGGGATTTCGCTGCTGCTGCTGTTTATCGAAATGGCCAAGTGGATCGGGTGGCCCGCTGGGCGCGGTGTGTTCACGATCTGGATCGGGCATGTGATGCTTTGCATTTCTTATGTCGCGATTATTGTGCAGTCGCGGGTAAGGGAGTTGCATCCTTCGCTTGAGGAGGCGGCGCTGGATCTTGGGGCGACGCCGTTGCGGGTGTTTTTCTCTATTACGCTGCCGTTGATTTCTCAGGCGCTGGTTGCTGGGTGGTTGTTGTCGTTTACTCTCTCTATTGATGATCTGGTGCTGTCGGCGTTTTTGTCGGGGCCTGGGTCGACTACCTTGCCGCTGGTCGTTTTCTCTCGCGTAAGGCTTGGGTTGAATCCCGAGATGAATGCGTTGGCTACCTTGTTTATTGGGGTGGTTACCGTTGGAGTGATTGTTGGGAATCACTTTATGCAACGGAGTGAGAGGAAGAGGATGGCTATGGCGGTTTGATGGTTTGTTTTTGCCTTGCAGGGCGCTTTTTGGGTTGTTTGGTTTTGGTGTTGGCTTTTCCTTGCATTCTTGTTGGTTTATTGGCGTTGCCCCTGTGGGGGGGGCCGAATTTTGTGTAAGCGGGTTTGAATTTAACCCGGCAACAGGCGGTCTTCGAACTGGATGGTGAAGCGATTCAGGGCTGCCTTCCAGTCCCGGATCGGCATCGACCACTTCTTGCTGATGTTGTCGGGTGCGAGGTAACACAGCCTGGTGACAGCGTCATCGGTCGGGAACGAGCTGCGCGTTTTGGTCACCTTGCGCAGGCTCGTGTTGATCGATTCGATGGCGTTTGTCGTGTCCCCCAAGGGGACTTGCTTCGGGGCGTAGATCACCTTGCGGATCTCCGGCGGATAGTCGAAGAACGGGATGACGCGTGCCCAGTTGCGCCGCCAAGCGGGGGCAACCCCAATAAACCAATAAGAATGCAAGGAAAGGCCAACACCCCAGGCAAACAAGAACAGCCGCCTGCAAGGCAAAAAAAACCATCAAACCTTATACCCAACCCTGACCCCACCCCAATGCCTCCCGGCAACAAAAACCGGCGCCGACGCATCCTTCATCAAAACAAACTCCCCACCCCCCATATCACGCCGATACGTCTGCAACAAAAACCGCTTGGTATGCGTCGCCGCCGCCAGCCCGGTGCGATCATCGAACACCCGCCGGTTCCGGCAATTCGCCGCATTCCAAACCGGATCGTCGCCCTGCGGCTGAGAAAACTTCCGGTTATGAGTGGGCAAATACCCCCGCACATCGACCGCGGCGCAAAAGGCCACGCGCGGATCAAGCCCGAGCACAGGCTCCTGCACAGCCGGCAACACCCGATCGGTAAACGCAGTAAACCGCGTAGTGACCTGCTGCGGGTTCGTCCCCGGAACCGGTACATACGTCTGATCGAACAAGTCCGCCATCGTCAGCTCACCGCTCGCCACCGCGCGCTCGAACAGCTTGCCAACCTTCGCCGCCGTCTGCTGGACAGCTTCAATAAACCGTGTATCCGTCGTCTCCACGCCCGTCGCGGCGGTCAGCTCGATCAGCGTCTCCGACACCCCCAGCAAATTGCCAAGCCGGTCCTTCGCCTGCACGAAGTTCCTGCTCGAATCCTCCACGCCGCTCGCCATCTCCAGCACCTGCGCTTCAAGCCCGTTACACTGACTCTCAATCTCGCCCGTCAGGGTCGCAATCTGTCCCGCTTCCGCGTTCAGTTGCGTGATCGCCTCGCCCGTCGAATGCACGACCTCGCCAATCCTGCGAGTGCCTTCGCGCACCCGATGCGCACGTGCCGTGTTGACGGAGCCCTCGTTAGTCAGTTGCTCCGTCTGCCGGGTGAGCTGGGCCAGCGTCGTCTCGATCTGGCCGGTTGCCTGCGCGGTCTTCGCCGACAGGTTCTTTACCTCGGCGGCAACCACCGCGAAACTCTTGCCCGATTCGCCCGCGCGCGCCGCTTCGATCGCCGCGTTGAGCGCGAGCAGGTGCGTCTGGCGTGCGATCAGCGAGATTTCCTCGGACACGCGGCTCACATGCGCAAGCGCTGCGCGTAGCGCGCCAATCTGGCTCTCGATGACCGTGACGCCTTCGACCAGCCCGTGGATATCGGCAAGCGAGGCCTCCAGCGTCTGTCGCGACTGCTGGACGCCGCTGGCGGCCTGGGTCGTGACGTCACGCATTTCGCGCGCGGCGGTCGCAATCCGGTGATTGCCCGCCATCGTCAGGGCTGCGGCCTCGCGCAGCGACCGGCACACCTGCGCCTGGCGCTGCACCCGTGCCGCCACTTGCTCTACGTGCCCCGAGACGTCGCAGATCTCGATACCCAGTTTGCCCGCCTGTGCGGCAATGTCGTCGACAACCGACGGCGCGCGGCCCACCCGGCGAAAGCTAAAGCGCGTCATGACCGTCTCCTTGATGGCGCGGATTGCACGGTTACCCAGCACGGATGCCGCGTATTCTCACTGTATTGACGGCTCCCCGGCGCGCGACTTGATACGGGGTATCCCGAGGTCTATATGATGTGGCCCGTGGCTCTTCGCCAGGCGCTGTTGCATCCGGCTCGCGCTGCCGGCTCCGCTACCGTCCATCGTTTGACTGAACATGATCGAAGCCTTCGCGTTCCTCGCAGGCTGGCAGCAGCTCTACCAGTTGTGGGAGCTGATCGTGCTGGCCTTCAAATTCCTGTGGGACGTGCTGCGCCTGCTCGGAGGCGGCGGCTGAGCGCGTGCGGCCCGGCGCGGCCGCGCGAATTCGGGTAACGTAAAGCTCCCGTCAAACGAAATCAGGCCACGTTCATGAGCGATTCCACGCGGCGTTTTACCGATCGTGTTGCAGATTACGTGAGGTACCGGCCGAGCTATCCGCACGACGTCGTCAGCTTCCTGCGCGATACCTTGGGACTGGCTCCCGGCGCCCAGGTGGCCGATATCGGCGCCGGGACAGGAATCTCCGCGAAGCTTTTTCTCGACGCGGGTCATCCGGTGATCGCCGTCGAGCCCAATCAGGCCATGCGCGAAGCGGCGAATGCATGGCTGAAGTCTTACGATGCATTTCACAGTGTTGCAGGAACGGCGGAGGCAACCACGCTCGGCGACGCGAGCGTCGATCTGGTCATCGCGGCCCAGGCATTCCACTGGTTCGATCCCGTGACGGCGCGGCGCGAATTTGCCCGCATCCTGAAGCCGCAGGGGCTGGTAGCGCTGTTCTGGAACAGCCGCTTGCTCGAAGGCTCACCGTTTCTTACCGGCTATGAAGCGCTCCTCAAACGCCATGGCGTCGACTACACCGAAGTGGCCGAGCGCTATCCCGACGATGCGCAGATGGCCGCCTGGTTCGGCGACGGCTTCGCCCATCAGGCGAGCTTTCCGAATCTGCAGCCGCTCGATTACGACGGTCTGCAAGGCCGCTTGATGTCGTCGTCCTATGCGCCCAAGGCAGGGCATCCCAATCACGAACCGATGCTGATCGCATTGCGCGACCTGTTCGATCGTACCGCGCAGAACGGTACGGTCGAATTCGTCTATATGACCCGTGTCTATGCGGGATACGCCAATTCGAACCCGTGACGAACGGCATGGGGATGCTTCGTGCAGGCGCTCCGCCATGCGGACTGGCTAACGATATGGGCTGACGTTTCCCCTTGCAGCGCGGCGCGGGTACGAGTGCCCGCATCACGCAGGCACCGAACCCGTGCCCGCGATCTCCCTGGCGAGGAACGCCCGCAAATCGGCCAGCACCCGCTCGGGGGCTTGCTCCATCGGAATGTGCCCGAGCCCCGCATACATGACCGATTGCGCGCCTGGAATACGGAGGGCGAATTCCGCTGCATGCGCGGGCGGAATCCAGCGGTCCTTCGCACCCCATAGCACCAGCGATGGCACGTCGAGCGTCGTCAGCACGTCGGTGTCGAGGTCGGCAAACTCGAGGTCGGCAAACTCGAGGGTCGGCACCATCTTGCCGATCGCCGCACGCGTGCTTTCGCCGTGGAAGAACTCGACATAGCGTCGCAGCGTGGCTGCCGCCAGCCTGCGTGGATCGCCGTAGACGTTGCGCACCGCGCTCTTGATGATCGCCTCGGGCAGCCACCACGGCGCGCTCATGCGCACCATCGCGCTGTTAAAGAGGCCAATGTAAATCGGCAGCTTCATCGGAAAGCCGGCGACGTCGATCAGCACCAGCCGCTCGAGCGTCCCGCGATGGCGGACCGCGTAGTCCCATGAGATGAGACCGCCGAGAGAGTTGCCGATCAGCGTCGCACGCGTGATGCCGAGCGCCTGCATGAAAGTATCGATAAAGCGCCGATAGGTCGGCATATCCATTGTCTCGATCGTGCCGGATGCCGAGCGCAGCGGCCCGGTCACGCCAAACGGCGGCAGGTCGAGCCGGATGACGCGATGGCTGCGTGACAGTTCGTCGGCGACCCGGTCCCACGTGTGCCGCGAGGACGCAAAGCCGTGAATCATCACGATCGGCGCGCCGCTGCCTTCTTCGACATAGTGCACCTCGGCGCCCATGATGTTGATGAACTTCGAACCGCGTTGCGTGTAGCGCCGCCGCAGCGTCTCGCGCGGCACGCTGGTGATGCCCAGACGCGCGGCGAGGGAGCGGGGCGGCAGCGGCGCGGTCTGCGCATGCTGAGCGGTTTCGAGGCTTGCCATGTCCGTCTCCCTGATTGCCCTGAGCGTTTGAGTGAGTAGAGGGTCTGTGCCTTGAGACAAGAATCAGCGCGCGAAGCGATACTCGTGCGCGCGCACGCGACGGGTGCGCTTTGGAATCGGGCAGTAGGACGTAGACCGACGTCTACAGTTGTCTACTCCGTAACGCGCAGGGTAGACAACTGTGCACCTGACGTCAAGATGGTTTACAGTTCAAACGTTGCGCGCACGGGGCGCGCCCTGATTGAAGCCTATGGAATCCGCACCCGATTCAGATCTCGATCTCGCGCCTGGCAAACGCAGGCTCATTGAAGCCGCGTTGCGTCTGACCGCTGGCGGGCGCAGCTTTGCGACGCTCGGCCTGCGTGAAGTGGCGCGCGAGGCCGGTCTGAACCCCAACACCTTTTACCGGCATTTCGACACGCTGGACGATCTGGCATGCGAAGCGGTCGAATGGGTCAGCCGGCGCCTGCGGCCCATGCTGCGGCGCGAGCGCTGGCTTGCCGCCCACGACGAACCGCAGAGCGTGCCGCGGCGCGCCTGCGCGGCGTTCTTCGGGTTCGCCCTCGAAAACCGTGAGGCGTTTCTGAGCGCGCTGGCCGAGTATCACGGCACTTCACCGGCCTTGCGTGATGCCGTGCGCAAGAATCTGCACGAGGTGTCCGCTGAAATGGCCGACGATGTCGTGCAACTCAACCTGATGCCGGCGCTCACGCGTGCGACGGTCGATGAGATCTGCACGCAGATCGTGCTGCAGTTGTTTCATCTGTCGCACGAGTACATCAGCAATGCCGCGCACCGCGAGGCGCTGGTCGACTATGCGGAGCGCTTTATCGTCAGGTTGTTCGCCGGCGCCGCGGTACTCGCACAGCACGAGAAGCCACGTGCGGCGAGCGCATAAAGAAACAGGCTCCCTGAATACCTTCAGGGAGCCTGTTCTGGTTCTTATGGATACATCCGGCGTGCGGGGTGTCCGGGGAGGACACTGACACGCGGCGCCGATCGATCAGGTGTCGCTCCAGCCGCCCGAGTCGTCGTTGCCCATGTCGACGCCGCCACCGCCGCTGCCGTCGTCCCAGTTGTTAGAGCCCTGACCGAAATCGAGGCCACCGTCGTTGTTATTGTTGTCGTTGTTGCCGCCACGACGGCGCGTTTCATCCTCGACGATCACTTCGCGCTCGCGGCCCGAATTGAGCGCCTCGCCGAGCAGCACGCCGGTCAGGAGGCCGCCCATGCCGCTGCCGAAACCACCGCCTTGCTGCACGATGACGGGCTGCTGCGGCGGCGGATACGGATAGGGTGCTTGCGGCGGATTGCCGAAGCGCTCCGCTTCGCGCGCGTAAGCCGAGCCAGTCGAGGTGGCCGGCGCTGCCGCATTCGGATCGGGACGGCCTTCCGCGCGTGCCTTCAGGCTGGCGACGCCTTGCTCCAGTTCGTCGAGCTGATACGGCGGCACCGGATTCTTGCTGTTCGACAGCGCTTCGACGAGGCTGCGCAACTGATCTTCGGTGCCTTCGACTTCCTTCTCCAGCGCCTCATGTCCCGGCGCAGTGGAAAGCTTCACGTCGAGCTTGAGTGAGCGCACTGCGTTCAGCAGGTCGGTGGCGCGTTTGAGCTGGGTGCGGCGATCGTCGTCGGCGCGCGAATCATCCTGCGTGCGGGCCCGGCGCAACGTCCAGCGCAGCACCAGCGCAACCGCGCCGAGCAGCACCACGATACCGATCCACATACCCATCGACGGGCCATGCCGTTGCGGCGCCTGCGGCACCATCGCCGCTTGCTGCTGCACGGATCCGGTGTTCTGCTGCGCAAACGGATTGCTGGTGTGGCCCGCTGCCACGCCGCCACGTTCCGCGTCGCGGCGGATCCGTGCTTCGGTCTGCGCGAAGCGGGTCGGGTCGGTGAAACGGATCTGCGGATCGAGCGTCTTGGCCTGCTGGAGTTGCGCGAGCGCATCAGCGGAACGGCCTTCGCGATCCAGTACCTGGCTGTACAGATAGTGCGCGCGCGCGTTGTTCGGATGCGCCTGCAGCACTTCGCTCAGCCCGGCGTCGGCTTGCTGCCAGTTACCTTGCGCCATCGCCGATTCGATCTGCTGCGCGCTCGGCACGGCGAAGGCCGCGGCGGACACCAGCATCAGCGACGCGAACGCAGCTGCTAGAAGTTTTTTCATGTTTCGGGCCGGACGGATTTACGCCCGTCTCCATGGCAATCGGTCTCCGGTGTGACACGCAGCGCCGCACGATTGCCGGCGCTGCGTCACACCCGGTGTGCCCAGTGTTACTGAGCCGGGGTGTTCAACTGCTTCTTCAAGGCTTCGAGGCGGTCTTCGACCGACGGCCCGCGATTCAGATCGGCGAGCTTGTCGTCGAGCGCCTTGCCGCTTTTCACGTCGGCGGAATTCAGGCGGGCGTCTGAGCGCGCATTCGACAACGCCACCTTGTCCTCGAGCTTCTGGAAATCCTCGGAGAGATTCTGGCCGCCGATACCGCCCAGCGCTGTCGCTGCGACGTCCTTGGCTTGCGCGATCTGCTGCTTGGCTTGCAGGATGTTCGAGCGTGCGTTCAGGTCGTTGCGGCGCCCACGCATATCGTCGATCTGGCTCTTCAACTGATCGACCGACGGCTCCAGCGTAGCGAGCTCCTTCGCAAGGGCATCGCGCTCCGCTTCAGCGGTCGCTTGTGCACCGAGCGCTTCGCGGGCGAGCGCTTCGTCGCCCGATTGCAGCGCGCGCTTCGCGCCGTCTTCGTATTTTTTCGCCTTGTCGGCGGCAACGTCGCGCTTGCTTTGCTGGGTGGCGACCTGCGCCTGGATCTCGATCAGCGAGTTTTCTGCCTTGGCGATGCTGTCGTCGAGTTCACGCACGATCTGGCGCGAATCGCGCGACGGGTCTTGCACGGAATCGGCAGCGTCGTTCAGGAGACCTTTAAGCGTGCGCGAGATGCTGTCAATTAGCGACATGAATACCTCCGTAGAATGAAATCGGCGCCGGGTACCCAGGCGCGTTTAACCACCAGTTTACGCCGCTGCGCGCAGTATTGCGCAGCTAGCCGCTGCGGAAGTCGGGGCACGCGTGCGAATTGCAATAGCGGCACCGTAAATTGTTTGACTGCCGCATGACGCCTGTGGGTAAAGCAGAAGCCCGGGGCTCAGCCGCTGGCGGATATTACACCACGCGATGTCTTAAAACCGTCTTAAAGCTTCGTTTCACGCGGGTTTCAAACGTCGATTCCGCGCATGGGCCTGCGGAATATTTCAACGTTTGTGAAACGCGACGCGAAATGCATCGAACGGGACAATCACGCGAAACGGCCGTCTTCCGCGCTCGGATCGCTGCGCGGATCGTCTTCATCGCGGCGGGTCTCGATACGCACGCGCCGTCGCAGGACCGGCAGTTCGGGCGGCGTACCGTTGACCTGAGCGTCGCCGTGCGGGCCGATCGCGGCCGCCTTGGCCGCGGCAACGCGCGCCACGGCCTGCTCCTGGGCAGCCGCGGCTTCCTCCTCAGGCGTGCGCACGAGGGCGGCGAGCACATCGGGCGGCAGCAAGGGTTCGCGTGCAGCCTGCTGCGCGTCTGCAGGCTGGGCGGCCGCATCCTTCTTCAATGCGGCGGGCAGCGCTGCGCGTGCGTTGTGGGTGCCGCGAGCGACCCGTTCCAGCGCTTCGTTGAGCGCGTCCGGCGCGCGTGGCGCGCGCAGCCTGTCGACGATGCCCGCGGCCTTCACCGGTTCGCTGGTGGCGCCGAAACTCAGCACCGCGCGCCGCATCAGTTCGCTGACGCTGATGCCGAGTTCTTCTGCGCTGGCGGCGATGGCGCGTTTCTGGGCAGGTGTCACGAAAACGACGATGCGTTCGCTGGGCTTGTTCATGGTCTGCTCGCGTACTTGTTGGCGTCGAACGGCTGATTTTGCGCGCGGTCACACTATTATGCGGTGAGACAAGCCCATCATAAGGCGAGTTGCGCCGATGCGAAACGGGCGGCGAGTGAAAATCCCGTGACATCAAAGGCTTGTGAGGTTTGCGGCGGGCTTGTCCACAGGCCTTTCAACATTTTCTGTTGATAACCGTGGCGTGCCGCACACAGGCAGCCTTACAAAAGGACAGCACCGAACCTCGGGGAACCATCACCAGGGAATTTTTACAAAAAAATCGCCTTGGGCAGCGTCTGATTTCTTTAAAATGCGCTGTTGCGTTGCGCGGGCCCCGTTTGGGCCGAACCCTGTCCGGGCGCGCCGTGCGGCCAGCCGGGGGCGTAGGGCCGCGCGGTGGAATGTGCCGCCCGCAGCAGGCGTGCATTGATGCGCCAACTATTCGAGTCATGCCAATCATCAAACGACCGCAATCCTCGCATTCTCCGGGTAGTGCAGACCGGGATTCCCATCACCGCACTGCAGGACGTAACGACGACGCCCGTGATGAGCCGCGGCGCCGTTCGCTCGGCGCGCGCATTGCGCTGTCCTTCGTCGGCCTGCTGGCGACCCTCGCCGTGGTCGGTGCGCTGATCCTCGGCTACGCGCTCGTCGTGATGGGGCCGCAACTGCCGTCGCTCGACGCGCTTACCGACTATCGCCCGAAGGTGCCGCTGCGCGTCTATACGGCAGATCACGTGCTGATCGGCGAGTTCGGCGAAGAGCGGCGCAACCTGGTGCGCTTCCAGGACATTCCGGACCAGATGAAGAAGGCCGTGCTCGCGATCGAAGACTATCGCTTCTACGAGCACGGCGGCGTCGATTTCGTCGGCATCCTGCGCGCGGGTTCTGCCGATCTGTTGCATGGCGGCGCATCGCAAGGTGCGAGCACGATCACGATGCAGGTGGCGCGCAACTTCTTCCTCTCGAGCGAGAAGACCTACACGCGCAAGATCTACGAGATGCTGCTGGCGTACAAGATTGAACGCGCGCTCACGAAAGATCAGATTCTCGAGCTGTACATGAACCAGATCTATCTGGGCGAGCGTGCGTACGGTTTTTCGGCGGCGGCGCGCGTGTATTTCGGCAAGGACCTGAAAGACCTCTCGCTGGCCGAATGCGCAATGCTGGCTGGCTTGCCCAAGGCGCCGTCGGCATATAACCCGGTGGTCAATCCGAAGCGCGCGAAGATCCGTCAGGAATACATCCTGAAGCGCATGCTCGACTTGAAGTACATCACGCAGGATCAGTACGACGCGGCCGTCAAGGAAGAGATTCACACCAAGAACCCGGGCAACGAATACAGCGTGCACGCTGAATACGTGGCGGAAATGGTGCGGCAGATGATGTACGCGCAGTACAAGGACGAGACCTATACGCGCGGCCTGAACGTCATCACCACGATCGATTCCGCCGATCAGGACGCCGCGTACCAGGCGGTGCGCAAGGGCGTGATGGACTACGAGCGCCGTCACGGCTATCGCGGACCGGAAGGCTACGTCGAACTGCCGCCGCCGGGCGACGATCGCGATCAGGCGATCGACGATGCACTGACCGATCACCCGGACAACGGCGAGATCGTCGCGGCCGTGGTCACCGCGGCCAGTCCGAAAGAAGTGCAGGCGCAGTTCCTCGACGGCACGGAGGCAACCATCAACGCTGACGGCCTGCGCTTCGTGGCGGCCGCGCTGGGCACGCGCGCCTCGGGGGCGCTGCGTATCAAGGCGGGTTCGATCGTGCGCCTCGTCGCCGACGACAAGGGCAACTGGCAGATCACGCAACTGCCGCAGGTGGAGGGGGCGCTGGTATCGCTGACGCCGCAGGACGGGGCGATCCGTGCGCTGGTCGGCGGCTTCGACTTCAACAAGAACAAGTTCAATCACGTGACGCAGGCATGGCGTCAGCCGGGTTCGAGCTTCAAGCCGTTTATCTATTCGGCGGCGCTCGACAAGGGACTTGGACCGGCCACCATCATCAACGATGCGCCGCTCTATTTCCCGCCGAGCACGCCGGGCGGCGACGCGTGGGAACCGAAGGACGACGACCAGCCGGACGGTCCGATGCCGATGCGCGTCGCATTGCAGAAGTCGAAGAACCTCGTGTCGATCCGTATTCTGTCGTTCATCGGTACCAAGTACGCGCAGGATTTCGTCACCCAGCGTTTCGGCTTCGACGCCGACAAGACCCCGCCGTACCTGCCGATGGCACTCGGCGCGGGGCTCGTGACCCCGCTGCAATCGGCGGGAGCGTATTCGGTGTTTGCCAACGGCGGCTACCGGATCAATCCGTATCTGATCAACGAAGTGACGGACGCGCGCGGCGAACCGATTTCGAAGGCGCAGCCGATCACCGCTGGCCGCGATGCGCCGCGCACGATCGACCCGCGTAACGCATACATCATGAACAGCCTGCTGCATTCGGTGGCGACCGCCGGGACCGGCGCCGGCACCAATGCGCTGCATCGTTCGGACCTGCAGGGCAAGACCGGTACGACGAACGATGCCAAGGACGGCTGGTTTGCCGGTTACCAGCAGTCGCTGGTGGCGGTGGCATGGATGGGGTACGACCAGCCGAAGAGCCTCGGCAGCCGCGAATTCGGTGCGCAACTGGCGCTGCCGATCTGGGTCGATTACATGGGGCGTGCGCTGCGCGGCGTGCCACAGGCGGAGCCCGCGATGCCGGATACGGTGACGACGGTCGACGGCGAGCTGTTCTATACGGATGTGACCCCGGGGAACGGCTTCATCGCCAGTATCGGCCTCGATTCGGCGAACCCGCTCGCCGGCGCGAGCGACGCCGTCGGCGGCGTGGGTCCGGCGGGTATGACGCCACCGGACGTGTCGTCGACCGAGAAGCAGCAGATCATGAACCTGTTTGAGTCGAACAAACCGTGATGCTGCGGGCGCGTCCAGGTCGTGACGACCCGGGCGCGCCGCCTCGCGCTGGCCGCCGGCAAGCGGGTGCAGCGCACTCGTTGATGCGCCTCAGCTTCTCTTCAGCTACGGTGTGATCTAATGTAATAATGTAACTTCTACCGACCACTCCTGAATGCGGTAAATCCGGTTTAATATTCCAGCGCATTCGTGTTCCTATCGCGCCGCAAAGCGAGACAGGCCGTTTTCCGATTCAAGCGCAGCGCGGTACCCGGTATTGACGCGCGCCAGTCACTTCATCGCTCAACCTCAGCGTCAGATTGAGGCAGGTAGATGGCTTGTAACGCCGCATTCAACCGGATCCTCCGTGAAAAGTCGAATTCTCCTCTGTCTGATGACAGGATTGCTGCGCACCTTTGCATTCCTGCCCTACGGCGTCGTCGCACGCATCGGCACAGGGCTTGGCGGGCTGCTGTACCGCATTCCCAGCACGCGCCGCCGGGTTGTCCATACCAATCTGAAACTCTGCTTTCCGGACATGAGCGATGACGAACGCGAGCGTCTCGCGCGTGCGCACTTCTGTCATGTAATTCGCAGTTACGTCGAGCGTGGGCCGCAATGGTTCGGCAATGCGCGGGCCATCTCCCGGCTGGTGGAAGTGGAGAGCGCCATCGATCTGGCGGAAGCCCACCTGCGGCCGACGATTTTCGTCGGCTTTCACTTCGTGGGTATCGAGGCCGGCTGCATGATGTATTCGACGCGCCATCCGGTCGCTTCGTTGTACACGCCGATGTCGAACGTGCTGTTCGACGAGATGGCCAAGCGCCAGCGCGCGCGCTTCGGCACCGAGATGATTCCGCGCAGCGACAGCGTGCGCCGCGCGTTGCGGGTGCTGCGCGAAGGCAAGCCGGTGATGCTGGCCGCCGACATGGACTTCGGTTTGCGCGACTCGGTGTTTGTGCCGTTCTTCGGCGTGCCGGCGTGTACGCTGACGTCAGTGTCGCGTCTGGCCAGGGCGGGCAATGCGCGAGTGGTGCCGTTCGTCACCGAGGTGTTGCCGGACTATCGCGGCTACAAGCTGACGATCTTCGAAGAACTAAGCGATTTCCCGTCCGCCGATCCAACCATCGATGCCCGCCGCATTACCGAGTTCCTCGAAACTCAGGTGCGCCGGATTCCCGATCAATACTACTGGGTGCATAAGCGCTTCAAGCATCGGCCGGTGGGCGAGCCGGCGGTGTATTGAGCGAGTGGCTGCTGCCAGCCACCGGTGTTCGGGCAAGGCCCAGGAGCAATGCCGTGGCTGCAACGCAAAGCGGCAGCGCCGTCGCGGCGCCGCCGTGATCAGTTGGACGCAATGCCGCCGGCCTGCGAGGCCGACATCGGCATCGAGGCGCCAGCCGGCGACGCGCTAGCACCCGTTGCACTCGTAGCCCCCGCCGCCTCAACCGGCGGATTCCCCATGGCCTGAAACAGCGCCGCCGTATCGGTCAGGCGCGCGCCCGTATAGCGGATCTCATCGAGCCGCGCATTGCGGAACTGCTGCTCGCTCGAGCGTGCCGCCGACACCGGCACGGCGCCGAGGCGATAGCGCGCCGCGGTCTCGTCGGAGATACCCTGTGCCGCTCGCGCGGCGAAATTCGCAGCGTCGAGTGCCTGGGCATCGTGTTCGAGCGCGGCCAGTGTGTCGGCCACGTTCTGGAACGCGGTGAGCACTGTCTGCTTGTATTGCGCGGTGACCGCGTCGTAGGTCGCGAGCGCCGCGCGGCGTTGCGCGAGCAGTGCGCCGCCATGAAAGATCGGCTGTGACAGCGAACCGGCAACAGACCAGATCGCCCCCGCGCCCGAGAGCGCCACCGGCCAGCTAAAACCCCCTTGTCCCATCGAGGCCGTCAGCGACAGGCTCGGGAACATCTGCGCCGTCGCCACGCCCACATCGGCCGCGGCGGCCTGGAGCGCCGCGTCGGCGGCCTGGATATCCGGGCGCGTGCGCAGCAGTTCGGACGGCACCACCACCGGCACCTGCTCGGGCACATGCAATTGCGTCAGATCGAGATCGGGCGGCGCCGCATCGGGCGTGCGGCCGAGCAGTACCGCGAGCGCATGCCGCGTGGTCAGCCACTGTTGCTGCAGGCCCGGCAAACTCGCTGACAGCGACGCCGCACTCTGTTGCGCGCTCAACATGTCGGCATGCGACACCGCGCCGAGGTCGTAGCGCCGCGACGTGTCGCGCGCCTGTTCGTTGGCCAGCGTGACGAGCCGCTCGGTGGTGTCGATCTGCGCATGAAGCGCCGCTGCTGTGATTGCGGCCGTGACAATGTTGGCCGCCAGCGCTCGCCGTGCCGATTCCAGCTGATACACCTGCTCGTTGACGCGCGACGAAAGCGCCGCGTTGGCAAGCCGCGAGGCGCCGAACAGGTCGATCGTATAGTGGGCCTGCAACTGGCCGACGAAGGTGTTGTACAGGAATGTGTTCGGCCCGGCCTCAGGGATCGCGAGGGCGCGCTGCCGGGCTGCCTGACCGCCGGCATCGATGGTGGGCAGCATCGAACTGCCGATCTGGGCGCGCAATTGCTCGCGCGCGGCCGTCAGCGCCTTGTCGGTTGCGGCGAGCGTCGGGCTGTTGCGCAGGCCCTCATCGACCAGCGCATTCAGGTCGCCCGACTGATACAGACGCCACCACGTGGGCACGGGCTTCGCACCCACCACGAACTGCTGCGTGACGCCTTGTGCGGGAACGGTCTGCGTGGGCTGCGGCTCGGCGCCGTAGTGCGCCGGTTCCGGCATCGCAGGCGGGTTGCCGTTGGGGCCGAACGAGCAGGCGGCGAGCGCGAGGGCGCCGCCGCTCACCATCACGGCACGGGCACGCCCCACACGTTTGAAGACGGACTTAGCCATGGTCAATTTCCCGAATGCGACGCTTGCGTCGACAGTGCCGGCGGCTCGCGTTCGTCGCCGCGCACCCTGAACGAGGCCGCGTACAGCGCGGGCAGATAGAACAGCGTGAGCACCGTTGCGCTCGTGATGCCGCCCATCAGCGCGGTGGCCATCGGTCCGAAGAAGTTCGAGCGCAGCAGCGGAATCAGCGCCAGCACGGCCGCCGCCGCAGTCAGCGTGATGGGCCGGAAGCGCCGTACCGTCGCGCCGACGATGGCATCGAAGCGTTTGTATCCGGCAGCGATGTCCTGCTCGATCTGGTCGACCAGAATCACCGAGTTACGCATGATGATGCCGAACATCGCAATCACGCCGAGCATCGCGACAAAGCCGAACGGCTTGCCGAACAGCAGCAGCGTGGCGACCACGCCGATCAGGCCGAGCGGGGCGGTCAGCACCACCATCAGCACGCGCGCGAAGCTTTGCAACTGGATCATCAGGAGCACCAGCACGGCAATGATCATGATCGGCATTTGCGCATTGATCGATGTCTGACCCTTGCCGCTTTCTTCCACCGAACCGCCCACTTCGATCCGGTAGCCGACCGGCAGCGTCGCGCGGATCGGGCTCAACGCCTTGTCGACGCTATGCGTCACGTCGATGCCTTGCGCGCTGGCCGTAACGTCCGATTGCACGGTGATGGTCGGTTGCCGGTCGCGTTCCCAGATCACGCCGTACTCGAGGTCGTAACGCATATGGCCGAGCGTGCCGAGCGGCACGGGGCCATTCGGCGTAGGCATCGCCAGCGTGACGAGCTGCGCGGGATCGACGCGTTCGGTCTTTGGCGCGCGCAGGTCGACGCTGATCAGCTTGTCGCGTTCGCGGTATTGCGTGACCGTGTAGCCGGACAGCGTCATGGCGAGGAAGCTCGAGACATCGTCTGACGTGACGCCCAACTCACGCGCCTTCTTCTGATCGATCTCGAAGCGCACCGAGCGCTCAGCCGGCTCGTCCCAGTCGAACTGGACGTTGGTCGTGCGCTGGTCAGCACGCATCGTCGCGGCGACACGTTCGGCGATCGAACGCACCGTGGCAATGTCGTCACCGCTGACGCGGAACTGCACCGGGTAACCGACCGGCGGCCCGTTTTCGAGACGCGACAGGCGCGTGCGGATCGCCGGGAACTGGTTGCGCAATTCCGGTTCGAGCCATTGCGCGAGCTTCTCACGGTCCTTGACCGACCTGGCCGTGATCACGAACTGCGCGAAATTCGGCTGCTGCAATTGCTGGTCCAGCGGCAGATAGAAGCGGGGCGCGCCTTGGCCCACAAAGTCCACTGTGTGATCGATTTCCGGGCGCCCAGCCAGCGCCTTTTCGAGCCGCTGCGCCTGGCGCAAGCTCGCCTCGAACGACGCGCCTTCAGGCAGCCGGACGTCGACCAGCAATTCAGGCCGGTCCGAACTCGGGAAGAACTGTTGCGGCACCAGCGTGAAACCGAGCAGTGAGACCACGAATAGCGCGACGGTAATCGTCAGCACGACGAAGCGCCGCTCAATGCACCAGGTAATCCAGCCGCGCAGCCGCGTGTAGAAGCGGGTGTCGTAGATATCGTGCTCGTAGTCGTGTGCCTCGTGATCCTGGCGCTTGCGCTCCGGCAGCATGTGATAGCCGAGCAGCGGAATCAGCACCACGGCGGCGAGCCACGACGCGATCAACGCAATGGCCGACACCTCGAAGATGGAGCGGGTGTATTCGCCGGTACTCGACTTCGCCAGCGCGATCGGCAGGAAGCCTGACACGGTGACGAGCGTGCCGGTCAGCATCGGAAACGCGGTGCTGGTGTACGCGAACGCAGCGGCGCGGGTGCGGTTCCAGCCCTGTTCGAGCTTCACCGACATCATCTCGACGGCGATGATCGCATCGTCCACCAGCAGCCCGAGCGCAAGCACGAGCGTGCCGAGCGAGACCTTGTGCAAGCCGATATCGAACAGATACATGCACAGTGCCGTGACCGCGAGCACGATTGGAATGGAGATGACGACCACCATCCCGGTGCGCACGCCCAGTGAGACGAGACTCACCACCAGCACGATCGCAATCGCCTCGGCAACCGCCTCCAGAAAGTCGTCGACCGACTTCGCGACGGCGTCCGGCATGCTCGAGACTTCCACAAGTTTGAGGCCCGCCGGTAGATACGAGCGCAGGACGGCCGACTGCCT